>PMZT01000113.1 GCA_003170085.1 Planctomycetia bacterium | reverse complement strand
GGTCGGGAGACCCGCCGCGCTAAACATTTCAATATCCGCCTACTTGCTTTCCTTCGGCGCCGCCGGCTTCTTCGCGGCCGGCTTCTTTGCTTCCGGCTTCTTCTCTTCCGGCTTGGCCTCGTCGGGCTTCTTAGGCTCGAGCGCCTTGGCGGCGCCCAGGAGGACCTCCGCCGGACGGCCGGCGACAAGGCCCACGCGCTGGCCGCCCTCGACGAAGACGTAGCGGACCGGCCTCTGGTCGACGAGGGCCCCGAGGTCGACGGGCGGCTCCTTGGCCGAGATGAGGATCAAGGTCGCCGTCTTGTCGGTCGAGAGCTTGATGCGCAGGGCCGGCTTATCGAGCCCGAACTTCGCCAGGTCCTTCGCCTCGTACGACGCCCAGCGAGCGCATAGGAGGCCGCCGGCGTTCTGGAGGATGTCGTTCACCGCCTCGTCCTGCACGCCCTCGCCCGGCGCGCCGGAGGCGTCGGCCCGATACCACTTCTGGTCGATCTTCAGGAGGCGGGTCTTCTGGTCGGGCGTCGCGATCTCGAGTTCCTTGACGTCCGGCATCGAGACCGACGTCATCTTCTTGTCGAGCGGCTCGCCCGAGAGCGCGGCGAACGCCGCCATCGAGAGCTCGAACACGAGGTCGCTGCCGTCGACGCGGCCCACGATCTTCGCCTTCTCGTCCTGCGCCAGGCGGAGGACCTTCTCGGTCGGCTTCGCGTCCTTCGCCTCGGCCGCCTGCGTCACGGTGCAGACCACGAGGCCGGGGTCGAGCTTGTAGGCCTTGAAGTCCTTCGTTGCGGCCACGTACTTCTCGCACCGCAGGTCCTGGAGATTCCGCAGGAGCTCGCCGGCATAGGCCGGGTCGGGCTCGGCGGAGGTCGGCTCGGTCATCTGCCACTTGTCGTTCTTCTTTTCGAGGACGATCTTGCGGTCGGGCGTCTGGATGGCCACGGTCGTGACCTTCTTCGGGTCGACCGCGAGCACCTGCTTGTCGAGGAAGTCGAGGCCGTCTTTGCGGACCCAGTTCAGGGTCTTCTCGTTGATGCGGCCGATCCAGTCCTCGCGGACGTTCTTGACGAGGCTGGGCGCATCGCCCGCGCCGCCGATGTCGAAGCCCTGCGCCACGGCGTCGTTGGCAAGCTGCACGCGGACCGAACCGAGGGGCGCGAAGCCCTTGGCCACGTCGGCGTGTTCGCCCTCGGCGAAGTAAAGGACGCGCAGCTCGGCCAGTTCCTTCAGGAGGAACTCGACGGTCGCCGGGTCGGCCTTCGCGTCGGGCCGGCCCTCCACGTGCACCTTCCACGCCGTGCCGTCCTTGACCAGTTCGTACGCGATCTCGGTCTTCGACTCCGAGAGCTTCGCGGGCAGCTTCACGGTCACTTTGTTGGCCCGCGAGGTATCGAGCGCCAGGACGTGGCGGTCGCGCAGGTCGGTCGCGCTTTTCGCCAGGTCTTTATATGCTGCGGCGTCGACGGCCACGACCTGCTTGCCGTCGCTGGTCAGGAGGTACACGGTGTCGTGCTTGGGGTCGGCCCAGGCGCCGAACTTGAGCGTGGCCACCTTGGCCGGTTCCTTCCGGGGCTCGGCATTGGGCGCGGCTTCCGCCTCGGCCTTGGTCCGCTCGACCGTGACCAGTTTATAGAGCGTGAGGGTGAGTCGCGGCTGATCGAGGCCGAACGCCGCGAGGTCCTTCGGGTTATCCTCGACGAACTCCTTGGCGCTCAGGCCCAGCGCGGCCCGCACGAGCGCCGCCGTGGCGTCGGGATCGGCGCGCGAGGCCAGGGGCTTAGCCAGGACCCAGCGGTCGCGTTCCTTGGCGTCGCGGTTGAGTTCGATCGCGCCCTTCTCGCCCGCCAGATCGATCCGCACCACGTCTTCGCGGCCAACGCTTACGAGTTCGCGGCTGCGATACGCGTTCGTCTTTTCCTTGGCGCGGTCCAGAAGGTCGGCCCGTTCAAGGACCACGGCCTTGGGCTGGTCGGCCAGGCGGACGTACAGCCCCTCGCCGAACGACGGGCGTCGGCCGATCGCGATCGTCATGGTCCTGGCCGGCTTCTTATCCTTCTCGTTCTCCTTGGTCGTGAGCACGAGTTGCAGCGGCGCCGGTTCCAGGCCAAGCGCCTCGAGCGTGGGCTGGCCCTTCTTGCCCGGCTCGATCGTCGTGCGATACCGCCCGTCGAGCGCGGCCCGCAGGAGGCGGCTCACCTCGTAGTCGTCGGCGGCGCCCTCGAGGGGGGCCGTGATCCGCCACTGGCCGTCGACCTTCTTCAGGGCCAGCCGCGGCGCCATCTTGCCGTCCTTCGCGCGTTCCTCGACCGTGGCCGAGGCAAGGTCGTCCACCTTGACGTTCTCGATGAGCGCCTTCGTCTCCGACGGCTTCTCGGGCGGCTTGGCCTCGCCCGTCAACTGGTCGCGGTAGACGTAGATCAACGCGGCGGCAATGAACACAATGACCGCCAGGATGAGGGTGGTCGTGTATCGCATAGGCTTCTATCTCCTGCGCCAGAAGTAAACGATGATGCCGATGATTGCCACCAGGAGCGTCGGGCCGCCGGCCACCGCAAGCTGAATCGGCAGCACCCACTGGCCCATGTCGCCCAGGCGGCGGGCCTGCAGGGTCTCGGGGCTTACCGTGATCAGGTGCTCGCTGCCCGCGACCCAGAGGATGCTGTTGACGAACAGTTCGGCGTTGCCGGGGAACATGTCGCGGCCCAGCATGTCGCGGTAGAACGCGACGCGGTCTTCGGCGAATCGTGCGCCGCCGAAG
This sequence comes from Planctomycetia bacterium, assembly GCA_003170085.1. GTDB lineage: Bacteria > Planctomycetota > Phycisphaerae > FEN-1346 > FEN-1346 > FEN-1346. The sequence continues at coordinate 9,885 of PMZT01000113.1, read as the reverse complement.
AGGACGGCCTTCTGCTCGGCGTCCTTGACCGTGCGGGTGGCGGCCACGCCCAGGGCCAGCGGCTCGCCCTTCTTCGATACGAGGTCCTCGGAGGCGTCGAACTTGGCCTCGCCGCGGCCGGCCATCATGACATTCGTATCGGCCCAGTAATCGGCGCCGACCGGCAGGGCGATAAGCACCTGGTCGGTCACGCCCGCGGGGGACTCCTTCGCCACGACGAGCGGCGACGCCGCCAGGAACATCGTTGGCAGGCCCTTCACCGGCTCGGTGATCGTGCTCGACTCGTAGGCGGTGACCTCGATCTGCGGCACGGCCTTCTCATTGCCCATGGCGTCCACGACCACTTTGTGTACGCAGATGGCATTGGTCTTGGGGGTGATGCCGAAGAGCTCGAAAAGCTCGGCGTACGGAATGCCCGGCGACATCATGCCGGCCGGATCGGCCAGGAGAATGGCCGGCGTGCCGGCCTTGACGGCGTCAATGGCGGGCTTGAACATCTCGGGCGTGGCGGGCGGCACGGGCATCTGCATGTTCGGCGGGGGCGGCGGCACGAAGACTAGGATCGTCTTGGTCGCGTGCTCGGGCTTGGGCATCTCGGGCGAACGGGCGAGATCCCAGTCCTCGACGATGAAGTTGGCCTTGCGCAGGCGGGCCGCCATCTGGGCGAAGGCCCCGCCGCCACCGCCCATCATCGGGTTGCCGCCCATCGTGGCCGGCGCCCCAAAGGTCACGAACAGGACGGCCGGCTTGTCGGGCTTGCACATCGAAAGGAGGGTGCTCGACACGGCCGATTCGCCCGCGAACAGGCGCTCCGGCACGTCGGGGTGCTGCTCGTCGGCCTGCGGGTTGCGGACCCACACGTCCTCAAGGCCGACGACCTTGATCTGGGTGGGCGATTCCAGGAGGATGCAATCGCCCTGCGAGATGTCGCGGCGGATGTCGTCGAGTTCCAGTTCCTTGAGGTCCGCCGATTTCTTATCGAACTCCGCAAATTGCTTCGTAAAAGGCTCGTAGGTCGTCTTGGCGCCGGCCAGGAGGGCGTTGACCTCCTCGGGCGCCGGGGCCTTCTTGGCCGCGTCCTGGAGCTGGCCGTAAAGTTCCGGCACGGCCGCGAAGTTGTCGCCGACCTGCTTGAAGTACTCCTTGATGCGGGCGACGGCGGTGGAGTAGGCCGGCAGGGCCTGCTCGGTCTGGCTCGTGACGTCGGCCTCGACGAACTGGCCGACCGCGGCGAACTGTGTCCAGCGCTGCGCGACCATCCGCAGGGCGTTCGTGGCGTCGGGGGGGGCGTCCTTCCAGGCGGCGGCGGCCTGGGTCAGGCGTTTGGCCTCGGCGGGCAGGAACGCGCCGAGGTCCTTCTGAATCTTGCCATAGTCCTCGATAAGGGCCTTGGGCTTCTCAAGCTCGCCGGCGTACCGCTCGCGCAGGCGCTTGACAAGGCCCTCGACGCCGCCGGCATCGACCGCCGGGTTGACCTCTTCCACGGTGACCTTTGACGAGGCCGCGCCGTACTGCGACACGAGGTCCTGCACCCGCCGGAACATCTCCTCAGACTGCGGGTTATCGGGCGAGTGGATGTAGAGGTTCGTGATGCGGACGTCGCACGGGAGGTCGGCCACCAGGGCCTTGGTGCGCGGGCTCAGGCTGAAGCGGCCGGTCTTCGTCCAGTCGCTCCGCGCGCGGCCGCGGATGAGTGTCCCCGACAACCAGACGCCCAGGAAGGCGATCACGGTGGCCAGCGCGATCGCCACCAGCACGTTCGGGCCGAACTTCCACCAGCGCTGCCGCTGCGTCATGCCCGGGGCAGGGGGCGACTTTTCGGAAACGGCCGAGTTCGTGTGTTTTTCTAGCGCCATCGGCGGCTCTCCAGAACTTTAACCGTGAGGAACAGGCAATACAGCGTCAGCGCGACGAAGTAGATGATGTGCACGAGGTCCACGACACCCTGGCTGAAGTCGGCGTAGTGCAGCCGGACCGAGGTCCGCTGCACGATGCCCCGCAGCGGGATGCCCCAGGCCTCCGACGGCAGAACGGTGGCGATCCACGGGGCCAGCAGCGCCAGCCCGATCAGGACCACGAAACTGATCACGGCCGAGATGACCTGGTTCGACGTCAGCGACGAGGCCAGCAGGCCCACCGCCACGTACAACCCGCCCAGGAGCGCCAGCCCCAGGTACCCGCTCAGGATCGGGCCGTACTCCGGATGGCCATACGCAGCCAGCAGGATCACGTACAGGAGCGTGGGGGCGAGCATAAATAGGTACATCAGCCAGCAGCCGAGGAACTTGGCCAGCACGACCTGGGTATCGGTCACGGGGGCCGTGAGGAGCGATTCAAGGGTGCCGCTGCGCCGCTCCTCGGCCAGGCTGCGCATCGTCAGAATCGGGATGATGAATACCAGGATGATCATCATCACCTCGAAGATGGCCCGCATGGCGGCCGGGGCGCCCGGACGGAAATCGCCGAAGGCGAAGAAGAACCCCGCGATCACCAGGAACAGGGCGGTTGCCACATAGGCGATCGGTGAGACGAAGAAGGAACTCACCTCTCGTCGCGTCAGGAGGAGGACTTTGCTCATAAACGGCTCCTTGCTAATACTACAACGTTATGAATTCCAACCGACAAGCCCCGCCAGGGGCGTCTTCCTTAGCCCAGGGCGAAGACTTTAGTCGAGCCCTGGGTAAGCGTATCCCCTGACAGGGTCAAGCCCCGGCAGGGGCGTCTTGCCGAACGATTGGCAAAGCGACGCATCTACTAAGGCGCCCCGACGGGGCTTGAAGCCCTACTTTCTTATGCGTACCCAGGGTTCGGGCTTCGCCCTTCACCCTGGGCTAAGAAAGACGCCCCTTCGGGGCTGACTGTCAATTTGTCAAGTAGCGTCGTACAACTTGTCAGTCAGGCAATTCAGTGCAAGGGCAACCGGCCTGGCGTTACGCGGCGCCCTTGGCCGCCTGCGCCGCCTGTTCGCCGGCGATGATCTCGACGTAAAGCTCCTCGAGCGTCGGGGCCACACGCCGCATCTCCCGAAGTTGCCAGCCCCGCTGCGCTACGCACGCGTACAGCCCCTCGCGGATATCGGCCTCGCCTACTGCCGTGAGGGTCAGACGCAGCCAGCCGTCGCCGGCCTCTTCGCGTTTGATCGCCGCCACACCGGGCACGAGGCCCACGACGCGGGCGATCTCGGCCGGGCCGTCGGCGGTCTTGCCGGGAGCGGGCCGCACTTCAAGGATGAACTTCGTGGTCTGCGCCCGGCCCGCCCGCAACTCCTCAACGCTGCCGGCGGCGGCGATTCGCCCGCCCGCGATCATCACGAGGTGCGAGCAGGTCTTCTCGACCTCCGGCAGGATGTGGCTCGAGAGGAGCACCGTGTGCGTCTCGCCCAGCGACTTGATCAGGCGCCGCACTTCCTGAATCTGCGTGGGGTCGAGGCCGATCGTCGGCTCGTCAAGGATCAGCACCTTCGGGTCGGCCACCAGCGCCTCGGCCAGGCCCACGCGCTGCCGGAACCCCTTCGAGAGCGCACCGATGAGGCGCCGGCGCATGTCCTTCAGCCAGCAGCGCTCGATGACGCCGTCAACGACCGCCCGGCGCCGCGAGGCCGGCACGCCCTTCAGGCCCGCCCGGAACGCCAGATACTCCTCCACCCGCATCTCGGGGTACAGGGGCACGTTCTCGGGCATGTAGCCGATGATCGAGCGGACGGCGAGGCTCTCCAGGAGCACATCGTGGCCGGCGACCCGCGCCTCGCCGCTGGTGGCCGGGAAGTAGCCGGTCAGGATGCGCAGCGTCGTGGACTTGCCGGCGCCGTTCGGGCCGAGGAAGCCCACGATCTGGCCTTTCTCGACATCGAACGTGGCCCGGTCCAGGGCCAGCGTGCGGCCGTACCACTTCGTGAGGTCTCTGACTTCGATCATCGCGCCCACGTGAGACCCTCCAAATCAGGGAAACCGGGTAACCTAGAAACGCAATAATAGCATAAAGGGGGCCGGTCGTGTCAAGCCTTCCCGCGCCCCTATCTGCAAACCACATTGCCCCGGCCGGGCCGGGCGGGTAGAGTCAAGGTATCGGTTGAAACCTAAAACCCTGCACCAAGAGCGGAGACTCGCCATGAAAACGCTCGTGAAAATCGCCGTGGTCATCATTGTTCTTCTCATTGCAGCCGCCGTGACCCTGTACCTGACGGTCGATTTGCTCGCCAAGGCGGGCATCGAAAGCGGCGGCACCTACGCCCTGAGCGTCAAGACCGCCGTCGACTCCGTCAGCCTGCACCTCTTCCAGGGCCAGGTGGGGGTCAACACCCTCACGATCTCCAACCCGCAAGGCTGGCAGACGCCGCACCTGATGAAGGCCGGCAAGATCTCGGTCGGCGCCGACCTCGGAAGCCTCATGGGCGACACGGTCCAGGTCACCCGGTTCGACATCGACGGCCTCGACCTGAACATCGAGCAGAAGATCGGGTCGAGCAACATCACGGCCCTGACCAGCGGCCTTCAGTCGAAATCGCCCGACCCCAAGGACAAGGCGGCGAGCGGCAAGAAGTTCAAGGTCTCGAAGATCGTCATTCACAATGTGGTGGCACACATCCAGGCGCTGCCCATGGGTGGCAAGGCCGCGACGTTCGATGTCAAGGTGCCCGAGATCGTCATGGACAACGTGACGCAGGACAACGCCGGCGGCATAGCGATTCCCGAACTGATGAGGCGCCTGGTGCCCGCGATCCTCGCCGCCGTGATCGAGAAGGCCAAGGGCATCCTCCCCGATACCGACTTCAATCAGCTCAGCGGCGACATCGGCGGCGTCACGAAGGCCCTCGGCGAGGGTGCCTCGAAGCTCGTCAACCAGATGGGCGTGGGCAAACTCATCGGCGGCCTCGGCGACGTGTTCAAGGGCGGCGATAAGGGCGCCGATAAGAGCGGCGCCAAGGCCCCCGGCGACGGCCCGGCCAAGGGCGTCGGCGACGGGCTTCAGAAGCTCTTTGGCGGAGGGAAGGACGGGAAGAAGTAGCGGTTGAGAGATTCTTCACAAGATTCGCGCGGCAGCGTGGACAGATTCGCTGGCCCGCGGGCGGAGACGGCAACGCGGGTAGTCTTTGAGTCGGAAGATCAGCCTCTCGTCTCCGAATCGCCTTCCAGAGGCTCGGTGTGCCGGGGAAGTTTCTTCTGTTCCGATGCCAGCCTGCGCTCGACCTTTTTCACGTCCTCAACCGGGGGCAGGGCTTCGGGTACGATGCCGCGGTCCACCAGCAGTTTGCGTACGTCGCGGTTGTTCTTGACGTGCTCGTCGGTGATCCGCGACTCGGTGCTGAGTGCGTTCTGCTTGATGTTGAAATTAGTGATCTCGTTGGCGAAGTCCTTGGCCTTGATCGTGATCGTCGGCAGGAAGTCGGCCAACGGCCTTCCCTGGGGTACGCCGAGCCGGCCCTTCATGTCCTGCGTGGTCCGGCCGCCGAAGAGGGCCGTATCGCCCTTGCTTCGGATGCGGCCGAAACTCTCGTTGTCGCGCAGGCGCTCGAAGATGATGCCCGAGAGTTCCTTCTCCGAACGGGTGAGCCGCTTGCGGGCGCCGACCCGTTCGGCCTCGGCCAGCCGCTTCTCGATGATCTCCTGCTTGCGGGTCTGGACGGCGAAGTACGTCTGGGCGAAGGCGATCTGCTCTTTCGCCGGGTCGCCGTTCTGGGCGATCAGGTAACAGGCGTAGCGTGTGAGGGCGATGTCCTCCACTTCCCGCTTCGCCCCGGAACCCAGATCGACCATTTTCGTGATACCAAGAAAATGGTCCTTGGGAGCATAACCCGAGTTCTGACAAGCGGTTATCGCCTTGTCGATGACCTTGGCGAAGTTCTCCCAGCGGGCATAGCCCAAGAGCATCTGAAGATCACGGGCGCACCAAAATTCGGTGCCCGTGTGCGCAAACTTCTGGACCATGGCCTCGAAACTCGAGTGCAAACGAACGATGATTTCCTTGTCCATGACTTCCTCCGTCCTTACGCGGTTTTGATCTCGTACGGCACCTGTTTCAAGGTGATGTTCTCACGCTCTAGACGCGAAGCCGGTTTCTTTTGACCAAAATATATCTGCCTGCGCTACTCACAGGATGGTGGCCGCTATCCGGTTGCGCAATTTCTGCCGGAGTTCTTCGGGGGTTTCATAAGCAATGTAGTTGTACTGACGCGTGTAAAGTGAACCTGTTCCATTTGGTCCTTGCGGACGGTCCAGATCACAGGGATACCCAATCCCAGTGCAAAGCCGGCTTCGAAATACACCCCTCCTCGCTGCCGAGCCTTGGCCCGGCAAGTCTCACTTTCCCCGCAATCCGGACACTTCTTGCAGAGGCCTGCGGTGAAATCTGCAACTACAAAACGACTCTTCCGGATTTCTGCAACGATCTCATCGCAAATATCGTTGTTGTGCTCGACGAAATCAATGCGTCTGGGTTCATAGCCAGCGCCCTTTACGGCGGGCTCGATACCCTCCTTGTAGACCGGGTTCATTTCCGAGGAGAACCACATGGCTATGAACGCTTGCTTTGATTGCGCCAAGAGGTCGCGCCCCCGCCACTTCTCAATTTGTTGCCAGCCCCTGGGCGCAATGCGAATTGCGTTGGGCAAGCTCTGGCCCCCTGCAGCCACACCGATAATCTTTATATATCCGATTTCTTGCAGGTCCCCAAGCATCCCGGCCTTGTCCTCTAGTGGAGTGAAGAGAGCATAAGGTAAGTCCGGATGATTCCACTTTATGGATTCAACCGGGTGCTTAACCATTCGACCCAGGTTCAACATCGCACGCTCGACAATCTCGGCCCCCTTGGGGAAAGCCCCCATCATCTCGTCGAGTTGGAAGACGCGGCATTCCGGGAAAGCGGCATGTACTGAACCGGATACCGCGCCATCGTTCGCAAGCACGAAGCCCATAGCGGCGTCGCCTTGCCGGTGGCGCCATTCATAGGCGACGCATGCAAGGCGGAAGTTACCACAGTCGAACAGGCTTGGCTCTCTCATGACCATGAGCGCACTGACGTAATACTGGCCGCAGCGAGGGCATAGATACCCCGTCATCCATGGCGTATTGGCCTGAAACCTCGTGCTGTCCAAATGCTGGCACAGGACGCAAGTACTGGGCATGCTTAACATGTCGACCTCGCTAAGATTCCGTTTGGCGTTTGTTTGAAGCCAAGCCTCTTGCTTGTTAAGTGCGCCTCGCCCCGGCGGAAGCCGCGGCTCTAAGCGGCCTATCCAACCGTGCGTTGACACGGCAAGAATGTACAACATGCGTTCGCACGTGTCAATCGCGGAAAGGCGGCGGTCCTGGCCGGGGGCCGATATGACGTGTCGGGAAAAGGCGGAACCTACGAAGCGTGCACCTACAGCGCGTGGGGGTCCAGCAGGTGGCTGAGTTCCGCCAGCCGTGTGATCGTCAGGCAATCGCTGTGCACGTCCTCGCCCAGGCGGTCGATGAGGACCGGGGCGATGCCCAGCTCGCGCGACGCCCCGTCGTCGGGGTACGGACGCCCCGATCCGCCGCGGACGCATGCGAGTTTGAAAGAGAGGTGCAACTGACCCTGATACAACCGAGCGACGCCTTGGCGGGCCGGCAAGGCCCGACGGGAACTTCCTGCGCCGCACCCTCACGCCCTTTGGCCAACTTCACGCGCGGGGCAATACGCTTGTTGGGGGGGTTAGCGCTATCATACTTTAACGCGGGTGCCGTCTTGCGTCCAGCGCGCCGCACGAAGGTACACTGTAAATTGCGTGACGCCGCGGCCCATGCACGGTTAAATCAGGCATGGTCCCAATCGCGGGCCGGCAAGAGGATACCGATTCCATGACCGATTTCGAGTCCCTGCGGCACCCGGCCGTTGTGCTGCCGCTTGCGGCGTTGCTCATGCTGGCGACGTTCGCCGTTGAGGCCCGCGGCGCCGCCGACGCGCTCGATCCCGCCCGCGTCAAGGCCGTTGCGGCGATGCTGCCCGAGAAGCCCGCGGGCTCCGGCCGCCCGATCTCCGACCGTGAGGCGTGGGCCCGCCTGGCCGCCGAGCCCGCCTTCAAGGCGCTCGTCGCGCGGGCCGAGGAGATCCTGAGCGAGCCGCTGCCCGAGCAGCCCGACGACCTCTACCTCGAGTACTCGCGCAACGGCAACCGGTCGCACTACCAAAACGTCGCGTTTGCCCGCCGCGGTCGGCTTACGCCGCTCGTGATCGCCGAGTGCATCGAGCACAAGGGCCGCTTCATCCCGCGGATCGTCGAGTTCATCGACGCCCTTGCGATGGAGCGCACCTGGGTTCTGCCGGCCCACGACGGGGGGCTTGCGAACTTCAACGGCAAGGCGATCGAGATCGACCTTTTCTCGTCGGCGGTCGGCTGGCACCTGGCCACGACCGACTGGCTCCTTGGCGACCAGCTCCCGCCGGCGGCGCGAGCGAAGCTCCGCGACAACGTCCGCCGCCGCATCCTCGATCCGTACCGGGCGGCGATCACCGGGTCGCGCCCCGTCATCGGCTGGATGAAGACCACGAACAACTGGAACGCCGTGTGTCTGGCGGGCGTGACGGGCGCGGGCCTGGTGGAACTGGAATCGCGCGAAGACCGCGCACTCTTCGTCGTTGCGGCCGAGACGTACTCCCGCAACTTCCTTGCGGGCTTCACGCCCGACGGCTATTGCAGCGAGGGCCTGGGCTACTGGAACTACGGGTTCGGCCACTTCGTGATGCTGGCCGAGACGGTCCGCCAGGCGACCGGCGGCCGCGTTGATCTTCTTGGGTTGCCCGAAGCGAAGCCGCCCGCCCTGTTCGGCACGCGTATCCAGATTGTTAGCGGCGTGGCGCCGGCGTTTGCCGACTGCTCGGTGAGTGCGAAGCCGGCGCCGGAGACCGTGTGGTTCGTCAATCGCCGCCTGGGCCTTGGCTTGGCGGGCTATGACACGCTCGACCTGAGGAGCGTCGTCGGGTCCGTCTCGGAGGCGATGCTGTACGCGTTCCCGAACGCCGCTTCAATGGCGCCGCCGTCCGGCCCGGCCGCCCTCGGGAGCGGTGAAGCGGGGCGCACCGCCGGGAGTGGCGGGGCCACGGGGCCGGTCCTGCGCGACTGGTTCGACACGGCGGGCATCCTCGTTTGCCGGCCGGCGCCTGGCTCGGCCTGCCTCATGGGCGCGGCCCTCAAGGGCGGCCACAACGCCGAGCATCACAATCATAATGATGTCGGATCCTATGTGGTGGTCGTCGGCGACCGGCCGGTCCTGCTGGACCCCGGCGCCGAGACCTACACGGCTCGCACGTTCAGCGCGAAGCGGTACGAGTCAAAGCTCCTCAACTCCTTCGGCCACCCGGTGCCCGTCATCGCGGGGCAGCTTCAGAAGGAGGGCCGGAAGTCCGAGGCGAAGATCCTGCGGGCCGACTTTACCGATGCCGCCGACACGCTTGTCATGGACATCCGCTCGCCGTACGCCGCCGTGGCGGACCTCGTGAAGCTCGAGCGGACGTTCGTGTATTCGCGCCAAGGCGCCGGCGGCCTGACGGTGACCGACCGCGTGGAGTTCAAGTCGCCGCAGACGTTCGGCACGGCGGTCCTTACGCTCGGATCGTGGAAGCCGCTGGATGCCCGCACGTTTCAGGTGACCGACGGGAAGTCGTCGGTTCGCGTGGAGATCGACACCGGCGGCGCGGAGTTCAAGATCCAGGACGAGCCGATTATCGAGAACGCGCCGTGCAAGCCCACGCGGATCGGCATCAACCTGACGAAGCCGGTCGCGGCCGCCACCGTGACGCTCAAGATCACGCCGGTCAAGCCGTAGGGCGCCGCCACGCCTGAGAGGTGCGGCCAGTCTGACCGGTCCGATGCGCTCGTGGCGGAGTTTCATACTACTGTAGTACTACAACGCCACTTTGCGCGGC
>PMZT01000189.1 GCA_003170085.1 Planctomycetia bacterium | reverse complement strand
CCGGACCGCGCGACGTCCCGGCGCGCTGCAGGTGGGAAGCGGGCGGCGCACGGGGCGAATTCTTACCGTTCTAGCGCCGTTCGAGCTGCTGCGACCGGGGACCGGTCGCGGTCCGGCCAAGCCACGGTTCAGGTGTTCAAAGCGCGGGACCTTCATTGGGGGAATTCTCTCCCTGACGGTGCTGCTGGCCGCCGGGTGCAGTTCGATCAAGACGTCTGAGCGCCACACCGGGCCGTGGAACATGACGGCTCTCAAACAAGTGGCTGCCGCCGAGTGGGGCGGGCGCACCGGGCTCGTCCAAGAAGTCTATTACCAGGGCGAACCCTATCGAGGAAAGGTGACCCGCGTGTTTGCCTACCTCGGCCGGCCTGCGACAGGCGACGGGCCCTTCCCCGCGATGGTCCTCGTGCATGGCGGCGGCGGGCACGCGTTTCCGCAATGGGCCGAGCTTTACGCCAAACGTGGTTATGCGGCCATCGCCATGGACCTTGCCGGCAACAAGGAAGGCGAGGGGGGCAAGAAGACCGAGCCTCTTCCCGACGGCGGTCCGCCGCAGGACGACCTGACCAAGTTCCGCCTGCCCGATCTTCCCGACAAGGACCAGTGGACGTACCATGCGGTGGCCGACGTGCTCCTGGCGCACTCGCTCCTCCGCAGCCTGCCGGAGGTCGATGCCGACCGGACCGGCGTCGTGGGCATCAGTTGGGGCGGGTACCTCACGTGCATCGTGGCGGCGGTGGACCCGCGCTTCAAGGCGGCCGTGCCGATGTACGGCTGCGGGTTCCTGAACGAGAACAGCGCCTGGAAGGACTCGAACTTCAAGTCCATGTCGCCCGAGTGGACCAAGAAGTGGCTGAGCCTGTGGGACCCATCGTCGTATGTCGCCGGCACGCGCGTGCCGGTCTTCTTCGTCAACGGCTCGAACGACCCGTTCTACCCGCTCGACAGCTACGCGAAGACGTTTGCCCTGGTGCGCAGCCAGAAGAACATCCGCATCCAGCTCAAGATGGCGCACGGGCACACGTTCGATCAGAAAGAGACGCTGATGTTCATCGACCAGTGCCTGAAGGACGCCGTGCCGCTGCCGGTGGTCTCGGAACTGGCGATCCGCGATGGCCGCGCGACCGCCGAAGTGACGGCCCGTACCAAACTCGTCGAGGCGAAGCTATACTACACGACGGGTCCGCACAAGGAGAACAAGTCGCGACCGTGGGTAGAGTGCGCGATGGCGATCGAGGGCAACCGCCTTAGCGCCGATGCGCCGCCGGCCGACGCCACGGCCATTTTTGCGACGGTCACTGACGACCGCGGCGCGATGGTCAGCAGCCCGGCAGTGATACGGTAACGAGGGCCGGTAAACCGTATGTGTTTACCGTGATCCTCATCCGCGTGCCACGGCTAGACGGGTGGCACGGCCTCGCGCCTTTGCGTGGCCGTGCTTGCTGCCGAAGGGTCGCACGGTCGCTCAACATCGCACCGCGCAGCGGGCGGCGCCCGTAACTGATGAATTACGAAGAAAGGTTCCTGAATGAAGCTCTCCCGCTCTCTCCAGCGACTGGTTCTCGCCCTCAGCATCCTCGGCGTGGCGTCCTCGGGCGCGTGGGCGGGGCGCGTGGTCATCGTACGCGATCCGGCCGTGCCGCAGGTCGAGTTTGCAGCCCGCGAACTCGCCGCGGCGCTCGAAAAGACCGGCGACACCGTCGACCTCCAGGCTGCGCCAGGGGCCGGCGCCGCCGACGCATCTCGCATCGTGCTCGCGGTGACGGCCGGCGGCCTGCCGCAAGGCTTCGCGATCACCAGGGAAGGCGAGAATGCCTGGCGGGTGAGCGGCGGCGACGCCGTCGGGGCGATGTACGGCGGTCTCCAGTTGGCCGAGTCGATTCGCTTCGGCAAGGGCCTGGCCCGCGCGGTCCCGTCGACGGGCGGCCCGGCGGTTGTCGAGCGCGGCATCAAGTTCAACATCCCGCTCGATGCCCGCACGCCCAGCTACGACGACACCGGCGACGCGGCCCAGAACAACATCGCCGAGATGTGGAACTTCGACTTCTGGCGAGAGTTCCTCGACGACATGGCGCGCGACCGTTACAACGTTCTGTCGCTGTGGAATCCCCACCCGTTCCCGTCGATGCTGAAGCTGGCCAAGTACCCCGGCGTGGCGCTCGACGACGTGTGCGCCACCACGCTCACACCTTCCTACAAGGGCGGGTCCTGGAACGAGCCGCAGGGCGTCTCGGCCGAGGTGCTCCAGAACCTCAAGGTCCTCAAAAAGATGTCGATCGACGAGAAGGTCGCCTTCTGGCAGCGCGTTATGAAGTACGCCCGCGACCGCGGCATCGACGTCTACTTCATCACCTGGAACGTCGTCGTCAACAGCGCCGAGGGCAAGCACGGCATCGACGGCCGCCAGGACAACCCCGCCACGATCGCCTACCTGCGCGAGTGCACCCGCGAGATGGTCCTGACGTACCCCGACCTCACGGGTATCGGCGTGACGGCCGGCGAGCGCATGAAGGACCGCAAGGACGAGTTCGCCAAGGAGAAATGGCTCTGGAGCACCTACGGCCAGGGCGTGGTCGACGCCAGGAAAGAGGACCCCCAGCGCAAGGTCCGCTTCATCCACCGCGTCTGGCAAACGAGCGTCAAGGACGTGATGCAGGATTTCGGGTCGAAGTATCCCGACCCGTTTGACATCGAGTTCAAGTACGCCCACGCGCGGCTGTACGCGTCGCCCACGCCGCCGTTTGCCGACGAACTGCTGAAGGAGATGGCCCCGTACACGCTCCGCTGCTGGTGGAACCTGCGGAACGACGACATCTTCTGTTTCCGCTGGGGCGACCCGTACTACGTCAGCGAATTCGTGAAGCACTTCCCGCTGGCCCGCACCGCCGGCTATCTTCTGGGCTCCGACGGTTACGTCTGGGGGCGCGAGTTCACGAGCCGCGACCCCGACAGCCCCCGCCAACTCGAGATTCGCAAGCACTGGTACTCCTTCATGCTCTGGGGCCGCCTGGGGTATGACCCCACGCTCGAACGCCCGTTCTTCGAGAAGGCCCTGGCCGACCATTTCCCCGAGGCGCCGGCGAGCCAGCTCTACGATGCGTGGCTGCAGGCGTCGCGGGTCGTTCCGCAGGTCAATCGGTTTCACTGGAAGGACTGGGATTTCCAGTGGTCCGTGGAGGGCTGCTTCGATCAGCAACACGGCTTTCACACGGTTGACGACTTCATCAAGGTTAAGCCGATGCCGGGATCGCGCATGATTTCGGTGCAGGATTTCGTCAAGGCGACGCTCGCGGGCCAGAACCAGATGGATGGCCTCACGCCCGCGGCGGTGGCCAAGAATCTCAACGGTTCGGCCGGCGAGGCCCTGACGAGCGTGAAGTACATCCGCAAGAAGTGCAAGCCAGGCAAGGAACTCGAACAGACCCTCGGCGACCTCGAGGCCATGGCGTACCTGGGCCAGTACTACAGCGAGAAGATCCTTGGGGCGGTCGAACTGGAATCGTTCCGGGCCTCGAAGGACCCCAAGCGGCAGGCCGCCGCCGTCCGGCATCTCGAAGCGGCCGCCAGGCATTGGAAGGAATACGCCGACGTCGCCGGCCGCCAGTATAAGCCGCAGCTCCTGGCCCGCACCCGCGTCCTGGACTGGGCGCAACTACTGGAGGACGTTCGCCGCGACATTGAGATCGCGCGCAAGGGCGAGTAACCCCCGCGCCCGCCATAGCCCCGGTCCTTCCTCCTGGACTTTGGTCTTTGGTTTTTTGGCCTTTGACTTTGGACCTTGGACTTTGGACCTTTCCCTACGCCGCTTCTTTCTTCAAATCTGAAATCCTCAAATCTCAGATTCTCAGATTTTTTGCTCCGCTTTTTCTTCCCTCCGTCCCGTCTTCTGAAATCTGGAATCTCAGTGCGTAGGGTGCGTGCTTGCACGCACGCGGAAGGTTTCCTCTCCGAGAGTCCTAAGCCTAGTTTATGCCTGTGGCGCCTCGCACTCAAGGTTGCTCATGCGCGTATGCTACCCATGAGGGTGCATGCTTGCAATCAGCCATTGTGCTACTTTGCTCGGCAGTGCTTCCGTCGATCCATCCGGTGTTCGTAACTGGCTTAGAAACACGCTCAAAAGACTATTGCGAATACTGCGGCTTCGGAGCATGATGGTGGCGGCTCGAAGGGGCCAGGGGCCGGTCGGCGGAAAAGGCAGGCTCGGCGGCGGGTTGCGGCGGTGATTACTCGAATGGCGCGTGGGTCCGTGGGACCCAACCGACGCGGCATAACGAGAAACACTCGGGACACATGAGGAGGATCGAACATGAGGCAGGGCGAATGTGGCGGGTCGGGGTGTCCGCGGATGATGCTGAGGCGGCGCGATTTTCTGGGCGCCGCCGGTGTGGCGGGGGCGTCGGCCCTGGTGGCCGCCATGGGCCTGGGCGGTTGCGGCAGTGCGAGCGAGCGAACGGGCGATGCGCCTCGCGTCAGTCCGCTTCCGGGGCCGGGGCCGACCGTGCGGGCCGTGTTCATCCGCCCGAAGGCCGACAAGTTCTGGATGGGCTGGCCGGGCGCGTCGTACGACATCGCCGGCCACCAGGCGATGTACACCGAGACGCTGCGCAGGGCGGCCGGGGAGGTGGGCGTGGCGCTCGAGTTCGCCGAGCCGATTCTCTCGCCGGCCGAGGTGCCCGCGTTCCTCGACGGCCTGAAGACGCGGCCGCCGCAGGGTATCCTCGTCGTGATTATGCATTTCGATAGATGGGGCGATGTCAACCGGATCGTCGATGAGCGCGGCGGGCTGCCGATGGTCGTCTTCAGCCCGATGGGCACGTCGTTCACGGGGCACCTTCAGAAGGCGTCGCGCGCGCCGGGCGTGTTCGTGGGCGCCACGCAGGACGTGGACTGGCTCACGACGGGCCTGAAGATGCACCGGGCGCTCTGGGTCCTCAAGAACAGCCGCATCGTGATCGCGCAGGGCGACAAGACCGAGAACCAGATCCTCGCGCCGGTCGGAACCACGATCGTGCGCGTGCCGCGCGAGCGGTTCGTCGAGGAACTGGCGAAGGTGCAGGAGTGCGACGAGGCCCGCGAAATCGCCGCGTTCTACACGAAGGAGGCGCGGAAGATCGTCGAGCCGTCGGCCGCCGACATCCTGAACTCCGCCGAGAACTACGTGGCGTGCAAGCACCTCATGGCCGCCGAGAAGTGCCAGGGTATCTCCATGGATTGCCTTGGCCTCGTGAGCACGCGCAAGATTCCGTGCCCGCCGTGCATCGGCTTCTCGCGATTGCTCGATGAGGGCATGGTGGGCGCGTGCGAGTCCGACGTGAACGCTGCCATCTCGTTCCTCGTCACGGCCAGCCTGTTGGGCCGCCCGGGCTTCATGCAGGACCCCGCGCCCAACACGGTCAACAACACGCTCATGGGGGCGCACTGCACGTGCGCCACGCGGCTGGACGGGTTCGACAAGCCGCGCGAGCCGATCATTCTGCGGAGCCATTCGGAATCGGCGATCGGCGTCTCGCCGCAGGTCCTCTGGCGGCTGGGGCAGAAGGTTACGCTGATGAAGTTCGATGGCGCCGGCAAGTCGATGTTCATCGGCACGGGCAAGGTCGTGGCGAATATCGACACGCCGCCGTCCGGCGGTTGCCGCACGTCGGTCGAACTGGCGCTCGACGACATCCCCGACTCGCGCGATGTCAAGGGCTTCCACCAGCTTTTCGTGTACGGCGACCACGCGGTGATCCTGAAAGGCTTCTGCCAGTTGGCGGGTATCGAGGCGGTGCATATATAGAGCCGATCCGCATGCCCCTTGTGGCACAGCCGCCCCCGGCTGTGCCAGCACGCCCGAGGGCGGGCGTGCCACATAGGCTGCATGTTCGAGTATTGCGCGGCGGGTCTCCGTACCCGCCGTGCAAGTGGCTGTCTGTCGGTGTGATGTGAGTGAGTTGATATAGGGTCAGTACGTGTCGGGATTGAAGATGTGAGCGAGCACCCGCGGCGGCCGTTTTGGCGCCGCAAGCGAGGCAATCGATGAAACACGCGGAGCAGGGCCGTATCACCCGTCGCCAGTTCCTTACGCGGGCAGTCGCAGTCACGGGCGCAGCCGCTATGGCGCCGTACGTGATCACCTCGACCGCGCTCGGCGGCGAGGGACGGCCGGCGGCCAGCGAACGCATCACGATGGGTTTCATCGGCACGGGCGGCCGGGGGACGGCCCTCCTGACCAACTTCCTCAGCCTGCCCGAGGCCCAGGTCGTGGCCGCGTGCGACGTGAAACGCCCGGCCCGCGAACGCGCGCAGGGCATGACCAACAAGCAGTACACGAATGACGCGTGCGTCACGTTCGTCGATTTCCGCGAACTGATCGCGCGGCCCGACATCGACGCCGTCACCGTGGCGTCGAACGATCACTGGCACGTCCTCCACGCCCTGGCCGCCGTGCGGGCGGGCAAGGATGTGTACTGCGAGAAACCGATGGGCCTGTGCCTGGCGCAGGCCAAGATGCTGCGCGGCGAGGTGCAGCGGCTCGGCCGCGTCTTCCAGTTCGGCACGCAGGAACGGTCGAGTTGGAGCACGCGGCTGGCGTGCGAGATGGTCCTCAGCGGCTGGGTCGGCAAGATTCACACCGTCAAGGTCGGCACGCGGTACAGCTTTGCCGCGCCGAATTTCCCGGCCATGCCGGTGCCCGACTGGATCGACTACGACCTGTGGCTGGGCCCCGCGCCGTGGTCGCCGTTCACCGAGAACCGCGTGAGCAACAGCCACTGGTTCCACATCAGCGATTACTCGCTCGGGTTCATCGCGGGCTGCGGCATCCACACGGTCGACATGGCGCAGTGGGGCAACGGCACGGACCGGACCGGCCCGGTGGAGGTCGAGGGCACGGGCACGTATCCGCGCGACGGCCTGTGCGACTGCGCGACGGCGTGGAACGTGAACCTGAAGTTCGCGAGCGGCGTGGTCATGAACTTTACCGACGGCGAACAGAACACGCTGGGCGTCCGGTTCGAGGGCACCGACGGGTGGGTCTACGTGAAAGAGCGGCACCTGGGCGGGGCGATCGACGCCGAGCCGAAGTCGCTCCTCAAGCGCCCGCTGGGGGCCGACGACGTTCACCTGCCCGTGAGCAACCATCACCAGCAGAATTTCCTGGAATGCGTGAAATCGCGCCAGCCCACGGCGGCGCCCATCGAGACCGCCGTCCGCTCCGAAACGATCTGCCAACTCAGCGACATCGCTGCGCGCGTGCAGCGGAAGCTGCGCTGGGACCCCGAGAAAGAGGAGTTCGTGGGCGACGACGAGGCCAACCGGATGCTCACCCGTCCGATGCGGTCGCCGTGGCATTTGTAGGAGATTCTAATGAAAACGTTATTTGACACAAATATCTTCAGAGATGTTCAGAGGGGCACGATCACAAAGGAGCAAGTCCTAGTCGCGCGGAAGAAGGTTCAGGGGAACGGCTATGTAAGCCCTTTGTCTTTGGTTGAACTGGGAAGCCACGTGTGCGAAGAGGAAAAGGGAGAATACGAAACATACCGGCGGGCATTTGAGGCCATTACGGAACTTTGCGATCACGCTCTCGCTGATCCCGAAATGTTCATGCGGAAGGAAGTCTTTAACCACCCAACCGGGGGGCACGGGCTTTCGCCAGAAGACACTATGCGAGTAGCGGCGCTCATTGCGCAGACTAAACAGTACGAGCGTTTGGCGGCCGGGCAAGTCACTCTGTGGGGAGACACCCCAGCGCGTGTGCTCCTGAATACGGGCTATCTCAAGCAGTTCCGTGACAAGTACGAGACTCGGTTCTTAGCTGACATGGAAGACCACGTTTTCAGTAATCTGCTGCCCAACCACAAGGCTGAGCGAGCCGCCGGCCGCATGCCTCATCTCTCGGACCCAGCACTCTTAACCAAGTTCAAGGCTTTCCTCAATTCACCACAGTTTGAGGATTTGTTCTTCCTTATTACGGCAACTCGCGTGAATGTGCTGCTCTTGGGAACAAAGTTCGACTCGGAATGGGACTTGGCGGCCAAGTCCAAACTCGCCGACTACTTTGCTGCATATAGGTGGATACTGTCGAAGATTGCAGAGGCTGGGTATAACATGGAAAAGCACAAGAATGACTACAATGATGTGCATTTCCTGGTGTATCTGGCAGACCCTTGCCTCACGTTTGTGACACATGATGGGGGAATCTCGCAAAAGGTTGGGGATGCTCCGAGCAAGGCACGAATATTATCCTTTTCGGATTGGATATCTGGTTGATATGGGAATTCGGGGAATTCGGAATTCGGGGGACATCTTGCTGATTCTTTTCGGCCGCCTTGCGAAACGGCAATGAGAACCTCGGTATCGTGTTCGCCGAAATGTTCGCCCCAACGGGGCGACGGGGTGTAGCCACGGGTGGAGCGGCGCGGCCGCNNGCGGCCCGACGCGCAACCCGTGGGAAGCGGAATCCGAGCAAAACAGATTTCTTCTTTTTCTCTTTTCGCCCCGGCGGGGCGAAGGAGGTTCTCGGAGAGACGAAAGGACGTCGATGCCCGGCACGTACTCCCAGATGCTTATGCACATGGTCTTTTCGACCAAGAACCGCGAGCCGCACATCAAGCCGGAAATCGCCGAACGTCTGTATCCCTATATGGGGGGAATCGTCCGGGCCGAGAAGGGTGTGCTCTACGACATCGGCGGCGTGGAAGACCATGTTCACCTGTATCTGCGATGGCGGCCGGACGAGTCGGTGTCGGCCCTGATGCGCACCGTGAAGGCCCGTTCGTCGAAGTGGGTGCACGAGACCTTTCCGGCCCTCGGCTCGTTTGCGTGGCAGGAGGGGTATAGCGTGTTCACGGTCAGCAAGTCGCAGGAAGAGGCCGTGAAAACGTACATCGCGGGACAGGCCGCGCATCACAAGAAGGAGGATTTCAGATCCGAACTGTTGCGGCTGCTTCGCGCCCACGGCGTGGAATTCGACGAGCGGTATGTGTTCGACTGATCCGTTACGCGTCGCGGCGATTCCTCCGCCCCGCAGGGGCGGAGGCGTTGAAGGACGAACGCTTCCACGGGTTGCGCACCGGCCGTCGCACGGCGGCCGGTGCTTCACCCGTGGCTACAATCCACCGCCCCGGTGGGGCGGGTCCGTCAATGCACGACCCTTTCCACGGGTTGCGCACCGCCCGCTGTGCAGCGGTCGGTGCTCCACCCGTGGCTACACCCCGTGGCCCCGTTGGGGCCAAGGACTCAGGCATGGCAATAACATTGAGTCACCAGAAATCCAGGTCCATTCTTAGAAAGGCAACCATGAAACCTCTGATCGTCGTCGGTCTCGTCTTGTGCGCGGCGTTTCCGGTTTGGGCCGAGGAGGCGCTACCGGCGCCGTGGAAGCATCAGGACATCAACGCGGCCACGGTGCCCGGAACGGCGGCGCACGCCGCCGGAGTATTCACGGTGCAGGGCACGATGGACATCTGGGGCACGGCCGACGGGTCGCACATCGCATGGCAACCGCTGCACGGCGACGGAGAACTGGTGGCGAGGGTCGTGGCGATGGACAACCCGGGCGGGGTGGCTCATGCCAAGGCCGGCCTCAGCATCCGCGAATCGCTGCAACCCGGCGCGCGGCAGGTCACGATGTGCGTCACGGCGACCGACGGCACGCAGTTCTTTTACCGTGACAAGGCCGACGGCATCACCACCCGCATCAAGGCGGACGCCGAAGCCCAGAAAAACAGCGTCCCCAAGAAACAGTTCCCATGCTGGCTGAAGATCGTCCGCCATGGCGATGAGTTCAGCGGCTACGAATCGGTGGATGGCCAACGATGGCAATGCGCGGGCCAGGTCAAGCTGAGCCTTGCCGCCGATGCCGTCATCGGTCTGGCGGCATCCTCGCACAAGCCGGACGTGCTTACCAAGGCCACGTTCGACCAGGTGAAGGTGTCCGGCCCGTCCGCCGGCGCCGCAGCGACAACCTCCGTGAAACAGTAGGCGTAGGCGTAGGGTGCGTGCTTGCACGCACGCGGACGCTATTGCGCGTTTTGCCGGTATGTTCGCGAAGGGGTTTATCCGAAGGACTGGGGTTTTGCGGAACCGCCGAGCATCGCGGGTCTTGAGGGGGTGGCCGAGTAGCCAACGCCCCTTTCCGCGTGCGTGCAAGCACGCATCCTACCTACTGCACAGCCGAGGGCGGCTGTGCCACACAACAGCCGTTCTGAGATAGTTTCTAAGATCATGCCTGGCAGACCGTCACGTCGTAGAAGCACTGGATGAACTGGGCCATCGAGATCTTCAGCAGCCCGTCGTTCGGGTTGCTGTCCCAGGAGTTCCCGTCAACGCCCCACGGGTTATAGACGGTGATCATGGGCGTGGTGCCCGTCGTATCGACTGCCTTAATCATGTACGCGTGGCAGCCCACGATCGGCTTCGCGGGGTTGCTGTACGAGGCGCAGGTCACGGCGTGGCCGGCGGCCAGTTGCGTGTTGATCCACTGGGCCAGCGAAGTCGGGTTCTGGCCGTGGGTATAGGAGTCGAGGGAGGTGCCGCCGGTGACCTGGCGGTACACGTCGCCCATCCATCCGCCGCTCAGCGAATCGTAGGAGTTCTGGCCGCTGCGGAACTGGGCGAAGGCCTTCTCGGCCAGCGCGACCCAGAGGCCGCCGCGCGGCGTCAGGTCGGCGTAGATCGGGCTGCCGTAGTAGGTGGGCAGGTCGGCGGCGACGCGGACGTACGTGGCCGTGCCGCGGTTGAAGAACCGCACGGCGTAGGAGCCGTCGCCCAGCGGCGTGATCATCTGGCGGATGATCTCGGGGTCCTTGTCGGCCAGCGAGGCCAACGACGCGATGAAGTAGCAGTCGCCCAGGTAGCCTTGCTGCGTATCGTTGAACTGCGGCGTGCCCACGAAGAGCGGCTGCGACGAGAAGTCCTTGTACGCGTAGGTCGACGTGGGGTCGGTCAGCTTCTGGCCGTCGATCTGCAGCGTGGGCTGCGATGCCCGGTTGCTGGTGGGCTGCAGGAAACTGCTGATGCGGTGGACGGCGTTGACGGCCGTTTCGGCGGTCGTGACGTTCCTCACGGTATCCGCGGAATCGACCCAGAAGCTGTCGAGGCCCGTGCCGCCGTTGATGAGGTCGGTCCCGCCGCCGACGGTCACCACGAGGTCGGCGCCGGCGCCCAGGGTGACGGTGTCGGCCCCGCTCCCGGCCAGGAACACCGAGTCGTTGCCGTCGCCCATCGTTACATTTGCCTTGACCGCGACCTTGCTGGTCAGCGTGATCGTATCGTTGCCGCCGAAGCCATAGATGGCGATGTCGTAGAACGAGCCGGTGAAGGTCTGCGAGAAGTTCATGCTGGTGACTAGGAGGGTGCTGGTGGTCTGCGTCACGGTGATCGTGTCGGCCGAGTTCGTGCCGAGGATCACGAGTTCCAGGCCCGTCTGGGTCGTCTCGGTGTAGGCCGTCACCAGGGTGCCGGCAACGCGGGCACGCGGGGTGGGGGCGGTCGCGACGGTCTTGACGGGCGTGGTGGTGGTTACTGCCGCGGGAGTGGTCTTCACCGGGGTGGAGAGTTTGACTACCGGGGCAGGGGCGACCTTGTTGTCTGCCTTGCCGCCGACCTTATCGCTGCCCTTGCCCACATCATGGGTGTTCGCGTTGGCGTGGAGATCGGAGAAGAGGGCTGCCACGGCGGGCGGCATACCGGCAACGATCGTGTCGAAAGCGGAGGCGCTCAGAAGGAGGCGGGGTTCCAGATTCTCGAAGACCGGCCGGCGATCGTCAGTAAGCTTCATCTTTGATTCCTCAGATTTCAAGGCCATATCCCCCATACTTCCCATCTTGCCTCTATTACCAAGCCTACGTATTTGGGGGGCGTTGTCAAATCGCCGAAGCTTGGGGGGGGGCGAGAATCGGTAAGCTGGCAGGGCGTGCTAGCGTAACATACGCTTTAATAACGACTTAGATCGTGACGAAGGGGGAGAAAAAGACTGGCTCTCGTCGGAAAGGGGGGGCCAAGACTGCGAGAGCATAGATGTGGCGGGACTGATTTTTCTGTCCGCCCAGTTGGTACTACAACCCTATGAACTACCGTCGAGCAGCCCCGTAGATAGCATGCCCGAACCAACGAAGAAGCATCGATCGGCCTCGCGTCCCGGCGATTTCTCCGCCCCTCGCGTGGCGGATGTGTCGATAACTCGCCTTTCCCACGGGTTGCGCTCCGCCCGCTTTACAGCGGGCTGAGATCCACCCGCGGCTACAGGCCGTCGCCCCGCCGGGGCGGAGGGAAGAGTCCAAAGACCCAAGTCCAACGTCCAACGTCAAAGGCTGCAAAGACAAGAATCCGTTGCGGGGGCCACACGCCGGCACGGCCCGGCAACCGTGTCTTGTATCGCTGTCTTGCGGCGGCTATACTGCCGCGGCGCGACCGCGTGGGCGCTTAGCTCAATTGGCTAGAGCGCGTCCTTTACACGGATGAGGTTACAGGTTCGAGTCCTGTAGCGCCCACCAGCCTGCAAGGTGGCTTATGGCTTCGAATCAGGGCCCACTTCATTAGGAGGATCCGCGATGCAGGGTCTCACGTCCCGCCGTCAGTTCCTGAAGACCGCATCCGTCGGTGCAGCCGGCCTCGCGCTCACGGCGTCGAGCTACGCCCGCGTCATGGGCGCGAACGACCGGATCTCGCTGGGTCAGATCGGTTGCGGCAGCCGTGGCGTGGGGGCTCACATGGCGGGCATCCACAACCATGACAAGCAAGAGAACGTGGAGTACATCGCCGTGTGCGATCCCTGGCGACCCGCCCGCGAGCGGGCTGCGGCAAGGGTCAAGGAATGGTACGGGCGCGAGGCCCGCCAGGTCGTCTCGTATCGCGACCTCCTGGCCATGAAGGAGGTGGACGCCGTCATGATCGCCTCGTGCGATCATCAGCACCCCACGCACCTTGAGGCCGCCGTCAAGGCCGGCAAGGATGTGTACGTCGAGAAGCCGCTGGCCAAGGACTTCGAGAAGCTGAAGTCGGCCTGCGACGCCGTCAAGGCCGCGGGCGCGGTGGTCCAGATCGGCACGCAACTGCGGAGCCTTCCCAGTTTCACCGGCTGCCGCGCGCTTTACAAGACGGGTATCCTGGGCACCGTCGGCCGCATCGAGCAGCACCGCAACGAGGAACGCCCGTACTGGTACTCCTACGCCAAGAAGGACGTTCAGGAACAGGACGTCGACTGGAAAGAGTTCCTGATGGACGCCCCCGCGCGGCCGTTCGACCCCGTGCAGTACTCCGGCTGGTACGGCTTCCGCGATTTCTCCGACGGCTCGGTGCCGGGCTACGGCAGCCACTTCATCGACCTGATACACTACATTACGGGCGCCAAGTTCCCGACGAGTTGCGTGTGCCACGGCGGCACGTTCACATGGAAAGATGAGAACAAGTTCACGTGCCCCGACCACGTGACGGCCCTGTGGGTCTACCCGGAAGGCTTCATGGTCGAGTACACGACGAACGCGGGGAACTCCAACGGCAGCTCGTTCAAGATGTTCGGCGACCAGGGCACGCTGGACATGCTCGCCTGGACCGCGCCGGTCCTCTCGGCCGAGGGCGGCAGCAAGGGGAAGGGCAAGATCCGAGGCAAGCAGCCCGTGCCGGACGTGCCGACGCCGGACCACTTCCTCAACTGGCTCCAGTGCCTGCGGACGCGGAAGGCCCCGAACGCCCCGATCGACGCCGGGTACCAGCACGCCGTGGCGGTGATCATGGCGATGAAGTCCTTCGACGCGGGCCGCCGCATGGTCTATGATGTCGAGAAGCGGGAAATCCGCGAAGGGTAGGGGCCGGCGCATCTTGGCGTTGTGCGGCAGTGCTACTTCCCAGGTTTTGCGCGGTGGGCCTCCGTACCCACCGCGCGCGGGTGCGGAGACCCGCCGCGCAATCGTGGGATGACCGCCGCGCAAGCGTCTGGGCATAATTGGAGGATACGAGATGATCGAAGCACAAGGTTTTTCGCGCCGGCAGTTCATGGGCCGGGCGATCGTCGCCGGCGCCGCCGGCGTGCTGGCCGGCCGCAGCCTCGCCGGGGCCGCGGCCGCGGCGGAACCGGCCGGGGAGACGCCCTGGCAGATCGGCTGCTACACTCGCCCGTGGTCCGATCAGGACTGGCATGCGGCGTTCGACGCCATTGCGGAGGCCGGGTACAAGTACGTAGGCCTCATGACGACCAAGAGCAAGAGCGGGCTGATTATCTCACCGGCCACGACGCCGGAGCAGGCCCGCGAGGTCGGCGAGGAGGCCCGGAAGCGCGGCATGAAGATCCCGTCGGTCTGGGGCGGCGGCATCCCTGTTGACAAGTCGGTGCAGGCCGGCGTCGAGGCGCTGCGCAAGCTGATAGATAACTGTGCGGCTGCCGGCGCGACCAATCTCCTGATGGGCGGTGTCGGCAACCCGAAGGACGCCGACGCCTACTACAAGGCGATCGCCGAGTGCTGCGACTACGCCGCCGAGAAGCACGTGGGCATGAGCCTCAAGCCCCACGGCGGTACGAACGCCAGCGGCCCGCAGTGCCGCAAGTCGATCGAGCAGGTGGGCCACAAGAACTTCAGGCTCTGGTACGATCCGGGCAACATCTTCTATTACTCCGAGGGTCAGCTCGACCCGGCCGCCGACGCGGCGACGGTTGACGGTCTCGTGGTGGGCATGTCGGTCAAGGACTACCTGCCGCCGAAGAAGGTCGATCTGACGCCGGGCACGGGCAAGGTCGATTTCCCGGCGGTCCTCGCGCGGCTGAAGAAGGGCGGCTTCACGAGCGGGGCGCTGGCGGTCGAGTGCCTGACGCTTGAGACACCCGTGGCCCTGGACAAGCGCCTCGAGGAGGCCCGGAAGGCCCGGAAGTTCGTCGAAGAACTCGTTGCCAAGGCGGGATGACGCCGCCTCTAAACCACCGAATTCACGTGCACGCGAAACACGAAGGGATGCAACGTATCATGCGGACGACATTACTTCTAATCGTGACGGCGGCCGTCGCACTCTCGGCCACGACGTTCTGCGCCGCCGATTCCGCCGAGTGGACGCGTTTCCGCGGTCCCAACGGCTCGGGCCTGAGCGACGCCGCCGGCATTCCCGCTCAGTGGACCGAGAAGGACTACAACTGGAAGGTGGCGCTGCCCGGCGGCGGGCACTCGTCGCCGGTGGTCTGGGGCGACAAGATCTTCGTGACGAGCGGCAACGACGACTCGGCCAAACGCATCGTCCTCGGCCTGCGGGCGAGCGACGGCGGCACGCTCTGGAAGCGCGAGTTCGACTCGAAGACGTGTTCGCAGAACAACCTGAACTCCTACGCCACGCCCACGCCCGCCGTGGACAAGGACTACGTCTTCGTCTGCTGGGCGGTGCCCGAGAAGTACACCGTGCTGGCCCTCGATCACGAAGGCCACGACGTGTGGCAGCGCGACCTGGGGCCGTTCGTCAGCCAGCACGGGCACGGCGCGTCGGTGATCGTTTACGAGGACCTCGTGATCGTGCCGAACGACCAGGACGGCAAGAGCTTCATTGCGGCGCTCGACCGCCGCACGGGTGCGACCCGCTGGCAGGCGGAGCGGCGCTCGACGAAGGCCGCGTACTCGACGCCGTGCGTGTTTCAGCCCGCGGGCGGCCCGGCGGAGCTTATCTTTGCGGGCATGGCGCATGGCTTCACCAGCCTCGACCCGAAGACCGGAAAGGTGAACTGGGAAGTGGCCGATGCATTTCCGAAGCGCGTGGTGGCGTCGCCCGTGGTGGCCGGCGGCCTCATCCTGGGGCAGTGCGGTGAAGGCAGCTCGGGCCAGCACGTCATCGCCGTGAGGCCGGGGGCGAGCGGCCCGCCGCAGGTCGCGTGGAAGGTCACGAAATCGGCGCCATACGTGCCGATGCCGCTCGTCAAGGGCGACCTCACGTTTCTGTGGACCGAGACCGGCACGGTTATCTGCGTGCGGACCGCGACGGGCGAGGAAGTGTGGCGCGAGAAGGTGGGCGGCAACTATTACGCGTCGCCGGTGTGCGCCGGCGACCGGATCTATACGGTCTCGACCAAGGGCGAGGTGGTGGTCATTGCGGCGGCCGACAAGTATCAACTGCTGGCGCGAAATCAGTTAGGCGAGAAGAGCCTGGCAACGCCCGCCATCGCCGGCGGCCGGATGTTCCTAAGGACATACTCGCACCTGATTTCGATCGGCGGAAAATAGGACCGCAAATCGCAATCTGGCGCTGTCATCTATGGCCTTACGGCTTGCCCGCCGGCGCCGCCTTCAGCAGGTCCTCGCTCAGGATCGTCGGGCACCAGAACTTCTCGATGTACTCGACGACCAGGCGCGTCCCCTCCTCGTGGCTGACGTACGGCGACCGCTCGGGGTTGTACATCGTGTCGGTCAGGTCGCGCACCAGCATCACGTTGACGCCGCGCGGGACCATCGCCTTGATCGCGAACGGGCGGTTCAGGATGCACATGTTCGCGTGCACGCCGAAGAGGATGAGGTTTTTCATGCCGCGGGCCTGCATGAAGTTCCAGATCTCCTGGCCGTTATCGGAGATGCCGTCCCGGGTCTCGTCGATCTCGATGGCCGGATGCTGGCGTGTCCATGCCTTGAACCACGATTTCTCGCCGGTGTCGGAGCCCTGGTCGGAGGCGTCGATCGGCAGCGGCGGCGCATCGTGCTTTGCCGGCGGCGGTATCGGCACGCTGGGCGCTTCCCGCACGCGCTGGCGGGCGGGCGAATCCTTGTAGAAATCCATCGTCTCGCTCGGCGCGTGGATGATCGTGATGCCCGCGGCCCGCGCCGCCTTGACGGTCTCGTTCATCCGCGGCAACATCGCCGCCAGGCGCTCGTTGGCCCCGCGGCACCAGTGCTTGTCCCACACGTCGCAGAGGAGCAGGGCGGTCTCGGAGGGCTTGAACGTCTTGGACGTCGTGTCGGTGCGCCAGACGTTGTGCCCCGTGGCGTCCTGCGCGAGCGACTGGCTTCGCAGGTTGAGCTTGAGCACGGGTTCGTCGGCGGCCAGCGAAGCGCAGGCCACGAGCGTGAATGCAGCCAATCCTGCGAGGAGTCGAAGGTCGGCGAGCATGGTCAATCCTCCGCGTTTCAGGAACGTGGGACAACGTCAACGGTCAGGCCATCATACGCCAATCGCACGCCGCCGGCTACGCTGGGCAGCGCCGGCAGGCCGGCCTCGGTCGTCGCGTGATCAAGGTCATGTGTCATGTGAATAAGATAGGCCCGGCGCGGCGCGACTTCGCGGATGACCTCGAGCGTCTGGGCCACGGTGAAATGCGTGGGGTGCGGCCGGTGACGCAGGCCGTCGATGAACAGCACGTCCAGCCCGCGCAGGAGGTCCCACGACCCCGCCGGGATGCCGCGGCAATCGGGGCACCACGCCAGGGCGGCGCCGTCGGGGCCGTCCAGCCGGAACCCGGTGGCCAGCGCGGCACCGTGTTCCAGCGGCACGGGCGTGAGGCGATGGCCCCACAGGTCCACCGGCGCCGTGAGCGGGTGCCACGCGACGCACGGGATGCCGAAGTGGTGGTAGCTTTCATCGGTCAGGACGTAGTCGAAGACGCGGAAGACCGTCGAAAGCGTGGCGGGCGCCGCGTAGACCGGAATCGCGCAGCGGGCGAGTTCCGAGAATCGCCGAAGCTCGTCGAAACCCATGATGTGATCGGCATGGCTGTGCGACAGGGCGACGGCGTCCACCCGGTCGAGGCCGGCCGCCAGCGCCTGCAGGCGCAGTTCGGGCGTCGTGTCGATGAGCAGGGTCTTATCGCCCAGGCGCACGGCGGCGCTGGTGCGCATGCGGCGGTTGCGCGGGTCGGTTGACGTGCAGACCGGACACCGGCAGCCGATCATCGGCACGCCGTGGCTGGTACCCGAGCCAAGGACAAGGACGCGCACGGTCAGGCGCTCGCTTATTTCTCAGGCACGACAAGGTCCGGCGGCACGTCTTCGGTGTGCTTGCACTTCGGGTACTTCGAGCATCCGAGGAACGGGCCGCGCCGCCCGGTGCGGATGACGAGCTTGGCGCCGCAGTCGGGGCAATCGCGGTCGGTCGTCGTGGGCTTGGCCCGCGGGGCGCGCGGCGCCCGTGCCGCCCGCTTGGGCGTGCCTTCGGCGCCCGCTTCGCCGGCCGGTTCGGCCTTGCCGGCCTTGCTCAGCGACTTGGCGTTGCGGCACTTCGGGTATCCCGAGCAGGCCAGGAACGGCCCGCGTTTGCTTTTCCTGATGACCATGGGCGAACCGCACTTCTCGCATACTTCGCCCGTGGGCTCGGGCCGCTGCGCGTTGCCGTCCTTGTCGCACGGCAGGGTGCTCTTGCACTCGGGGTACTTCGAGCATCCGAGGAACGGTTCGCTGCTCCGGTTGTAGCGGAGGAGCATCGGGGCGCCGCACTTGTCGCACTTTTGCTCGGTGAGCTTCGGCTCGGGCCGCGCCTCGCCGCCGATGTCCTTCGTGAACTTGCACTCGGGGTACTTCGAGCACCCGAGGAACGGCCCGCGCTTCGACCAGCGCTTGACGAGCGGCGCGTTGCAGTCCGGGCACGTTCCGGTTTCTTCGGCGGTGGGCTCGGCGGCTTCCATGTTGCCTCCTTCGACGTGGCGTGTGTACTTGCACTCCGGGTATTTCGAGCATCCCAGGAACGCCCCATGCTTTGACCACCGCTTGACGAGCGGTGCCTGGCAGAGCGGGCAGGGGCCTGCCTCCTCGACGGCCTGGTTCTTGGTGCTCTCCATCTCGGTGCCGGCCCGTTCGAGCGCCTCGGAGAAGGGATCCCAGAACTCGCGGACGACGTCGATCCACTTGACGCGTGCCTCTTCGACGTCGTCAAGCTCCTCCTCCATGTGACTCGTGAAGGCCGTGTCCATGATCTTCGGGAAGTGCGCGACGAGCTTGTCGGTCACGACCTCGCCCAGGTCGGTGGCAAAGAAGCACCGCTTGCCGTCCTTCATGACCATCGTGCCGCCGCAATGCGAGCATGCGAGGCCCTCGCCGATGGGCCACATGGGCTTGCGGTTGATGTCGCACGGGATGCTGTACTGGCACGCGGGGTAGTGGTCGCAGCGCAGGAAGAGGTTCTTCTCCTGCTGGACGTACCCGCGTTCCTGGATCGTCGAGATGATGGCGGCGTACGTGCTGGGCCGGCCGATGCCCTTGCTCTCGAGTTCGCGCACCAGCGTTGCCTCGCTGTAGCGCGACGGAGGCTGCGTGAAGTGCTGCGCCTCTTCAAGCGACT
This sequence comes from Planctomycetia bacterium, assembly GCA_003170085.1. Taxonomy (GTDB): domain Bacteria; phylum Planctomycetota; class Phycisphaerae; order FEN-1346; family FEN-1346; genus FEN-1346. Next base: position 22,811 of record PMZT01000189.1, on the reverse strand, counting down.
TCAGGTCGAGCGGCTCGCCCTCGACCACCGCGGGCAACTGCTGCTCGTCCTCGGCCAGGCGGATGCCGGTGACTTTCGTGTGGCCGTCGTAGACCAGCGTGCGGCCGCGGGCGCGAAAGAGGCCGCGCGTGGCTTCGACGGCGGCCTCGATATCGGCATCGGTCACGTCCCACTCGGCCGGCTTCATCTGGCTGGCCACGAACCGCTTCCAGATGATCTCGTACAGGCGGGCATCGCTGGGGTCGAGGTAGGGGGCCACGCTCTCGGGTGTGCGGTTGACGTCGGTCGGGCGGATGGCCTCGTGGGCCTCCTGCGCGCGGCCGCGCGACTTGAAATAGTGTGGCTCGGGCGGCACGTAGCCGGGGCCGAAGGTCGATCCGATGAACGCCCGCACGGCCTCAATCGCCGCCGGCGCGATGTGGTACGAATCGGTTCGCATGTATGTGATGAGGGCGACCGGCCCCTCGGGCCCCAGCTCCACGCCCTGGTAAAGCTGCTGGGCGATCGTCATCGTCTTCTTCGTGCTGAAGCCGAGTTGCGTCGACGCGGCCCGCTGGAGCTCGCTCGTGATGAACGGCGGCGGGGCCTTATCGTTCACGCGCCGCTTGCGGATCGAAAGCACGCGATATGCGGCCCGTCGCAACTGGTCGCGGACGCCGCGTGCGACGTCGCCCGCTGACGGGCGGAACTTCGCGCCGTTGACCTCGACGAGCGCCGCCTTGAAGGTCCGCTCCTCGCCCTTGCGGTTGAGGAGGGCGCCGATCGTCCAGAACTCCTCGGTCTTGAAGTCGCGGATTTCGCGCTCGCGCTCCACCACCAGCCGCACGGCAACGCTCTGCACGCGGCCGGCCGAGAGGCCCTTGGCCACCTTCTTCCAGAGGAGCGGGCTGAGCTTGTAACCCACCAGCCGGTCCAGGATCCGCCGCGCCTCCTGGGCCGACACCTTGTTCATGTTGATGTGGCCGGGCTGCGAGAACGCGGCCTGGATCGCGGTCTTCGTGATCTCGTTGAAGACGACGCGGTGAACCTCGTCGGGCTTCAGGCCGAGCGCCTCGCACAGGTGCCACGCAATGGCCTCGCCCTCGCGGTCAAGGTCGGTTGCCATGTACACGGTTTGGGCCTTCTTGACGGCCGCCTGGAGCGACTTGACGACCTTCACCTTGCCGGGCAGCACGGTGTAACTGGGCTCGAAATCATGCTCGATGTCGACGCCCAGCTTCTTCTGAGGCAGATCCCGCACGTGGCCCATCGAGGCCTCGACATGAAAATCCTTGCCGAGATACTTCTCGATGGTCTTCGCCTTTGCGGGGCTCTCGACGATCACCACATTCTTTGCCACTCGTACAACTCCTCGCTTCAATACCCCTCATAACGTCGCCCGGACACCGGCGGGCGCCCCGCCTCAATACTGTCGGCCAACGGCAATGTCAAGGACTAAGGAAACCCCGAGGTTCCGGATTCCCCGGCTACTTCAGCACCGCGATGGTCACGCCGCGGCCGCCCTCGCCCTGCTCGCCGTAGTGGAATGACGCGATCAGCGGATGATTTTTGAGCGCCGCGTGGACGGCGTCGCGGATCGCCCCCGTTCCGTAGCCGTGAATGATCCGCACGTTGCCGAAATCCGCCAGGCACGCCTCGTTCAGGTAGGTCTCGAGCGCCCGCATGGCCTCATCCACCCTCATGCCGCGCAGGCTGATCTCCGGCGACACCGACGTGGGCCGGCGGACGATCGTGCGGCCGGGCGCCGGCTCGGGCCGCGGGGCCGTGGCGGCGTCGGGCTCGCGCAGGGCCGAGATGTCGACCTCGATCTCCAGCCCCTCGGCGTCGACGGTCACACGGCGGTGGCGATCGTCGATGCGGCTGATGACGCCGTGCCGACTGAGCGTTTCGATCCAGACCCGCAGGCCCGGTTCGAGATCGTGGGGCAGGATGGCCGAGCGCGGCTTGGGCGCGAGCTGCACGGACTTCTTCTTGATCGTCTCGCGTTTTTGCTCGACCTTGCGACGCAGGTCCTTGGCGGCCGTGGCGCTGGCGCCAGTGCGGCGGGCCTCCTCGATCGCGTGCTCCATCTCGCGGCGGGTGTTATCGACGAGGCCCTTGGCCTCCTCGACGGCCTTGCGCAGCGCCTCCTTGCGATCGTGCTTGAGGTCCTCCAGGCGCTCGGCAAGCTCTTTACGCGACGCCTCGGCCTCGGCCCGTTCGCGGCGGGCGGTCTCGGCGTCGGCCTCGGCCTTCTTCAGCGACGCGGTCAGCCGCGCGAGCAGGCCCTCCATCTCGATCGCCCGCGAATCGACGAGCTGCTCGGCCTTGGCAAGGACCTCCTCGGGCAGGCCGTACCGCCGCGCGATCGTCAGCGCGTGGCTGGCCCCCGGCAGGCCGATGACAAGTTGATATGTGGGCGTGAGCGTCTCGGGATCGAACTGGACGGCCGCGTTCTCCATCCCCGGCTGCTCGTGCACGAACCCCTTGACCTGGCTCAGGTGCGTGGTGGCCACCGTGAGTGCCCTGCGATCCTGGAGCGACTGAAGGATCGCGCACGCCAGCGCCCCGCCCTCGACCGGGTCGGTGCCGGCGCCGATCTCGTCGAGCAGGACGAGCGTCTTATCGCCCGCCGCCGAGAGGATTTCGTTGACGTGCCGGATGTGGCCGGAGAACGTCGAGAGGTTCGCCTCGATGCTCTGCTCGTCGCCGATGTCGACCAGCACGCGGTCGAGGAGGACAAAGGTCGTGCCCTCGCACGCGGGAACCATCAGCCCCGTCTGCGCCATCAGGCACAGAAGCCCCAGCGTTTTCAGGCTGACCGTCTTGCCGCCGGCGTTCGCGCCGGTGATGGCGATCGTTCGCAGCTCGCCGCCGATGTGGAAGTCGAGCGGCACGACCTTGCCGCCGCCGGCCGCCAGCGCACCTTCGAGGACCGGGTGGCGGCCGCCGACGATCCGGATCACGCCGTCGTCGGCGAAAACCGGCCGTACCATCTGGTGGTCGCGGGCGTAGCGCGCCGCCGAGCGGACGACGTCAAACTCGACCAGCGTGGCCGCGGTCTGCCGCAGGGCGTACAGGTGCTCGCGGACGCGCGCGGTCAGGTCGGCCAGGATCCGCTGGACCTCGCGCTGCTCGTCGGACGCAAGGCCACGCAACTCGTTGCCCGCGGCCACGGCGAACTGCGGCTCGACGAACGCCGTGTAGCCGGTGTCGGAACGGTCGTGGATGATGCCCGGAATTTCGCCGGCCTGCGTGGCGAGGACCGGGATGACGTAGCGGCCGTTACGCACGGTCACGTAGTCGCCGGTGAGGTAGGGCTTGTAGTCGGCGCCCTGGAGGACCGTTTCGAGGCGGTGGCGGATGCGTTGCTGGACGACGCCGATCGCGCGGCGGATGCGCCGGAGCTCAGGGCTGGCATCGTCGGACACGGTGCCGTCGGGCAGGATCGTCCGGTCGATGGCCGCCAGCAGGTCCGGGTCGGGGGCGAGGTCGCACGAAAGTTTCCACAAGAGGGGCGCCATGTCGCGCAGCCGCTTGAGGATCCGCTGAAGGGCCTGGGCGTTGCGAAGGATGGCGGCGACGATCTGGAACTCCTCGGACGCGAGGGCCGAGTCCTCGATTGCCGCCCGGTCGAAGGCCGCTTGCGGGTCCTCGAATCGCTCGACGCCGAAATCGTTGCCGTCGCCCAGGAGGGCAAAGCCCTCGGCGATGCGTTCGGACCGCGTTCGGATTACGTCGAGATCGGTCGTGGGCGCCAGCCGCCGCACGGCCGCGGCGCCCAGCGGCAACATCGCCCCCGCGGCGATCCGGTCGAGGACCTTGCCGAACTCCAGACGTTCTATTGAATGGACATCCATTCTTAATCACCCTGACCGGGCTTTCTGGGGAACCTTTGCCGCTGCCCGGCCACCTGCTATAATACGCCGCAGGCGCTCGCGGACAACGCCTTTTTTCAAGAGTCTCCGCAATGTTGGTGAGGTGTTATGAAGCCAAGGCTACTTTTCCTGGTACTCATCGTGGCGGCGCTCGCGTGGTCGGCCGGCCTTGCCGCCGAGCCGCCGAAGGCGCCGGCTCCGGACGCCCCCGAGACGGTCGCGGTGACCCTGCTTCACATCAACGATACGCACGGTCAGACGCAACCGTACCTCGAGGGGTCGAAGATCGTAGGCGGGTACGCGCGGCTGGCGACGCTGATCGGGGACCTCCGCGGCGCTACCGCGAGCACCTCGGCCCGCACCTTCCTGATTCACGCCGGCGATGAGTTCAGCCGCGCCGACGAGTTGACCAACGCGACCCACGGCGCCGCTAACATCGCGATTTGGAACTATCTGAAGTTTGACATCTGGACCCCCGGCAACGGCGATTACTACGATGACCTGCCCGTCGTGCTCAAGCGGTTCCACGACTTCAAGGGCACGGTCCTGGCGGCCAACGTGCAAGTCAAGGCCACGGGCGAGCCGGTGGGCAAGCCGTACGTCCTCTCGAAGGCCGGGCCGGTGCGCATCGCATTTTTCGGGCTGTGCTGGCTCCAGCCCTTCGATGAATCGTTTGGGCGGTACAAGGTCGAGGACCAGTACGAGGCGGCACGCCGGCTGGTTCCCGAACTCCGGAAGCAGGCCGACGTGGTCGTGGCCGTCACGCACATGGGCGACTGGCCCGACAAGCGGCTGGCCGAGATGGTGGACGGTATCGACGTCATCATTGGCGCGCACTTTCACACGCTGCTGCCCAAGGGCATGCGGGTCACGACGCCCAGCGGGGGCCACGTTCTCATCTGCCAGGTGGGCGCGTACATGCAATACTTCGGCCGGGTGGACCTCAGGTTGGCGAAGGCCGGGAACGGCTACCGCCTGGTCTCGGCCGAGGCCACCGCGATTCCGATCGACGAGAGCGTGAAGCCCGATTTGACGGTCGCCGCGATGATCGCCCGGATGTCGGAAGAGGCGGGAGTGTCCGCGCCCGCACCCGCGGCGCCCAAGAAGCCGGCTGCGCGGGCGGACAAGCCCACGGCCGAGCCGGCAGTGGTCAAGTAAGGCCGCGGCTTTCGTAGTACGACAGCGCAACTTTCGACTTTGCGCGGTGGGTCTCCCGACCCACCGCGCAAAAATGCCGCAGGATTGGGGCGCGTATTGTCAATCGGCGCGGCGGGTCGGGAGACCCGCCGCGCACATCTGCTCTTAGCGTTGTAGTGTTAGATGAAGCGAGGTGTGACTGTGCCCCGACGCGATGCCTTTCTGGTCGAGCCCGACGAGAAACTCATGGCCGAGTGTCTCGTCGAGACCTACCGCTCTGGCGGCCCTGGCGGCCAGCACCGCAACAAGACCGATTCGGCCGTACGCCTGACGCACCGGTCCACCGGCGTCGTCGTCACGGCCACCGAACGCCGGAGCCAGCACGAGAACCGCCACCGCGCGATCGTCCGCCTGCGTAAGGCCATCGCGGTTCGCGTGCGCGAGCGTCCGGACCTGCCGATAGCGGGCGCGGAATACCACCTCCCGAAAGGGCCGCTGCGCGCGGTGCTGACCGATCCGCAATGGCCGCGCGTCAGTCAGAAGTCCGACGCCTACCTTGTGGCTGCCGCGCAGATTCTGGACCACCTGGAGGCCGCCGAAGGCAAGGTGAGCGATGAGGCTGCGCGCCTGGGCGTGAGCACGGCGTCGCTCGTCAAGTTTCTGCTGCTCGACGAGGACCTGTGGGAAGAAGCGAACCGGCTGCGCGCCCGTTTCGGGCAGAAGCCGTTGAGGTAGCGCCCGGCCTCAGCCCTTGCAGGCCTCCCAGATAGCCAGGCACGTCTTGAGCAGCGCCTCGGCGTCTTTCAGGGCAAGCGAGTTCGGCCCGTCGGAAAGGGCCTTATCGGGGTCGGGATGGACCTCGAGGAACAGCCCGTCGGCGCCGGAAGCCATGGCGGCGCGGGCCAGGAGCGCCGCCGTCTCGCGGCTGCCGCCGGTTGCGGTGCCCAGGCCGCCGGGTTGCTGCGCGCTGTGCGTGGCGTCGAAGACCACCGGGTATCCGAGCGAGGCCAGCACGGGCAGGGCGGTCATGTCGGCGATGAGCCGGTTGTAACCGAACGATACGCCGCGCTCGGTCACCAGGATGTTCTTTGCCCCGGCATCCGTGGCCTTCGAGACCACGTTCTTCATGTCCCACGGCGCCAGGAACTGGCCCTTCTTCAGGTTCACGGCCTTACCGTGCGCGGCGGCCGCCTGCACGAGGTCCGTCTGCCGGCAGAGGAACGCGGGCACCTGAAGGCAGTCGATCACCGCTCCCGCCGCCTTGGCCTCCTCGGGGTCGTGCACGTCGGTCAGGACCGGTACGCCGAACTCCTGGCGGACCCGCGCGAGGATCTCCAGGCCCTTGTCTTGCCCCACGCCGCGATACGCCGCGCCGCTCGTGCGGTTGGCCTTGTCATACGATGCCTTGAAGACGTACGGAATGCGCAGCCGCTCGGTCACCTTCTTCATCTGTTCGGCGACGCGGCGGCACAGGTCTTCGGACTCGATCACGCACGGGCCGGCGATCAGGAACAGCCGGTCGCTGCCGAGGGCAAGGTTCCCGACCTTGGCGATTCTTGGGGCCATGGGCATCTCCTTCGATCAGGCGGCGGTTACGCGTCCAGCATCAGGCGCACCGCCTTGGGGGCGACGGTACAGGTGACCGGCGTATCGAGCATCGCGTCGCCGTCGGTCTGGCAGGGCACGGGACCGCGGGTGCCGACGATCTCGATCCGCCTGCCCTGCGCGTATTCCACGTTCGGGCAGTGGCCCGTGTGCTTCCCGCTTAACGTAGGTAGATACGACCGGAACAACTGCCAGCCCGAGCGGGCGCGGTAGCACACCACGTCCAGCAGGCCGTCGTCGGCAATGGCGCGCGAGGCGATGCGCATGCCATCGGCATAGAGCGGCGTGTTGCCCAGGAAAACGTACCCGGCGTCCTCCATGATCGTGCGGCCGTCCACCGTTACGGCCAGCGGCGGAAACGTGTACGTGCGCAGCAGCCTGGCGATGGGGGCGTAATAAGCGGCCCGCGTGATGCGGCCATGGCGCACCGCGTGTACCGCCCGAGTCACCGCGGCGTCGAAGCCCACGCCGGCGTACATCACGAACGCGACGCCTCCGGCCATGCCGATGTCCATCGGCACGCAGCGGTTGGCCTGGATGCGCTTGAGGATCGCCTGGAGCCCGCCGCGCAGGGCGAACGTCTTCCCCAGGACGTTCTCGGTGCCGCCGGCCACCACGCAGATCGGGACCGGCCGGTTCAGAAGCCCGGCGAAGACCGAGCGGTGCGTGCCGTCGCCGCCGACGCTGACGACGCAATACGCATCGTCCGGCGTTGCCGCGGCCAGGTCCTCGGCGCGTTCGTGCGGCCGTATTTGCCGGGCCTCGACCTCGAAGCCGCGCAGGCCAAGATGGTACACGAGCTGCGCGACCAGCGGCCCAGGACCGCGGCCGGAGGCCGGATTCACGATGATTCGCACGAGGCCAAGCGTCATAGGCTGAACGTTCCCCAGGTTCCGACTTTGAGGTTGCCGATTATATGCGGCAAACGCGCGGTCAACCAGAGCAAAACGATATCCTGGGCCGTTGTTAATACGACATCGCAGCTTTCCAGGTTTTGCGCGGCGGGTCTCCCGACCCGCCGCGTCGGCTGCCACTAAGTTTCGCGAACATGCGGCATTTCCGCGCGGTGGGTCGGGAGACCCACCGCGCAAAGTCACAAGTTGCGCTGTCGTCTTAAGAAGGGCGACCCTGAGCCCCCCGATTTCTTCGCATAGATTTGCCCGCCGCCGTCGTGTGTATAGGTAGGGAGAGGTGACGGGGCCGCCCGTCAAAACGGTATCTTCGCCCCGCCGGGCGTGCTATGATTAACGTACACGCGTCAAGCGGAGCGGAACGAAAGGAACCAAGCATGAAAGCACGGGCAATCAGTTTGAGCGTTCTGGCAGCCGGGATTCTGATGTCGGCGACGGCGCTTCGCGCCGAGGACCAGGTAGCGCCGCAGATTCGCGTCGAGACGAAAATCGACGCCGACAACCCGGCCCAACCCCAGGTCCGGATGTTCATCAACGGCAAAGAGGTCAGTCCGGGCGCGTCCATCCAGTTTGGCGAAGGCGGCTCGATCAAGCTCGATGCCCGCGTTGACACGCGCGACGGCGACGAGGCGAAGAAGCCCCCGCGCAACAGCCGCGCGCCGGGCGAGGCCTTCCTGGGCCTGATGCTTGTCCCCACGGGTATGGAGGGCGCCGGTCGCAAGGGCGCGCGCGTCATGGACGTAACGCCCGAAAGCCCGGCAGCCGAGGCCGGAATCAAGGCCGACGACGTGATCACGGCCATCAATGGCGAGGCCGTCGCGGGTCCGCGGGAGCTGGCGGAAGAGATCAGGGGCCATAAGCCCGGCGATTCGGTGAAGCTGAGCCTCAGCCGCAACGGCCTGCCCATTGAGAAGACCGTGACGCTGGCGGCCCGGCCGGAAGTCGCCCCGTCGGAACCCGGTGCGCGGGAGCGCCGTGAAGGTCCGTCGCCGCGCAATGCGGCGCCACAGGAACGTCGCTCCGCCGAGGCATTCCTTGGCGTTATGGCTGCGCCGCTGACCGATGAGATACGCGAGATCACCGGGGCACAGCATGGCGTGCTCGTCAACAGCCTGCTCGATAGCAGCCCTGCCGCCGCGGCCGGGCTGATGGCCGGCGATGTCATTGTCGCGATCGACGGCCGGGAAGTCGGCTCGCCGGAGCAGTTGGTCGACCGTATCCGCGCCCACAAGCCGGGCGATGAGGTCCGCATCACCTACTATCGCATGGGCAAACGCCGCGAGGCGGCGGTCAGGCTGGGCGAGCTGCCGTCGCCGGGCGAGCGGCCGGAAGGCCGGCGGCTGTTCAATGTTCCGGAGGGCCTGAATAGGGACATGCCCGAGCTCAAGCAATACCTCGATAACCTGAGCAGGGAGCTCGAAGAACTCGTGCGTCCGGATCAGCCGGGGCGTGAGCCGACGCCGAACGTGCGGCCGGAGCCGAACGTGCGGCCGCAGCCGAATGTGCGGCCGGAGCCGAACGCGCGGCCGCAACCGAACGTGCGGCCGGAGCCGAACGTGCGGCCTCAGCTTGGGCAGCCGTTGCCGCCCGGGGCGATGCTGCCCCCAGGGGCGACGGTGCCGCCGGGGGCGAATGTGGCGCCTGGGCAGCCGCTGCCGCCGGGGATGACGCCGAATGAGCCGCGCATGATGCCGTTCGGTCCGCAAGGGACCTTCCAAGGGCTGCATGAACAGCTTGATCGCATTGAGCGCCGCCTCGACTCCATCGAGCATCGCCTGGATCGGATGGAGAGGGAGAAGTAGCCCGCGAGGCGCCCAGGCAGTACGGGCCGGGCTGGTTTGTTTCGCCAACGTATTCTGGCAATTGACTTGTAGATGGGTGGCATGCCCACGCCGCTGTTCGCGTGGGCATGTTCTTCCCCGGTCGCAAAGCATGCCCACGCAACGGACGGCGTGGGCATGCCACCCGCCATAACTTCGAGGTTATTCTTGCGCCGACAATTCCTTGGCGGCAACTCAATAGCGCCGTACAATAACGGCAACTGTCCGAGGGTCATGCCCTCGGCCCGGTCGTGCAGGGTGGGTCCTGTCGACCCACGCGCCATAAGCCGGAGGACGTACAGCCTTCCCGGCGCGCGGGTGCAGATCGCTCGCCCCTTGGTGGAAGTGGAGGTAAACGGCCATGAGGCAGGTGTGGATCGTTGCAGCCATGGTCCTGGCATTAACGGTGGGACTAGGACTAGCCGCCTTGGTTGCGGGGGAGGAGTCTCCGTTGAAGGCCCCGCCGACCGCGCCGGCCGCACCGCCGACCGCGCCTGCCGCACCGTCTGCTGCGCCAGTCGCCCCGTCGGCGCCCGCAACTCCGTCTGCCCCGGCTGAATCGGCGACGCCGCCCGCGGCGCTTGCCCCGGTGGCCAAGGTCAAGATGCCGCCGGCCGAGGCTGCCGCAAAGGCCCCGGCCGAGGCTGCCGCAAAGGTCCCGGCCGAGGCTGCCGCAAAGGCCCCGGCCGAGGCTGCCGCAAAGGCCCCGGCCGAGGCTGCCGTAAAGGCCCCGGCGGCGGTCCCCGCGAAGGGGACCTCACCGATGCCCGCCGGCCCCGGCACGATCACGCCGCCAGCGCCGCTTCCGGACGTCGAGATTCCGCCGATTCCCCCCGTCGGCGACGATCCCTTCAAGCCCGGCCCGATGCCCGTCAGGAAGAAGAGGCCCGACGTCCTGGAGGAGGGCAAGCATCTCTTCAATCGCGAAGGGCGGATCGAGGTCGATCCGATCGGCCGCTCGATCTTCGTCTTCGATTCCGGCGACAAGGCCATGCGCGTTCTCGAAAACTCGTGGCGTCAATATCTCGAACGTTCCACCGAGAGCGGCAAGAAGAAGATCCGCTGGCGCGTCTCCGGCACCGTCATGGTTTACGAGGAGGAGAACTACCTCCTGATTACCCGCGCCGTTCACGTGCTGGCGGAGGAAGAGGGGTTCTGAGAGAGTCATGCACTTCCTCTCCGCATGGGTGCTAGCGGGCCTCGTCCTCGTGCCCGTGATCTTCCTGTGGGGCTGGCTGGCGCCGCGCGGCCGGCCGGTGATCGTCGGGTCGCTGATGCTCTGGCGCCGGGCCTTGGCCGCGGGGCCTGTGGGTAAACCCTCCGCCAAGGTTCGCCTTAAAGACCCGCTCCTTTGGCTCGACGCGCTCTTCCTCGCGCTCCTCGTCCTTGCCTGCGCGCGCCCGGCGGTGCAGGCGACCGCACCCGGCGAGCCTGTCGCCACGATTGTCCTCGACCGTACGGCCGGCATGAAGGCCGAGGGCGGCGGTAAGCTCGAGTTCGTCTGGTACAACCTGCGCGACCGGGCCGCCGGCCTTTTCAAGGCGCTGGGCGATGCGCCCGTGCGCGTCGTCTATGTGCCGGATGAGTCCGGCCAGGTGCGCAGCGAGACCGTGCCGGCCTCGGAGTGGCTCGCGCGCGGCCCGGCGCCGTGGGAGCCCGTCATGGTCGCCCGCGACGTCTGGCCCGTTGTCATGGCCGAGAGCGTGGCCCGCCGCGACCTGCCGGTGATCGTTCTCACGGACCTTCCGCCCGCCGAAAAGATTCCGCCCGGCGTTTTCGTGATCGCCACCGGGCGTGACTCGCGCAACGTGGGCCTCGAGCGAGTGGCCGTGCGGCAGGGCGCCGACCGATGGTGGCTGCTGGTGGCGGCGAGGTCGGCCCGCGGCGCGACCGGGGCGGCCAACCTCACGGTCATGGGCGACGATAAGGTTCTGACGGTGGTCCGCGATTTCCTCGCCCCGGGCGCCGCCGTCGAGCGAGTCCTCACGATCAGCGGCCTGCCGCCGCGCGAGCTTTACGTGGGCCTCGTCGGCTACGATGACGATTTCCAGGACGACAACGCAGCCCACTTTGTGCTCGAGCCCGCCGGTCGCATCCGCGTTCTGCTCCTGGGGACGCCCGACCCGGCCCTCCGCCGCGCGCTGGCCTCGCGTGAGGACACGACCGTTGTTGAAGGCGCGGCGAATACTCCCGCGGCTGGCCCTGCGGCAGGCGCAAGTACGCGGGTCGTTGCCGGCCCGCAAGGCCCCGCGTCCGAGACCGACCTTGTCATCGCCTGCGGCGTCGCACTGCCCGCCGACTGGCAGGGGCCGGCCGTCGTCATCGCGCCGCCGGAGGCGGTCGGCCCGGTTCGTCCGACGGACGCGCGGGCGCCGGCGGAGTGGCGTGTGGCCCGGTCGCATCCGCTGGCCGAGGCGCTGTACCTTGAGCCGCCGCGCATCGGCATCGTGCGGCAATACGCCGTGGCGGAGGGCACGCCGATCCTCCTGGGCACGCCCGACGTGCCCCTGATCGTCACGTGGCAGGCCGATGGCGCCCGCCGGATGGCCGTCCTTCTGGGCCTCGACGAGCCGACCACCGACTGGCCGCGCCGCCCTGGCTTCCCGGTGTTCTGGTCGCACGCACTCGACTGGCTCGTGCCGAAGGACCGCCGCGCCGCCGAGTTTGTGACGTTCCGCCCTTTCGCGCCGCTGCCGGGCACGAAGAGCGTGGCGCCGGGCAAGGTGGGCTTTGCTGACGTCGGGGGCCGGCGTCTGGGCATCAGCTTCATCGGCACCGACATCGGATTCCGGTTCGGTTTCGCCCGCGACGATTCGGCGGCTGCGATCGAGGCGGTTCGCGGGTCGATCGCCCGTGGTCAGCGGGCGTCATGGCATGAACTCTGGCCGTACCTTGCCGCTGCGGCTCTCCTCGTCCTCCTGGCCCGCGTGCGCGTGACGCGGTAAGGGAATCCCGTGCGTCCTCGGCCGATGCCACGAAATCCGGATGCCCCGAAATCACTTCCTGCCGACGCGCGGATGTGATAAACTTATGAAGTTCGACCCTTGGCGGGTGCAGTGCGGGTAAGGAATCGTGGGTGCGTCCAATCAAAATGCAGCCGGTGCTTGTCGAGCGGGTCTGGGGCGGCCGTCGCCTGGCAGACCTGCTGGGCAAGACCCTTCCGCCGGACGTCCCTATCGGTGAATCGTGGGAGCTTTCGGACCTGCCGCACGGGCGCAGCCGCGCGAGCGGCGGGCCGTGGGCCGGCAAGACCCTCCGCGAGATCCTCGATCAGCACGCCCCCGCCGTTCTGGGGCGCGCGGAGGTCGCCCGCGGGGGGGGGGCCAAGTTCGGCCTGCTTGTGAAGTTCATCGACGCCTCCGACCGGCTGAGCGTCCAGGTTCACCCGGACGACGCCTACGCCGCGGCCCACGCGCCGGGCGAGAGCGGCAAGACCGAGTGCTGGACGATCGTGCATGCCGAGCCGGGCGCCTGGCTCATCTACGGCATGAAGCCCGGGACGACCCGCGAGCAGTTTGCGGCGGCCTTGGCGAAGGGCACTATCGAGGAACTCCTGAAGGTGCGGCCCGTGAAAACGGGCGATTTCATCTGGGTGCCCGCCGGCGTCGTGCACGCCATCGGGCCGGGCATCGTGCTGGCGGAGATCCAGCAGACGTCCGACCTCACGTATCGCGTGTACGACTGGAATCGGACGGGCCTCGACGGCAAGCCCCGCCCGCTGCACGTGGCGGAGGCGCTCGAGGCGATCCGCTTCGGCGCCGAGTTGCCGCCGTCGGGTGGCCGCGGGCGCACCTCCGATGAAACGGGCCTGGTCATAGATCACCTGGCGAATGGCCCGGCGTTCAGCCTGAGCCGTATTACCATTGATCGGCGCCCGTGGGCCGCCGATACGCGGGGGGCGTGGGTGGTGCTGGTCGTGCTGGCCGGGTCGGCCCGGTTGGCCACCGGCGGCGATGTGATGGAAATCCGTGCCGGCGACACCGTGCTGGTGCCCGCCGACGCCGGGGAATACGCGCTGGAACAACCGGACCGGCTGACGGTCCTGGTGGCGGCGCCCCAGGGCAAAGCGCCTCAACGATAGGGCGATAGATAGAGAACTCATGGCAGCCGAACGGCTTCAAAAACTTCTGGCGCGGGCGGGCGTGGCATCGCGGCGGGCGTGCGAGGAGATCATCCTTGCCGGCCGCGTGACCGTCGACGGCCAGGTTGTCATCCAGCTTGGGGCCAAGGCCGACGCCGAGACGCAGGACGTGCGCCTCGACGGGTCGCACCTGCGCTTCGAGCGGCCCGAGTACTGGCTCCTCAACAAGCCGACGAATGTCGTATGCACAAATTACGATCCGTCAGGGCGGAAGCGGCCGATCGACCTCATGAAGAACTCGCGGGCGCGGCTGTTCCCCGTGGGGCGGCTCGACGCCGATTCGCGCGGCCTCCTCATTATGACCAACGACGGCGAGTTCGCCCAGCTCCTGATGCACCCGCGCTACGAGATACCCAAGACGTACCTTGCCACGGTCGGCGGCGAGGTCACCACCGCGGACGTGCGGAGGCTGCGGGGCGGTGTGTACCTCTCGGACGGCCGCATGCGGGTCGGGTTCGTGCGGGTGCTCCGCCGCGGCCGCAACAAGTCGCTCGTCGAAGTAACGATTCGCGAGGGTCGCAACCGCCAGGTCCGCCGCATGCTTGCCCACCTGGGGCACGAGGTGAAGGACCTCGTGCGGACGCGCATCGGCCCGGTTGTCGTGCGCGGCTTGGGCGTGGGGAGCTCGCGGCCGCTGACCGTTGATGAAGTGGCGGCCCTGAGGCGAATGTCCGAGAATCCGCCGCCCGAACGCCCGGCGACGCGCCGGCCGGCGCGCGAGGCCGCCGGGGAGTCACGCGAAGAGGACGCTGAGCAGGAGGCCGGTGCGCGGGCGTTGCCGCCGCGCCGTAAACCAGTCGCGGGCCGTCGTGAGCGCCCCAAGCGTGACCGTGGCCCGGAAAGACCAGCGCGCCAGGCAGCGCCCGATACCGGGCCGGCGCCCGAGCGTCCGGCGCCGCCGTCGGGTGTAATCGAACGAGAGTGGACGCGAGCCGACACCGCGGAAGAGGCGACAGGCAGCGTGCCGCATCCGCTGGGCGAAAGGCATCCCGAGGCCGCTCCGCGCAGCCGCAAGCCGTTCCAGAAAGACGAACGCAAACCGTTCCGCAAGGCCGGCCCGGGTGGGCGCAAGCCGTACCGTCAGTCCGGTCGAGGCGAGCGTACGCCGTACCGCGAAGGTGCGACTGGCGAACGCAGGCCGTACCGTACGGGTGACTCCCGCGAGCGCAGGCTGTATCGTGAGGGTGCGCCGGGAGAGCGCAAGCCGTACCGCGAAGGCGGAGCGGGAGAACGCAAGCCGTACCGTCCGTCCGGCTCAGGCGAACGCAAACCGTACCGTCCGTCCGGCCCAGGCGAGCGCAGGCCGTACCGCGAAGGTGCGACTGGCGAACGCAGGCCGTACCGTCCGTCCGGCTCCCGCGAACGCAAACCGTATCGCGAAGGTGCTTCGGGAGAACGAAAACCGTACCGTCCGTCCGGCCCGGGCGAACGCAAACCGTACCGTCCGTCCGGCTCCGGCGAGCGCAAACCTTATCGCGCGGCCGGTCAAGGCGAACGCAAGCCGTATCGTCCTTCCGGCCCGGGCGAACGCAAGCCATACCGCGAAGGCGGAGCGGGAGAGCGCAAACCGTACCGCGAAGGTGAGCAGCGGGTAGAACGCAAGCCATTCCGGCGCGAAGAATCGCACGGGGCCAAGCCGCAGGGTGCTAAGCCGCGCGGGGCCAAGCCGCCGTGGTTCAAGGAGAAACGGAGTCCTCGTCAGCATGACACAGATGGAACTGGCAAGACAGGGGCAGATTTCCGACGCGATGCGCCGGGTGGCGGAGGCCGAGGGCGTGGACGCCGAGACGGTCCGCCGCCTCACGGCCGAAGGCCGCATCGCAATCCCCCTCAATAAGAATCGCCGGTCGACCCGCGTGATGGGCGTCGGTCAGGGTCTGCGCGTCAAGGTCAACGCCAACATCGGCACGAGCATGGACTATGCCGACGTCGACGCCGAGCTCGAAAAGCTGAGGGTGGCCGAAGAGGCCGGCGCCGACGCGATCATGGACCTTTCGACCGGCGGCGACATCCCGGCCATCCGCCGCCGCATCATGGACGCCTGCCACGTGACCGTCGGCACGGTGCCGATCTACGAGGCGGCGGCTCAGGCGGCGCGCGATCACGGCGACATCGGCGCGATGACCGGCGCCGACATTCTCGACGCCGTGCGGCACCATGCCGAGGACGGCGTGGATTTCGTCACGGTGCACTGCGGCGTGACGCGGAAGATCGTCGAGTCGGCGTCCGTGCGGCGGCGCGTCTGCGGCATCGTCAGCCGCGGCGGGACGTTCCTGGCCCACTGGATGCGGCGGAATCGCCAGGAAAATCCGCTGCTCGAGCGCTTCGATGAAGTGATCGACATTGCCCGTGAGTACGACGTGACGCTGAGTCTGGGCGACGGCCTCAGGCCGGGCGCCACGGCCGACGCGATGGACGCGGCGCAGATCGAGGAACTGATGGTCCTGGCGGAGCTTGCGCGGCGGGCGGTGGCGGCGGGCGTCCAAGTCATCCTGGAAGGGCCCGGCCACGTGCCGCTGGACCAGGTCGTGGCCCAGGTCAAGCTTCAGAAAGAGATGACGGGCGGCCTGCCGTTCTACGTCCTCGGCCCGATCGTGACCGACGTGGCCCCCGGCTACGATCACATCACGAGCGCGATCGGCGGGGCGGTGGCGGCGATGGCCGGCGCGGATTTCCTCTGTTACGTCACGCCCACCGAGCACCTGGGCCTGCCGCGAGCCCAGGACGTGCGCGAAGGCGTGATCGCCGCCCGTATCGCCGCGCATGCCGCCGACGTGGCCCGCGGGCGCCCCGATGCCCGCGCGTGGGATCTCCGGATGAGCAAGGCACGGGCCCGCTGCGACTGGGAAACCCAGGTGGCCGAGGCGATCGATCCCGCGCGCGCGCGGCAGGTGCGCGAAGAGCGGCGCTCGGGCCACAGCGACGTCTGCTCCATGTGCGGCGACTATTGCGTCTTCAAGGTACGCAAGGGCGACGAGACGCCGGAGAACGAAGAAGGGGGGGCCTGATGCGCGGGCCCATCATGGCGATGGCGGGCGTGGCCGTTCTGGCCGCGGCGCTCGTGCTCGGATGCAGCGGCAGCGGCGAGAAGCCCGCGACCGATCCCAAGCCGAAGCCCGCCGAGAAGGCCGGCAAGACCGAGGCCGACAAGCACCAGGTGCTGATGCAGTTCGAGGACTTCACCCGCGCGACGCTCGTCGACGGGGGCGAGGTGACCCTGAAGTCGCTGCGCGGCAAGGTCGTCCTGCTGGACCTTTTCGGAACGTGGTGCCCGCCGTGCCGCCGGTCGATCCCGATTCTCGTCAGCCTGTATGCGCGGTTCCACGCCAAGGGCCTGGAGGTCGTCGGCCTGGCATACGAGCAAACGAAGGAGCCGCAGGAAGCCTCGATGCGGGTGAAGGCGTTTTGCGAGGAGTTCAAGATTCCGTACGTGCTCGCGCTCGGTCCGGACGAGGTCTGGCCGGAAATCACGCGGAAGCTGAACGCCGAAGGCGCGATCCCCACGCTATTGTTCGTGGACCGGCAAGGCGTGGTCCGGTACATGTTCCAGGGCCTCGAGCCGGGCGAGGAGGAAGTCCTGTCGCAGCGCCTCGAGAAGCTGCTGGCCGAGCCGGCCCCGCCGACGGAGTAATTCATCTTAAGACCCGGTACTTGAGCGCCACTTTGCGCGGCGGGTCTCCCGACCCGCCGNNGCGGTGGGTCGGGAGACCCACCGCGCAAAGGCTTAAGTGGTACTGGCCGGCCGGGCTCTCACTCAGGCAGCGCCAGGAGGAAGAGAAACTCGGCGTTGCCGCCGCCGCCCCTCAGGGGCGATCGCACCTCCCCCAGGAGCACCAGGCCCATTTCCTGCACCGTCATGCGGACGCGGGCGAGGACGGGTTCCAGGCTCTCGTCGGGCACCACGCCGCCGGGCCGCTCGGCCTCGTCGGCCTCATATTGCGGCTTGATGAGCGAGAGGATGCGGCCGCCGGCCTTGACCAGTCGCGCCGCCGACGGCAGGATGTGCCGCTGCGGCGTCCAGCCCACGTCGATCGTCACGAGGTCGGCCTTCTCGGGCAGTTCCACGTGCATGGCGTTGGTTCGCTCCATGACCACGACGCGCGGGTCCTTGCGGAGCTTCCAGGCGAGGGTGCCGTAGGACGTGTCGACGGAGTAGACCTTGGCGGCGCCGTGGTGGAGGAGGCAGTCGACGAAGCCGCCCTGGTGACTGCCAAGGTCGGCGCACGTCTTGCCTTCGGCGGAGATGGCGAACACGTTCAGGGCGTGTTCGAGTTTCATCCCCGACCGCGTCACATATTTGTTCTCGCTCTCGCACATCGTCGGCTCCCCGTGCGGCTGCAAGACGGCCATTATATCGCACTACCACCGCAAGAACTTTTCTTCACGGCTTTTTTCGCGGCGGGACGGGGCAGGGCATTTCGCTGCCTTCTTCCCAGCAGTGCGGCGACGGGTACCGGTCGGCGAAGCGGCCGCGCTGGTGGATGTGCTGAACGCGGCCGGACTGCTCCATCAGGTGCGACCGCCGCTCCAGGTACTCGACCATCGCCGCCACGACCTCCGAGTGGCTCCACGACAGCGGGGCCACGCCAAGCGGCTCGCCGGTCTCGGGATGCAGTTGCTCGCCGAGGACGCCCGATGGCAGGCTCCGCTTGGCCACCCACCGTATCCATCGAAATGACTTCTCGAGTTCCTCAACCGTCTCGGCCGCGGCGATCTCGCACCGCATCATCCACAGGCTGGTGATGAACCACGGGTTGCCCGGAATGCGGTCGACGTCGTCGACGACGCGGTGCCATGTGTCGCCCGTGTAGCGCGCGATGCCGCCCACGGCCGTTTTGACCGCCAGGCCCTCGGTAACGGCCTGGAGCGTCGACAGGGCCATGGGGTCGCGCGGGTCGAGCACGCCAAAAAGCACCAGACCCGCCAGGCTGGCGTCGATCGTCATGTCGAGCTTGTACCCGTCGGGCGTTACCGAGGCGCCGCGGGCGAACCGATTCTCCTGGGCATTCCAGAGGTGCTCAACCATCGCCTGCCGCATGCGGTCGGCGATGCGTTTGTAGCGCGTGTAAACCTGGCTCTCGCCAAAGGCGGCGGCAAAACGGGCACCGGCCTCGAGGCCCGCGATCACGGTGGCCACGGTCCACGTGTGGACGCCCCACCGTTCCTCCCACAGATCGTAGGAAGGCAGCGGCAGGCCGGTGGCCTCATCCACGTGCCGCGCCAGGAAGTCCGCCGCCTTGACGATCATCGGCCGGTAGTGCTGGGCCACGAACTCGATATCGCGGAACTTCTGAAAGTGGCGCCAGAACGCCCACACGACCAGGGCCGTTTCGTCTTCCTGGATGGGCAGGCGCGGCTGATGATCCTGAAGCCACGGGTGCCACGACGAGGCCAGCGACCCGTCGGGGTTGTACTTGTGCAGGAAACAGCCCTCGGCGTGGATGTTCTCGGAGCAGAACACGAAGAACCGCCGCGAGATCCCGCTGTGCCCCGCCTTGATGAGCGCGTACGCCGCCAGGGCGCCGTCGCGCGGCCAGCAGTAGGAGTAGGTATCGCGGCTGATGCGGATGATGTCGGAGTCGTTCGCCGCCGTGATCGCCCCGCCGTTATCGATCTGCGTGCGAAGGATGAGCTGGCTGCACTTGAAGAGCCACACGATGTCTTCCGGCACGCCCTCAAAATTGAACTCCTCCTTGTTCACCCACAGGCGCCAGAAGTTGCGCGTGCGTGCCATGAGCACGGCCGGTGTCTTGTCGAGGACCACCTGGTTGATGACTTTCACTTCGTTGTAGTTGAGGCCGGCGGCAATCCAGTAGTACGCAATGGCCTGCGCTTTGGGGGCCAGCTTGATGCGCAGGCCGATCGTCGAGTCGACCGTGCCCTGGGCGATCGTGTGCCCCGCCAGTTCGCCGTCCTCGGCGTCGCGCCACGTGCCTTCCAGCCCGCGCACTTCCTTGTCGCCGCACGTGAACTCCTCGACGCCGCAGCGGTTGGGGTCGCAGCAGTTCATGAGCAGGTACCGGTGGCCCTTGTAATGGATCACGCTTGATGTCTGCGGATCGTAAAAGGCCGTGTCGCCGACCTTCGTGCTGTAAAGGTTGAAGTCCTGGCTGAAGAACAGCCGCACGTCGCGCGGCTTGGCCGAGAGGTTCGAGACCGTGACGTGCCGCAGGAAGACGTTCTCGTAGAAGTCCACGCAGTCGGCGCACTCGAGCTGCAACTGCATGGCCTTGTTTGTGCATATCACCTGGGTGACGAGCGTCTCCGGCTCGTAGTCCAGGCGGATGGTCCAATCGGAACCCATCCATGAGAACCGCCCGTCGCACCAGACGCCGAAGCGGCACACCGCGTCCTGGTTGTGGTTCTCCTGGCCGACGTGGGGGTAGTACAGGTCGCGTATCTGGTAGGACCGGTCGAACGTGACCAGCAGGTTGCCGTTGCCGACAGGCACGTCGCGGGCCATGATTTCCTCCCCCGCCTGCGATGCCGAACGAGTTAGCGTGCGCCGCCCGGCCCCGTTTCGGGCTCGTGCCGCGCCGGGCGCGTCAGCACGTCACGCTGCAAGGCCGCCCGATACTGCCGGCCCAGCGCGTGGGCGAGGGCGACAAGGGCCTCGCGCTCGCCGCGCAAGCCGCCGGCCGCCGGCCCGTCGCCGGCCAGGCACAGCAGGCCGAAGGTGGCGCCGCTTTCGCCCACCGGGATGCAGAGGAGCACCCCCATGTCGTTGACGCCGGGCCCGCCGGTTTCGAGGAACACGGTCTCGCCGGTCCTGAGCGACCGCTCGGCAATCGCCCGTTCGTTCTCAAACCGCGCAGCCGCCGACTCGGGCGGCACGCCGACCTTAGCGGCGATCGCCAGTTGCCGGTGCTCGGCGTCCCACACGAACAGGCAGCCGCGATCGGCACCGGAGGCACCGAGGATGAGCGTGGCGCCCTCGCGCAGGGCCGCCTGCGGCTCGGCCATGGCCAGGCCCGAGAGCTTGCAGGCAACGTCAAAGAACTTCGCATGGGCAGCATCGGCCGGCTGCGGGGCCGCTCCGGCCGGGCGCTCGGGCGCCGGCGGCGGAAAGAGCACGCGCGGCAATCGCGCCAGATCGGTCGGCAGCACAAAAAAATCGGCCACACCTTCGGCAAGCAGTTCGCGGCCCCGTGGCTCATCTTCGGGTTGGAGAACGGCGTAGAGCGGCACGCGGGGCAGACGCCGCCGCAGCGCCGCCACGAGGTCGTGCTCGGCCGGCGACACGTCCTCGACGCACACGACGATGGCCCGCGGCTCATCTCGCGCCGCCGCAAGGACCGCTTCGACGCCGGAACTGAACGTCCGCGCCGAGGGCACGAGTTGCTCGATGAGGGCCCGCGGGGCAGGGCTTCGGCAGACGACCACCACGCGGTCGCTGGACGCCAGGTTGGACGCCGCCGGGGTCCGGATCACGCGCCTTCCTCCTCGCCCAGAAGCAGCCGCAACTCTTCTTCCGTCAACTCGATGGTTCCAATGACTTCCGCGTCTTCAAGGTCGTCGACCGGGGCCTTGCCGGCATCGGCCCGAGCCTTACCTGCATTGACCGGAGGCTTGCCGGCAGGCCGCGGCGGCGCAGACTTGCCCGCCTTGCCCGCCGACTCGGGCGCCGTCGCGGGTTTCGCCGCCGCAGTAGCCACGGTTGCCGCGGCCGAGGGGGGCGCGGGCGCGGCCGTAGATGTAAACGCAGTCATCGGCGGCGGCTTCCGCTCGGGCGCGGGGGCAGAGGGCGCCTCTTCCACCGGCACCGGCTCCTCGTGCACGGCCGCCAGAACGCCGGCGAGGACGGGATTCATCGGTTCCGGCGACGGCGCCGCTACGGGGGCGGAGGCCTCGGCCGGCCTTGTCGCCGGCGCGGGTTCGCGAACGGACTTCGGCAGCGCCGCCACGGACTGCGCAACCTCCGGAGTCTGCCATCGCGGCGGCTCCGCCGGCGTGGGGGCGGCGGCTGCGGCCTCGGTGGCAGCCTTCGGCAGACCGGCGGCGAAGCGCGAAACGTCGTCCAGGCTGCCAAGGATCACGTCGGCCCCGACAAGTTCGGCCAGGCGCCCCTTGTAGTTGAAGCCGGGCGAATGGCTGGCGATGAGGATCGTCTCGGGCCACTCGCGGCGCACGAGCGGCAACAGGCGGAACTCCTGCGGACCGAAATAGTCGACGCTCGCAGCCAGGTAGCGGACCGCCCCGGCGGCGCGTTCGATCTCGACCACGGCGTCGAAAACGGTCGGCACCACGATGGATTGGAGGCCCGCGGCCTCAAGCGCCAGGCGGACGGCCTCGCCGACGGTCGAGGCGCTCGGCTGGACCAGCACGGCCATCGTCGTGGCCTGGGCCATGGGGCGCGCGTCTTCGGAACCGGTCGGCTTGTGCATACGCTTACTATGGCCTATTTTCGAGTGCGCGTCAAGCGGGCTTTGAACATCCCGCGCGGGGGCGGCGCGGGCGTCGAATTGCCATGAACCGTTTCCACTTGACGCCCTGTGGCGCGCTGCATAGGATGCCCTGTTGAGAAACTTCCGATGGACGACGGACCGTCGTCTCTAGGGGGTATGGGCTGCCAGGTGGCAGCCTGAATCCTTGGGTTCTGTTCAGTTTCCCGGCGGGAACCCCAGGAACGCATGCTGGGAACAGTGAAGGAGTGGTACCCGTGGCAAAAGGCAAAGTGAAGTGGTTCAATGACCAGAAGGGTTTCGGGTTCATTGAACAGGAAAACGGTCCGGACGTCTTCGTGCATCACGCCAGCATTACGGGTGATGGTTTCAAGACGTTGGCTGAAGGGGAAGCGGTCGAGTTTGACGTGACCCAAGGCCCCAAAGGCCCCAAGGCAGAGAACGTCCGGCGCGTCGGCGCTTAAGACGATCCTTGCAACCACGCCCCTGGTTCACCCGAGCCGGGGGTTTTTGTTTGCGCCGCGCGCCAGCCCACGCACGCCTCCCAAACGGACAAAGGCGAAAGGAGGACCGATGAAGTCGTATCGCAAGGAACTCTGGTTCGAGGTGCCCACGCGGCGCGGGTTTATCAACATCACGCCCGAGGTCGAGCGGTGTCTGGCGGAGAGCGGCGTCCGCGAGGGTTTCGCGCTCGTGAACGCGATGCACATCACGGCCAGCGTGTTCATCAACGATGACGAGTCCGGCCTCCACGCCGACTTCGAGAAGTGGCTGGAAAAGCTCGCCCCCGAAAAGCCGTATTCGCAGTACGCCCACAACGGCGGCGAGGACAACGCCGATGCCCACCTGAAGCGCTCGATCATGGGCCGCGAGGTCGTGGTCGCGGTCAGCGGCGCGCGGCTGGACTTCGGCCCGTGGGAGCAGATCTTCTATGGCGA
>PMZT01000125.1 GCA_003170085.1 Planctomycetia bacterium | reverse complement strand
GAGACGTTCGGCTCGGTCTGTCACGGGGCAGGGCGGGCGATGTCGCGGCACGAGGCCGGCCGGCGGGTCCGCGGTGAGGACGTGCGGCGGGACCTGGCGGCGCACGGCGTCTTCGTGTTGGCGCGAAGCTGGAAAGGTCTTGCCGAGGAGTACTCCGGCGCCTACAAGGACGTTGCCGACGTCGTGGACGTGGTCGATCGGGCCGGGCTGGCCCGCAAGGTCTGCCGCTTGCGTCCGCTGGGCGTGATCAAGGGGTGAAGCCCTCATTTTAGAGCAATTCACGCGTGTCCGTAGNNACCCACCGCGCAGCGTCAGCTACGGCCGCGCGTGAAATGCACTAGCCCTTATGTTGGGGTCCGTGGAGCCGATAAAGGAATAGCTTGCAAAAGGGCCGCGCGCGGGCTATTTTATGCGGCTTCTGTTGTAGTGCTCGGATGGTAAGGATCCGCACCGGGGTGGCGTCCCCCGCATCGGCCGCGAAGGTGGGCCGAGGAGCAGAGGCAAATGAGATTGCGCGATTTACTCGACGAGTCCGTGGTGAAGGTGGGCCTGGTCAGTCCGGACAAGGAAGCCTGCTTTGAGGAGATGACGGATCTCCTCGTCAAGGCCGGCCACCTGACCGACCGTGCCGGCGCCTTGGCGGCGGTGCGCCAGCGCGAGGCCCAGGGGACGACCGGCATCGGCCAGCACGTGGCGATTCCGCACGGCAAACATGCGTCGATTCCGGCGCTGACGGCGGCGCTGGGCATCTCGAAGAAGGGGATCGAGTTCGACGCCATCGACGGCGAAAAGGTCCACCTGGTGTTCATGCTCCTGGCGCGGATCGACGACCCCGGCCCGCACGTGCGGGCGCTGGCCGAGATCGCCCGCCTGGTGCAAACGCCCGGCTTCTATCGCAAGCTGACGGAAGCGGAGACGGCGAAAGAGATTCTCGACGTCCTCGACGCCGAGGAATAGCCTGACCGGAGATTTGCGATGCACGACGTCATTCAGAAAGTGGTCGAGGCCGAGAAAGAGGCCAAGCGGATCGCCGAGACCTCCAAGGCCGAGGCCGGCGCCCTCCTGGCCCAGGCCCGTCGCGAGGCTCCGGCCATCCTGGAGCAGGCACGCCAGCAGGCCAAGGCCGAGTCCGCCAAGATCATCGAGGCCGCCGTGCGCGAGGCCGAGGAAGAGAAGAAGAAACGCCTGGCCAAGGCGTTTGCCGAGATCGAATCGGGGGTGCGCCTGGACGAGGCCACGGCCGGTGCGGCCGTTGAAGCCGTCGTGCGCAGCGTGATCGGAAAGAAGTAATCGCTCCGGGGGCGGCTACACTCCATGACGGCTCGAATGCCCGCAGGTCTGGATTTCGTGGCGACTCGGCTCCACGCCCGGCGCAGTCGCCTGGCGGAGGCCGGGCGGCTGGATGCGCTTTGCCGCGTCCGGCAGATCGCGGAACTGGCCCGCATGCTCTACAGCGATTCCGCCGTCGACACGGCCGTTGAGCTTCAGCGGCGGATGGTCTCGGAAATGGTCAAGGAACTCGCCTGGCTGGCCGAGATGTTCGACGGCCCGCAGGGCGACCTCCTCGACTGGCTGTCCGCCCGGTTCCAGATCGAGAACCTCAAGGTCCTTGCCCGCGCGTTTGCCGTCCGTGCCGACTTCGCCGACATCCAGCCGTTGCTCGTGCCGGTGCCGGGCGGTCCGGCCCTCGACGCGAAGGCGCTCGTAGCGGCCGAATCGGTCGAGCAGTTCGGCGCGCTCGTTCCCATGAAGCCGATCCGCAAGGCGATCTTGGCGGCCGCCGAGTTCTACGATGCCATGCCGCGGCCGTTTTTCATCGAGTCGGCCGTGGACCAGGGCTACTTCACGGAGCTGCTGGCCCGCGTCGACGCCCTTTCCGAAGGCGACCGCGAAGAAGTGGTGGGGCTGGCGCGCCTCGAGGTCGACATCTTCCAGCTCATGCTCGTGGTGCGTGGCCGCCTCCATTACAACCTCAAGCCCGAGCAGGTGTTGGCGTTCTGCGTCAAGGGCGCGGGCCTGCGTCGCGACACGGTGGCCGCGATGGCGGGCGCCGCCGACCTGGCGGGCGTGGTGGCAAAGGCCGTCGGCCCCGTGTTTCCGACTCTGCCGCGCGAAGTCGGCGCGAAGGGTAGCGGGCACGGCAACCTCGATGCCGTGACGCTCGAAGCGCTGGCCTGGAACCGGTACCTCGTCGTGGCGAGCCATCTGTTCCGCCGCAGCCACATGGGCCTGGGCGCCGTCGTGGCGTACGTGGCCATCCGGCGAGTGGAGGTTGCGAACCTGATCACGCTGACCGAGGGCATCCGGACCGGCATGGCGCCCGAAGAAGTCCGCAAACGCCTCTTTCCGCGGGCGGACCTGGAGGCGGCCCATGTTTAGCGCCGTTCCCATGTCGCGCCTTGGCGTCGCCGTCCTCGAACGCGACAAACGGGCCGTGCTGCGCCTGCTGGGGCGGCTGGGCGTGCTCCACCTGGTGGCGACCAAGGCCGGGCCCGACACGGCCCCGCTCGCGCCGCCGGATCGGGCGGTCGAACTCGCCCGCGTGGATGGCCTGCTGGCCCGCGTCGATACGCTCTGCCAGCGGTTCGGCATCGAGACGCTGCCCGAGCCCGCCGGCACGGTGCCCGAGATGACCCTCGGCCAGATCGACGGCGTTCTGCGGCCGCTGGAAGACCGGGCCGAGGCGATCCTGAAGCACCAGATGGAATTGCGGAAACGCTGGAACGAAGTCCAGACCGAGCTCGAGAAGATGCGGCCGTTCCTGGGCCTCGGCATTCCTTTCGATCAGCTTGGCGGGTCGATGTTCCTGCACTTCGCGGTCGGAACGCTGCCGGCCGAGAAGCTCGGCGAGCTCCAGGCCGCCGTCGGTCCGAACGTGATTCTCGCGCCGCAGGCCGAGCAGGAGGGCGAGGTGCCGCTGGTAGCCGTGACGAGCCGCGGCGGCCGCGAGGCCCTCGAGTCGGCGCTGAAGCAGGCCGGATTCGTGCACGAGGCGTTCAGCGCGTACGACGGCGAGACGGCCAAGATCGCCTCCGAGTCCGGCCGCGCCGAACGCGAGCAGCTTCGCGCCGATCTTCAGGAGGCCGATGAAGAGGTCATGGCCCTGGCCCGCGAGGCCACGGCGCCGCTGGCCGAGCTTCGCAAGGCCCTCCGGACGGAGCAGGAGATCCTGCGGGCCGAGCAGCACTTCCCGCGGACCGAGGCCACGGCCCTTATCACGGGCTGGTCGCCGGATGAGGAAGTGCCCCACGTCCGCGATGAGATTCAGAAGTTCACGCGCGGCCTGTGCTTCTTCCAGGTAACCTCGCCCCATGCCATTCCGGATAGCGAGATTCCGGTGCTCCTGAAGCACCCGCGGCTTCTTCGCCCGTTCGCGATGCTCGTGACCGGCTACGGCCTGCCGACGTACCGCGAGCTCGAGCCGACGCTGCTGTTCGCCGTCACGTATGTCATCATGTTCGGCATGATGTTCGGCGATGTGGGGCACGGGGCGGTGCTGGTGGCGCTGGCCCTGTACCTTCTGTTCCGTGGTAAGTCGCAGGAGATCCGCGACGGCGGCCTGTTGGTGCTCGTGCTGGGTCTCGCGAGCATGGTGTTCGGCGTCGTGTACGGCAGTTACTTCGGCATCCCGTCGCTGCACCGGTTCTGCCTGTGGGGCGATCCGCTCGAAATCGCGAAGGAAAAGACGCTCTGGCAGTTGGGCGGCCCGGTCACGCTCATGGCCATCGCCATCGGCCTGGGTATCGCCATGATGAGCGTGGGCCTGGTGCTGAACGTGATCAACCGGTTGCGCCACGGCGACATCCTGGGCGCGCTGCTCGATAAGTTCGGCATCGCCGGGGCGGTCTTCTACGCCGGTTTCCTCTTCGTGCTGATCAAGCTCCTGGGCGTGACGATGAAGCTGGAAGCGGCGAGCGGCATCGAGTGGTGGCACATCGTCGTGCTCCTCGTGTTGCCGCTGGTGGGCGTGTTCCTGAAGGAACCGCTGCACTTCATCATCGCCAGCCGCGCGGCCCACGGGGCGCACGAGGGCACGTTCGGCGAGTCGCTGATCACGGCCGGCATCGAGGCGTTCGACACGGTCCTGGGGTTCCTCTCGAACACGGTCAGTTTCGTCCGTCTCGCGGCCTATTCGATGGCCCACGGTGCGGTGCTGCTGGCCACGTTCCAGATCGCCGAGCAACTGGGGCCGTCGGTGGTGGGCGAGGGGGTCGGCTTCTTCGTGATCCTTCTGGGCAACGGCATTGCGATTCTCCTCGAGGGCATCGTGGCCGCCGTGCAGGCGGTGCGACTGGAGTACTACGAATTCTTCGGCAAGTTCTTTACGGGCAAAGGCGTGGCCTTCAGGCCATTTCGATTTTCGACAAGGAATGAAGTCTAGCCAGGTCGGCATCGGTAAAAGGAGGTTCTACGATGGCTCTGAGAGTAGGCATGATGGTTCTGGCGGTGGCGTGTGTGCTGGCGTGCGTGTCGTTGGCCGTGGCGGCGGAGAACGACGGCGCCGCGGGCGGCAAGAGCGGTTACGGTCCTCTGAGCGCGGGCCTCGTGGGTGGCATGGCCATCCTGGGTGCGGGCTTCGCCGTGGGTCGCGTCGGCTCGGCCGGCGCGGCCGCCATCGCCGAGAAACCGGAGCTCTTCGTGCGGGCGCTGATTTTCATCGCCATCGCCGAAGGGTTGGCGGTGTTCGGCTTCGTCCTCGCCTTCATGTTGATGAGTCTGTAGCCGCGGAGGCGCGCTGTGAAGTTCTACTGTATCGCCGATGAGGACACCGTGCGGGGATTCCGCCTGGCGGGCGTCGAGGGCGAGGTGGTGACCACGCCCCCGCAGGCCGCCGCGGCGCTCGAGCGCGCCGTGGCCCGGCCCGACCTGGGGATCCTCATCCTCACCGACATTGTGGCGGCCGGGATCCGCGAGCAGGTGGACGCGGTACGCACCCGAAGCCGGCCCCTTCTTGTCGAGATTCCCGGGCCCGCTGGGCCGATGCCCGGGCGCAAGACCCTCCGGCAGTTCGTGCAGGAGGCGATCGGCATACGCATCGGCTCAGATGAGGAGGACGCCGAGTGACGGCGGCCAATACCAACCCGCAGCAGGTGCTTCAGGAAGAGATCCTTTCTGACGCCAGGACACAGGGCGAGCAGGCGGTCAAGAAGGCCCGCGACGAGGCCGCGGCCCTCGTTGAGGGGTCCCGGCGCGCCGGGACCAAGGAGCTGGCCGATCGCCTGGCCGTGGCCAAGGCCGAGGCCGACCGCCGCCGCAACCTCATCCTCGCGACCGTGTCGGTCGAGGTCGGACGCCGGCGCTCGGCCCAGATCGAGAAGGTGCTCCTGGCCGTCTGCGACGAGGCCCGCAAACGCCTCGAGTCGCGCCAGGGCATCGACCTCCG
Organism: Planctomycetia bacterium; assembly: GCA_003170085.1. Taxonomy (GTDB): domain Bacteria; phylum Planctomycetota; class Phycisphaerae; order FEN-1346; family FEN-1346; genus FEN-1346. Next base: position 1,288 of record PMZT01000125.1, on the reverse strand, counting down.
CGAGGCGGCCGTTACGCTCGTCGTCGAGGCCGTCGCCCGGATGGAGGGCGAACAATTCACCGTCCAGCTTTCGCAGGCCGACCGGCAGACGCTCGGCGACGGCTGGCTCGAAGACGTGCGGCGCCGCGCCGGCAAGGCCAATCTCCAGATCACGATGGCCGCGGAGCCCGCGAAGGCCGACGGCAGCCTCCTCGTCAGCGACGCCGACGGCCGCCAGATGTATGACCAGACGCTGACCGTCCGGCTGGCGCGGCAGTGGCCGGCCCTGCGGCGCGAAATTGCCGTGCGTTCGTCGCTCGTCGGCGGCGAGCCGCGGAAGGAGTCCTAAATGACCGCAACCGGCACCCCCGGTCCCGTAGTCACCCGCGTCAGCGGCCCGATCGTGGGCGCTGTCGGCATGTACGGGGCCAGCATGTACGAGGTCGTCGAGGTCGGCGAACTGGGCCTCATCGGCGAGGTCGTCCGCCTTCACGGCGATCACGCCACCATCCAGGTCTATGAAGATACGACGATGCTGAAGCCCGGAGCGCCCGTCCGCCGGACCGAGGCGCCGCTCTCCGTGTGGCTGGGCCCCGGCCTCCTGGGCAACATTTACGACGGCATCCAGCGGCCGCTGCCGAGCATCCAGGCCCACAGCGGCGCGTGGATCAACCGCGGCGAAAAGGTCGACCCGCTCGATACGAAAAAACGGTGGCCGTTTGAGCCGCTCGTCAAGCCGGGCGACAAGGTCACGGCCGGCCAGGGCATTGCCGAGGTCCTTGAGACCCCGCTCGTGAAGCACCGCATCATGGTGCCGCCGGAGGTCTCGGGCACCGTGACGTCGATCGCCGCCAAGGGCGAGTATACGCTCACGGACAAGATCGCGGTCCTCGAGACCGCCGCCGGCCCGTACGAGCTTACGATGGTGCAGAAGTGGTCGGTCCGGCACCCGCGGCCCATCCGCGAGCGCCTGCGCATCACGCGGCCGCTCATCACCGGCCAGCGGATCATCGACACGTTCTTCCCNNTGCGGCGAGCGCGGCAACGAGATGACCGAAGTGCTGCGCGAGTTCCCCGAGATCGAGGATCCGCGCACCGGCCGCCCGCTCATGGAGCGGACGATCCTTATCGCCAACACGTCGAACATGCCGGTGGCGGCCCGCGAAGTGTCGATTTACACGGGCATCACGCTGGCCGAGTATTACCGCGACATGGGGCTGAACGTGGCGGTGTTCGCCGACTCGACCAGCCGCTGGGCCGAGGCCCTGCGCGAACTGGCTGCGCGTCTCGAGGAAATGCCCGCCGAGGA
>PMZT01000029.1 GCA_003170085.1 Planctomycetia bacterium | reverse complement strand
TTGTGCGTGATCTCGGCCAGCATGCGGCCCATGTCGCCTCCCTTGGCAATCAGGTGACCGTGGCCGCGGTGCGTGCTGGCGATGTAGTCGTCGCGCCGCAGGGCCTGGCAGACCCCTACGGCAATCGCTTCCTCGCCGACGTACAGGTGCGCCACGCCGCGGAAGCCTCCGGCGAGGAGCAGGTCCTTGATCTTCGTCTCCCACAGACGGATCTTCAACATGTCTGTGTACATCGTGGTGAGTTGCTCCGGGGGTAGCCCGTCCATGACCGGAGCGCCATACTGGGCCTTGGCCCGCCCGGTGGCGCCGCCTGAGAAAACGAGGGCCCCCGCACTCACCGCGGCGAGGTGGCCGAGAAAGGTCCGACGGGAAACGTAAGGACCGGGGGCTGCCCGATGGGCAGCCGGTCCGCCGCCGATCTTGCCTTCCGCGCTCATAGCCGCACCCCCTTTGTGGAGAACCACGTTCGCCCGATCCATCTTGACGTCAGGCCATCGTACCCTTTGCAGGACGACACCGCAACAACGGAGTCTGCACGCCACGAGAGAACGGTTGCCAACGACAACACCCTTTCCCTGGACGGCGTCACCTACCAACTCCTGCCACCCCGAGGTCGCAACCACCTTACCCATGCGGTCGTTGAAGTTCAACAATGGTTCGATAAGTCCGTCCATTGCGTCCATCCCCGTTACGGAGAGGTCCGAATCGAACGCCTTCCGTGATCCCCGTGCCGTTGACCTCTTGCTTTGCCGCCGCCCCGACCGTACCTTCACCGACGCCGGGGAGCCGGCCAGCTACCCCGGTGGCTATACGGGCAGGAGGCGCGGTCCTCGCGGACCGCGCCTCACCCCTTCACCCAATCCCATGCCCGGAAGCCCGGGCTGGCGCCTCCCCCCGCATCNNGACATAATCGCTGTGGCACGACACGCCAGATGACATCATTGTTGACCAGGACGGTTAAGAATGTGTGCGGGGTTTGGCTCCCCCGTGCGAGATAAGGTTGAAGGCGCGAAGACGGGCGGCATCGAGGCGACCCACGCTCCTATACCATGCGGCCCGCAGCCGGGTCAGAGAACCTAGAACTGAGGAGGTTGACTCCAATGTGCCCATCGGAAACCAGTAGCGGAATCTCCAGGCGGGATTTCCTGAAGGCGACCGGCGCCGTCGGCGCGGGGCTGGTCCTGGCTCCAGCCGTCCTCGGTGAGGAGGCGGCGAAGGCCGGCACGAAGGAACTCAACGTCGCCCTCATCGGCGCGGGGACGCAGGGGCGCGTCCTGATGGAGCAGGCCGTCAAGATTCCGGGCGTGCGGTTCAAGGCCGTCTGCGACATCTGGCCGTACAGCCAGAAGTACGCCGCCGGCCGCCTGAAGACCTACAAGCACGACGTGAACGTCTACACCGACTACCAAGACATGCTCGCGAAGGAGAAGGGCCTGGACGCCGCCATCGTGGCCACGCCCGACTGGATGCACGCCGAGCACGCCATCGCCTGCATGAGGGCCGGCCTGAACGTGTACTGCGAAAAAGAGATGTCGAACGACATCACGAAGGCCAGGGAGATGGTGCTGGCCTCGCGCGAGACCAGGAAACTGCTCCAGATCGGTCACCAGCGCCGCTCGAACCCGCGGTATATCCACAGCAAGACGCACCTGATTGACGAGGCCAGGATCCTCGGCCGCATCACGCACATCTACGGCCAGTGGAACCGCTCGGTGGCCGCCTCCGGGCCGCGCGGGTTCCCGAAGGACTACGAACTGGACGTCGAGACGCTGAAGAAGTACGGCTACGACACGATGGCGCGCTTCCGCGACTGGCGGTGGTACAAGAAGTACGGCGGCGGCCCCATCTGCGACCTCGGCTCGCATCAGATCGACATCTTCGGATGGTTCCTGGATTGCCGGCCGCAGACCGTCATAGCCTCGGGCGGCACGGACTACTACAAGGACTACGAGTGGTACGACAACACGATGTGCATCTACGAGTTCAAGACCCCCCAGGGCATGGTCCGCGCTTACTACCAGGCGCTTTCGACCACCGGCGCGCGCGGCTACTTCGAGTCGTTCATGGGCACCGACGGCACGCTCCAGCTCTCCGAGGCCCCCGGCCAGTGCCGCGTGTATGCCGAGGGCCACCTGACCACGGCCAACGGCAGGCATCCGTGGGAGCCGTGGGTGAAGAAGGGCTACGTCGTGAAGCTGGAAGAGCCGGAAGAGAAGAAGACCGAGACCAAGAGCGACGTCGACGCGATTCTCGACGTCTACAAGTCCGAGCGGCCGGAGACCTTCCTGCTGAAGGTCGACGTCGAGAAGTCGTACCACCTGCCGCACCTCGAGAACTTCTTTGCGGCCGTCTGCGGCGAAGCCAAGCTCAACTGCCCGGGCGAGGTGGGATACGAGACTGCCGTGCAGGTCCTCAAGGTCAACGAGGCCGTGGCCGCCGCCAAGATCACCTTCAAGGAAGAGGACTTCAAGATCTGAGGCCCGCCATGCCCAGCCACCCACGGACAAGACCCTCCCGCCGCGTAAGGCGGACAGGCGTTGCGGTCGTGCAGGTTGCGGCGTATGCCGTGGTGGTGGCCGCCTGGCTGGTGCCCGCCGCCGCAGTCGAGCCGCCGGGCAAGGACATTCCTGGAAGCCGCTTCACTTACATCCACCGGCTTCCGCTGATGAACACCAACAACGAGAAGCCCGAGGCGATCAACCCGAAAGACATCCTGCCCTTCTCGTACCGCAATACCTGCACCAAGTGCCACGACTACAACGTCATCCGGACGGGCTGGCATTTCAACGCCGGCGCACCGAAGGTTGACGACGGCCGCCCCGGCGAGCCGTGGTTCTGGGTCGACCGCCGGACGGCCACGCAGATCCCCGTGTCGTCGCGGAAGTGGCCGAACGTGTGGCAGCCGGCCGCCCTGGGGATGACGCCGTGGCGGTTCGTCAAGGAGTTCGCGCTCCATCTGCCCGGCGGCGGCCCCGGCGAGATGACGGAGGTGCCCGACTCGAAGGCCCGCTGGCAGGTCTCCGGCAAGCTGGAGATCAACTGCGCCGCGTGCCACTCGGGCGACGCCTCGTACGATCAGATCGAGTTCTTCCTCCAGGTGGCGGGTGCGCAGAACCTCATGTGGGCCCCGGCGACCACGACCGAGTTCTCGACCCTGAGCGGCGCCGCGGCCAAGATGCCGGAGACGTTCGACCCCTCGATGCCGCCGGAAGATGAGGCGATGGCGAAGAACGCCCCGACGGTCACCTATGATAAGATGAAGTTTGACAGCAAGAACCGTGTGTTCTTCAACCTCCCGAACGAGCCGCCCGACACGCGGTGCTACTTTTGCCACAGCCTCCGCCAGGTGACGCGGCCCGACGGGCCGGCGTCGCCGGAGGTCTGGCAGACCGACGTCGACGTGCACACCCGGGCGGGCCTGTCCTGCGCGGCGTGCCACCGGCACGGCCTCGACCACGCCGTCCGACGCGGCTACGAGGGCGAGCCCGGCAGTGGGGAGAACCCGATACTCGGATCCCTCACGTGCCGCGGGTGCCATCTTGGCGCCGAGTCGGCCGCCGCGGGGCCGGAGACGGTGGGCGGGCGCCTGGGCGCCCCGGTGCCGCGGCACGTCGGCCTGCCGACCCTTCACCTGGAGAAGCTGGCCTGCACGACCTGTCACTCGGGGCTGTACCCGACGCCGATGGCCGGCCGCATACAGACCTCGCGGGCGCACTCGCTGGAGCTGTCGCGGGCGCCGTTCCGCGGCGACGACGCGCTGCCGCTCATCCAGGAGCCGGTGTTCGTGCGGCAGGCGTGGGACGGCAAGATCGGCCCCAACCGGATGGTCTGGCCGGCGTTCTTCGGGCGGCTGGACGGCGAGACGGTCACGCCGCTTTCGCCCGATGTGGTCTACAACGCCGCCAAGGATGAGTTTGAGAAGAAGGTCGCAGGCGCCAAGGGCGTCACGGCCGAGCAGGTCGCGGCGGCGCTGGCCGTGCTGGGTCGGGACCAGGCAGCCAAGGGCGAGCCAATTTACGTCGCTGGCGGCAAGCTGTACAAACGCGCGGCCGACGGCAAGCTGGAGGCCTCGGATCATCCGGCCGCGGCGTCTGTCTCCTGGCCGATTGCTCACGACGTGCGGCCCAAGAGCCGGTCGCTTGGGAGCGGCGGCTGCACCGACTGCCACGCGTCGGAGGCGCCGATGGCCTTCGGCAAGGTGACGGCAGAGTCGCCGGTTGACCTCGGCCCGCCCACGGTCCTGGCGATGTACGAGTTCCAGGGCCGCAATCCGGACGAGCTTCGCGCGTGGGCCCTCTCCTACAAGTTCCGCCCGATGTTCAAGGTCGTCGGGTTCGTTACCGCGGGCGTGATCGGCGGGGTGCTGCTCCTGTATCTTCTCCTGGGCCTTGCGACCCTGACGCGGTGGGCTGCCAAGCGTTCGCCGCAGCCGCCGGCCTAGTGGGATATTTGTTTCATACGGGGATAACCGCATGCTCCCGCACGCGGCTCGATCACGGTTCCCATTTTCCAAAACGGAGGATCCTGCGCCCACTGGAATCTTTGGCAATCAGCATGCCCGCGGTCTCGGGATGCCGCTTGCAGTATTCCTCCACCTCGCCGGGCGACATCACCAGGAACGCGGTGGAAAGGCAGTCGGTGAGCGTCGCCGAATCGGCCAGCGCCCACGTGGCCAGGTTCCCCGCCGCAGGCCGGCCCGTGCGCGGGTCCATAATGTGCTGATCGGTCTTAGGCGCCGCCGAGCCACTCAGGGAGCGGTCGATCAGCCGCACGGTGCCCATCGATTCGCCGCGGCTCTCCAGATCGCCGAGCGACACGATCCAGCCGCTCTTGCCCGGCTGCGAGCCGATGGCCATGACGCTCGAGTGCCCGCCGTGGATGAGGGCCGTGCTGATGCTCCAGCCGCGCAGGATCGCGACCATCTGGTCCACGGCGAAGCCCTTGCCGATGGCGCCGAGGTCGATCTTCACGCCATCGACCTTCACCCCGACCGCGTGCGTCTCTTCACGGATGTCCAGAAGGTGCATGCCCGTGCGCGCCCGCGCCGCCGCAAGCTCTTCCTCCGATGGAATGCGCGGCGACTTGTCCTTGTTCCGCCAGCAGGCCATGAGCGAGCCGACTGTCGCGTCGAACGCGCCGCCCGTCTCCGCGCTGACCTGGGCGGCCACCTTCAGGCACTCCAGGGTCGCCAGGCCGACGTGGATGGACTGCCCCGCCCCAAGGGCGCTAAGTCGCGACACGTCGCTCGCCGGATCGAACCGGCTGAGCTCGTTGTGCAGGCGGTCGAACTCCTCGAACGCGGCCGCGGCGGCCTGGCGGGCGTACTCCGCCTCCTGGCCGGCAATGAGAATCTCGAAGCCCGCGTTCATGGCAACGTGCGCGAACCGGTGAATGGGGCCCGCCGGCTTGTCATCCTTCGCGATGTTGAAGGCCTTCGGCAGTTCGCTCACGGCGCCCTCCCTTGAAATGGTCGAGCCACACGATGGGCTCGGCGAAACCGAACTTCTCGAAGAGGTCGCGGGCGCGGGAGGAGAGACTCCTGATGTAGTGACCGCAGTTCGCGGCGATTTGCTGGGCGTCGCCCTTGAGGGAGGCGAAATCGAATTCGCTCGTGTTGTGGAACCGCTGGCAGACCACGCGGGTGCTACAGAGCGTATTGATGGCCACGGACTTGAGTATCATAGCATCGTCGTCAAAGTCTGGAACGCGTTGTGCCAGAGCGTGCAAGGCGTCATCGGAGGCCCGCCATTGTCTGGAACGCGTGTGCAACCGCTCGGCTGCGGCAATCGGGGCGGGCGAGAGCGGCACGGCCAAACTCAAGTCTTTCCCCATCCAGGGCCTCGCTTCAGCCTGAGTGGCCGGTGCACCATTGTGTGTACGTCTTCAGCATGAATGACACAATCAAGCCCTCGGCGTATGTGAAGGTTTTTCGGTCCGGCCGGGTTCCTTCAGTCCGGGTTTTCCCTGGTTCTGACGCCGGCGACGCGCCCGCGCCTTTGGCTTGAGTTTCCGGCAACGGTTCAGGACGTATTCCCGCCGGCCGCAGTATACACCTTCCGTCCTGACGTTGCCAAAGTTCATAACCCCGCAGTCGGAGGGTCACCTCGCGGGCGGGATTTGAACCTGCGACCTTCGGGTTATGAGCTACGTCAACGGCTCGCCCGCAAACCCCTGTCAATCCGTAAGTTGTAGGATTGACAAGCTCTTAGGCTTCAACTCTTCGATCACCAGAATAGCCAATTTCGCCAGGATGTGTAAGGTTTTAGTTGCACTTTAGTTGCAGCGCCGGGGGGGCATCAGACAACGTGGAAGCATGCCCCCGCCATCGTTGTGCTGACATGGGCTGTCCCGTGTGGCTGGTGTCGTAATGGATCGAAGGCTCGCCTTCACGAGAAGAGCCCAGCCTCGTCCAGCCGCCGGAGCAGGCTGGGCTTGTTGGCGTGTGCGTCTCGAAGAGCCTGTAGGTGGGCGCGGGCCTCGGCGGTCTTGTCTTGGCGGTCGGCCAAGTCGCAAAGGTCTCGAAGGAGTTGGGCGGCTTCATCGTATCTCTTGGGCTGGTGGGTCTGAATGAGGGCCTCAACCTGTTGCCAAGCCTGGGGCACCCGCTGGGCCAGTCCGTCGAGATAGGTCTGCCGGGTCGCCGCAGCCTCCTTTTCTTTTCGGGCTTTTTCTCTGGCCTTCTTCTCGGCCGCCCGCCGCTGCTTCTCCTGCGTCTGTCGGTTCCAGGTGCTGAGGAGTTCTCCGACGGTGCGGCCGCCGGCTTCGGGTACAGGTGGTTGCGGACGCCGGGTCTCTCGGAATCGACGCAGGATCTCTCGCTGCACGGCCATCGGGGACTCTTGCGCAAGCCGGTAGAGTAGCGAGTCCTTGTCCGGGCCGGGAAGCGCCTGGATCCACGACCGCAATTCCTCGGCGGAATCGCGCTCCGCCGCCAGAGGAGGGCTTACCTCGGCGGCCACCTCGATAAGCGTCTCGTCAACCCGAAGGAAATCCGCCAGGGCCCGCAGCGGCGCCGTCAGGTCCTGAAGCCCCGGCGGAACGGGTGGCTCGACTTCCTCTTCCTCCACCTCATCACAGCCGACGCAATGCAGCCAGCCGAGGTAGAGGCATCGCAGGTCGCCCGCCATCAGGTCCGCCCGCAGGGGCGCCAGAGACGACATCCAGCCCTCGTCGCCTTCCCACTCGCCTTCCTCCCGTTCCGACCATAGCGTCAGGATGGTGTGCTCGCCGGCCAGGCGCAGGCTCGTCTGTTCGGAAGGGCAGTACCGCTTGGCCAGGCTGACGTCCAGGCCGGCCTTGGGCAAACGGAATCGCAATTCGTGCGTCCCCCAATTGGCGAAGTACACAAAGGCGTCGAAGTACTTCGTCATGAAACGATTGACGTCCCCCCGAAAATCGCCCCAATTGTACTCGTTGATGAAACTTGTCGGCGCGATCCTGGCCCGTGTGGAGAACGTCCGCAGTTGCTGCATCTCATTGGACGTAAGCGGCCGGTCCAAGGCCAGGAATTCGTAGTACTGGTATTCGCTCATGGCGCTTCCTATGATCGCGTGCCCCGCCCCCGACTGCGGGTCAGTATACAACGATTCGCGGGAGGACAACAGAGTCCCGCGATGTTGGCGCTACAGTGGCCCCTTCGTAGCGCCCGCGCTTTGAGTGTGCCCATGTGCGGGCCTCCCGTTCACTCTACTCCACCGGTCCCGCGGTCGGCCGCTCTCCGCGTTGCCCACGCCAGTGCCAGCCATTCTATCCGCCCCCTCCAGCCATTCCAGGCCGCCTGGTTCGTCACGGCGGACACCGCCGTTTTCCGCTTGCATTCTGAATATCTGATGTTCAAAATGCAGGAATAGATTTGGTCAAGTTGGTGTAGCACAGCAACTAATTCAGGCGTAATCCTTATCAATTCGCACTTGCCCTCATTCGCGGCACCGACACCGGCGGCGGATGATGGCGGTGTAGGGCTTGGCGTGGGCGCGCAGGCCGGGACACTTCTGGACCATGCGGTTCCAGTGGCCGTTCCCCGAGAAGTCCTGAACGTCTAACGGCCCTTGGCGAGGGCGGCAAGCACGTCGGAAATCCTCCGCAGCGTTTCGGGGTCGGGCAGAGGAAGTTGGAGGCAGGGGCGGCCGGTTTTCGCGTCCTGCGTGAGGAGCGCGGAGGGCGCGGAAGTGCGGCCTGCGGCATCTTGCGGCGCGGTCCCGGCGGCGGCCAAGGCCTGGCCGAGTTTCTCCAGAAACGACACGCCTGCCGTCACGATGTCCGTCCACATGCGATCGGGCGAGGCGGGACCTTGGGTTGGTTCGCGAGGTTCCCGCACGGATGGCTCCTGCCCGTGCGCTTTGGTGGTCTGCGCCGCCGCGGGTTCGGCCTGCGGCTCATCCATTGCCCGCACCGCTTCGGCCGCTTCTGGTGCCGGGGGCATCGGTTGTGGCACGGAGGTCGCCGCCTTCTCCACCGAGTCCATGAACCGTTTCAGACGCGTGCCGCCGAGGAACACCTCGTCCTGCCCGCCGTCCAGAACGCCCGTGAACAGAGACCGCTTGAACGCCAGGAGGCCGAGCATCCCCTCTTCGATGGTTCCTTTCGAGATAAAATGGACCACCCGCACGGGGCGGTGCTGGCCGAGGCGATGGACGCGGCCGATCCGCTGCTCCAGCACGGCCGGGTTCCACGGCTGGTCCATGTTGACCACGACCGAGGCGTTCTGAAGGTTCAGCCCCACGCCGCCGGCGTCGGTCGAAAGGAACAACCGGCATGCGGCGTCTTCGCGGAACCGGTCAATGAGGCCCTTCCGCTGGGGTCCCGGCACGCCGCCGTGGAAGAAGACGTGCCGCCAGCGGCGCGCCGCCAGGCGGCGGATGATCAGTTCGTGCATCCGCACCCACTGGCTGAAGACGACGACCTTGGCCTCCGGTTCTTCCAGGACTTCGGCGAGCAGCGTTGCGAACTCGTCGGCCTTGACGCCGTGGTCGGTCTCGCCGTCCAGGAGGTAGGTACTGTTACAGGACATCCGCATATTTTGAAGGGCGCACTGGAGCCGCCGCTGGTCGATCTCCGAGAGGAACCCGTAGCGGCGCCACTTGGCGACGATCCGGGCCACGATCTCGCGGTTCTCCTCGTGGTGGGTCATCTGCTGGGGCGTCATCGGCACGAAGAACCGCTTCTCCAGCCGCGCGGGGAGTTCCTTCAGCACCTTCTCCTTGGTGCGCCGGAGCAGGATCGGCGCGAGCGTTTCGGAAATCTTCGACAGATTGCGATATCCCGTGACCCTGCCGTGGTCGTCCACGTGCCGATGGGCGCTGAGGAACCGGAACATCGGCCCCGGGCGGAACCGGTCCACGAATTCGACGATCGAGTACAGTTCCTCCAGGCGGTTCTCCAGCGGCGTGCCCGTCAGGACGAGGGCGTACTGGGACTCGAGGTCCTTGACGGCCTTGGCGGTGCGGGTCTTCCAGTTCTTGATCCGCTGGGCCTCGTCCAGGATGATGAGGTCCGGCCGCCACTTCGCGATCTGGTCCCGGTCGCGGTACACCACATCGTAATTCGTTATCTTGTAGAATGCCTCGGCCTTGTACCGGGCGTCCCGTTGGGCCAGCCCGCCTTCCACGACGACGGCGGCGCGGTTGGTGAACTTCTCGATCTCGCGCTGCCACTGGTGCTTGAGCGACGTGGGCGAGATCACCAGCACGCGCTCGATGCCGGCGACGCGCGCAAGGATTTCGGCGGCGGCGATGGCCTCGATGGTCTTCCCGAGGCCCATGTCATCGGCGATCAGGCATCGGCCGGCTCGTGCGGCAAAGAGGGCGCCTTCCCGCTGGAACGGGTACAGCGGAACTTTCAGCAGCCCCTCAAGCGCGCGGCCGTCGGCCCCGTCCGGAAAGGCCGCCGCGATGCGCTGGGCCAGGTCCGCCCGGTCCCGCACCTGGGCGATGAAGGCCAGTGCGTCGTCGTAGCAGCGGACCTCATGGTCGCCGGCCATCGCCGTCTTCAGGAAAAGGTGGACCCGTTCGTAGGCGTCGGGCCGAAGCACGCCGCGGGCATCGAAGTATTCCGACGCCAACTTCTTGAGGGATGCCGGGCAAGCGGCGCCGGGGCCGAAGATCACCTCGCGTTTGGCTCCGTACCTCAAGTAGACTTCGGAGTAGGGGGGCTGGAACCCCTTGGCCATCGCCGCCTTCGCGCCGCGCTGACGCCGGAGTTTCGCCAGGGTGAACTCCACGTGCTTGCACGTTCCCAGCGTGTTCGTGGCGAAGTCCGGGCACGAGCAGTAGTTGTCGCCCAGTCGCTCGCCGCGGATGGCCACGCGGTAGGTCTTGCCGCTCTGGGGATTAGTCACGTGGAACTCGGAGAAGATCGGTTGGGCGCCGATGTTCTTCACCCGGAACTTCTGCTCCTGGGCGAATTGCCGGCGCAGGGCGACCTGCCATGCCTCCAGCGACAACGCGTCGGGTTTGCGAAGGTGGGGGATCCGTTTCGGGGCGGTCACGATATTTCTCTCCTGCTACGCGATTCCGGGAAACAGGGGAAGTATAGCATCCCGCAGGCTTCTTTCCCACAATTCTGGACGTTGACCAGCACCGAAGAACGGGGATTGAAGATGGCGTTCCGTGCGGCCGAACGCAGCGTGCGGCGGGGCAGGTGAAGGAGGATCATCTCCTAAACAACCTTCGGGGTCTACCCCAATGGCCCTAAGATAAGCACTTGAGGCGAGCTTTCCAGCGGGGTTCACGCAGATAGCAGTACCGAACGGGGCAGCGTTTGATGAGGCGAGGTTCCACGCGGCCGAACGGGTGATGGTTGGTCTGACGGGCAATCTGGAGCAGCATTTTGTGATGCAGTTGCCGTCGCACGCGTCGGGGAGCATGGAGAATAGAAGCGGAGAAGGCCAAAACCACCTTCACCGCACCGGCGAAGCTGATGTCCTCGACAGGCGTGTCTGTCGCGGCCGCCGATTCGTGGATGAGCCTCCAGACCAGGTTGTGCCCCAGAACGATCGAGGCCACTTCTCGGCGAGCCGCTTGGGGACTCTTGCTCCTCAGCACGTTCATCTCCAGTGTCGTCTTGAGTGATCCAATCCGTGGCTCGATCTGCCACCGGCTTCGGTATAGTTCGGCCACCTCGTCGGCGGGGTACTCCACCGGGTCCATCAGCGTCGTCACCAGCCACAGCACTTTGATCTTCGTGCCACGCCGGAACGCAACGCGAATCAGACGGACGAACAGAACCTTTGGCAAGGAAGGATCGCCATATCGCTTACGCGTGTGGGGCTGGAGGTGCAAAGGGACCAGCCACGGGTTCTTCCCAAGCGGCCGGCCCCAGCGAATCAACTTCTGCGGGTCGCGCCCTTGATGCAGGGGTGTTACCACGCCGATCCGCCGCTGCCGCAGCTTGGCCAGGTTGTAGAACGAGCAGAACTTGCGGTCCAGCAGGCAGATGCACCCGGCCGGCAAGGTGTGCCACATGTCGTAGAGTTGGCTCTCTTCGCTGCAGCGATAGTCATCGAGGCGGTAGTTCCAGATGACGTTGAGCCCGGCCAGTTCAATGAAGGTCAGCCTCGCAATCGGAAAACGACTGAAGCCTTGGCTGCCATGGGAGTAGCCAAATGCTTCGACAAGGGACGGCGTGTCGGGCATGGAAATGGTGGAGCCGTCGATGCAAAAGACCCAGCGGCCGTGCCAGCGACAAATCCGACCGAAGCGGCGCCGGCATTCCAGGGCACGGCGGAAGATCCGTTCCGCCAGCACGCCCTCCGGCAGTCGCGAACGGGCCTGGCACCAGGCGGAGTCCGTGGGAGCCGGAGTGTCGGGACCCAGCAGCGCCGCCAGATCGGCCAACACGGCAGCGATTGAGTGGTCGGGGTTCAATCCGCGGTAGACCATCGAACGGACGGTCGGGCCTGGAGACAACTGCCGGTCGCGCCAGGGATGGCCAATGTCACGACAGATGGCCTCGACCTCAGCGTCGGGCAGCAAGTTCTCCAATGCGGCGAGTTGAAGGGTTCTGCGAAAGGTTCGAGACAAAACGGGGGATGCGACGATAGAGTACATGGCAGGCCTCCTTGTCTACGAGTTCAGGGTCGTCAACCACCCCTGACATCGACAAGAGAGGCCTTCTTTTATTGACGCACTTGCACAGCTTTAGAGCTTAACTTCGGGCCATTGGGTTATGAGCCCGATGGACTCATTTCCCGTAAGATATTGAAAATACGTAACTTACGCTACCACAACGGTCTAGCAGTCCTTTTTTCTGATCACCATGTTGACCATGGTGACCATGATGACCACAATTTGGCTACATTTTGGCTACAGTGGCACGAATGTGCAAGTTAAAAAATCGTTGACTCCGCGAGCCAATCCGCTTTGCGCCGGCTCCTGATGGAATGCCCCCCAGGTCTCGTGGAACTCCCTTGCCGAGACCACCTTGATTGTGCAAGGAGATCCTGAGCGAACTGGAGGCCGAGATTGGACGGCTCGTCGAGTGGCACAACACCGAACGGTACTACGAGGCCCTTGGCAACGTCACGCCGGACGGTGTATACTTCGGCCGACGGGGACGCATCTTGACCCGTCGGCAGGAACTCAAACAGAAGACGCTGGCGCGTCGCCAGCGTCTGAACCACAGGATGCCCGGACTTAGAACAGCCTGATGCCTCAAAGACGTTCCCTGCCAGATCATCACGCATTATCAGGCGAGGTACGGCCTGGTGCAAGCGGTCCCCGACCGCGGCACGATTGTGCTGAGAAGTTCCCCAAAATGAGGAGCGGCTTGACATGAGAAGCCTTCTGGCCACATCCATCGTTGCTCTTCTTGTTCTCCTTGGCCACGCTGTGGCTGCCGACGCGCCGAAGGCGGGGTCCGCCGGCAAATTCGTCCATCCGGGGATATACCACAACTTCGCCGACCTGGCCTTTATGCGCAAGAAGATCGAGGCCAAGGCGGAGCCGTGGTGGGAGGCGTGGAACAAGTTGACTTCCGAGGCGCGCCTGACTTGGAAGCCCCACCCCGTCGAGGAATGGAATGCCAACAAGAACGCATACATGCAGGGCGACGCCGTGGCGGCCTACGCCCACGCGCTGCGGTGGTCGCTCAGCGGCGAGCCGGCCCACGCCGACAAGGCCATTGAGATCCTCAACGCCTGGTCCTCAACCTTGAAGACGATCACGGGGACCACCTCCCAGGAGATGGTCGTCTGCGGCTGGAACGGCTGCCACCTGGCCAACGCGGCTGAACTCCTCGTCCATGGCGCCCCGCCGGGGGGCAAGCCTTCCGGCTGGGCCCCCGCCGACGTGACCCGCTCCAAGAAGATGCTGGGCATGATGTACGACGTCATCAAGGACTTCAAGCCGCGGTTCAACGGCAACTGGGACGCCGCCATGATGAACACGATGCTCTGCATCGCGGTGTTCTCCGACGATCGGGCGATGTTCGATCGCGCGATCGACCACTTCCACGGCAAGTACGCAGGCGATGCCCCGCAGCGCCCCAGGAACGGACACCTGACTGGCTACATCCTGCCCACCGGGCAATGCCAGGAAAGCGGCCGCGACCAGGGCCACACCCAGATGGGGCTGGGCAACTACGTGGCGATCTGCGAAGTCGCGCGCAGGCAGGGGGTGGACCTCTACGGTGCCGAGAACAACCGCCTCCTCCTCGGACTGGAGTACACCGTGAAGTACAATCTGGGCCAGGACGTGCTGTTCGAGGTGGTCCCCGGAACCAACTGGACCAAGATCAGCGAGACAGATCGCGGCCGGTTCCTGCCTATCCTGGAGGCGGCCTATCAGCACTACGTGTACCGCAAGGGCCTCCAGATGCCCTTCGCGAAGCAGGTGATCTTCGGCGACAGCGCCTCACTGAGTTCCCGTCGTGCGCCCGGGCCTTACCGACCCGAACCTTCCACGCCCAACGCGGGCATCTGCGTGGGCACGCTGACAACGCACAAAGAAGCGGAAGGCCCGCACGCGGCCAAATATTAGGGAACCCCGTCATGAAGCCACGAACGACCCGCCGCAAGAGTGGCCTGCTTGCCGTCCTCTCTTGCCTGCTTCTCTTGCTGTGGTCGCCGCAAGCGCCCGCGCAGGACCAAACGCGCGATGAAGACCGTCACAGCAATTGTCGTGGTTTTACTGCTCGGATTCCCATTGGCTGCGCAGGATGTTGATTCGCTCGCGGGAAAGAAGGCCGTCTTCCTCGGCGACAGCATCACTCAGGGGGGCGGGTATGTCACGTTCATCGCTTACTACCTGGACAAGTTGTATCCACAGAAGAGTTTCGATATCTACGGGCTTGGGCTGTCGAGCGAGACCGTATCGGGCTTGAGCGAAGAGGGTCACGCGAGCGGAGCCTTCCCGCGCCCGTGCCTGTTTGAACGCCTGGGCCGGCTTCTGGAGAAGGTGAAGCCCGACGTGGTTTTTGCCTGTTACGGCATCAACGATGGAATCTATAAGCCGCTCGATCCCGAGCGGTTTGCCGCGTTCAAGAACGGAATCGCCAAACTGATCGATCAGTGCAAGGCGACGGGCGTGAAAGACATCTTCCTGATCACGCCCCCGATCTTCGATTTCGCCCCCAAGGCCGGCGAGTTCAATTATGACTCGGTGCTGACCGAATACGCCGCATGGGAGATGACCCTGAAGATTCCCGGCGTGCATGTTATTGACCTGCACACCGCCATGCGTAAAGCCCGGGACGCCCGGACCGAGGTGTTTTCCAAAGACCGCGTTCATCCCGGCGATGAGGGTCATCTGCTGATGGCGAAAACGATTCTCGCCGCGCTCGGCGTTCAGGTTCCCGACGAGACGCTCGCAACGATTCAGGCTGATCCGCTTTACAAGCAAGTGGACCTGCTGCGCCGGCACCGTTCGGCCCACTGGATGAATCATGTCGGGTACACCCGCGGAAAAACCGTCACGCCGCAACCTCTCGGAACCACCGAAACGGATGCGGCGGCAATTCAGGAAAAGATCGACGCCCTCCGGCGCCAGAAATGATCCGGATAAACGATGCCTCGGGGCGCTTCAAGAAAGACGGCGGCGAACGTCACTTCGACTCCGACACGGCCCACGCCTTGAAGTCGTACGTACGCACGAGGCCGCCGCCGGTGACGACGAGATTGCCGCCCTGCGGTTGGCTCGTCCACGGGCTCTCGAAGGCCGGCCAGTTCTTGTAGTCCATGGGCCGGCCGTTGACCTTGTCATCGCCGTCGTAGGTGCATTCCAACACGTTGCCCGCGCGGTCGGTGTAACGGCCTCGCGGTTTGCCGCCGGCGCCGCCCGGCTCAAACTCGATCTTCGATTTCGCGAGCACCGCCTTGCGAAACGCCTCGAGTTTTTCCTGCGGCGTCGCGCCGGGGAAGTCGGCGGGCAGCGCCGTCTCGATGGCTAGCGCCGTTCGCGTGGCCATGACGCGGAACTCCGAGTCGCCGTCGTGCGGCGTGCCGGCCGGGGCGCGGATGCCCGATTGCGGATTCCACTCGAACGGGTGGGCCGACGCGACGGCCACAAGCACGCTGCCGTAGTGGAGAAACACGCGGCGGGCGGCGCGGCTGTCGTTGGCTGCGGCGCGACAGCCGCCGGGAATGTACGCGAGCACGTAAGGGTTGCGGAAATCGGCCGGGATGTCAAAGACGAAGAGCAACGCGCCCTGGTGCTGCACTTCCTGCTCGAACTTGGTGACGCCGTGCGTGTGGATTTTGTTCGGGCGGTTGTCTTCAGGTCCGGCGTTGTCGTCAGCGGCTGGATTCGTTATCCAGAGGTGGCTGCCCCTGGCGGCATCGGGCTCGTCCCACATCACGCCGCAGGGATAACTTTGGCCCATGAACTGGCCGGTGGCCGCTTTCGGCGAGCGGCTGAAGAGGACGTAGTCCCTGTTGACGAAGTGATAGAGCGCCCAGCGGTTGATGAGCGCCCGATACGCGTAAGGTTGCGAGCGGTCCGTGCCCGCGGCCTGAATCGCCTCCGGGAGCCGGTATTTCGCCGTTGCCGCGCGCAGCGCCCATTGTTCGGGCAGGTTGTCCGGCGCGATGCCGCCGAAGTACGCCCACGCCAGCGCCGCAATGCCCCGCGGGCGCTGGGTCTCCACGTCGGGATACGAGCGCGGCGAGAACGTGGCCAGGTGGCCGCGCAGGTAGGCGG
Source organism: Planctomycetia bacterium (assembly GCA_003170085.1). Taxonomy (GTDB): domain Bacteria; phylum Planctomycetota; class Phycisphaerae; order FEN-1346; family FEN-1346; genus FEN-1346. The sequence continues at coordinate 7,802 of PMZT01000029.1, read as the reverse complement.
GCGCGAGTTCGATAAGCGCGTACTCGTAGGCGAGCGCGGCTCGCTGGCGGATCTCGGGGTCGCGCGAGCCCTCGGCCAGGGTCAGCAGCGGCAGGACGTTCTCCGCGCCGTAGGGACGGGAGGCATATTCGCCGGGACCGAACTTGACCGTGTCCTCGATGATGCTGCGGACGTATTTCTCGCCCGTCGGGTCGGACTTGTTGAAGATGTTTCCGGCCGCCTGCTCGGCCGTGAAGAACGGGTCGGGCTTGAACGCGCCGGCGCCCCACGCCTCGGTGGCAAGGAACCGGGTTACCGCGGCCATGATCTTGTGGTTGCTGGTCGACAGCCGTGGGTAGAACACCGCGCCGGTGTAGATGTCCTTGAAGCGCTTCTTGAGCGGCTCATCCATGAACTGCTGGTAGCGGGCGTAGCAGTCCACGCCCGGCCACGCCACAAAGCCGCTGTTGCCGCCGTACATCCAGCGGTTCTCCTTGTTGCCCGGCACGAGCGCGTTGAGGCCCAGTCCGGCCATGCGGCAGCCATCCTCGATCTTCCCCAGCTCGAAGAGCGCCTCGGCGACCCAGAACCGTTGGCGGCCGGAAGGCTTGTCGCGGTGCTCCTGGTAATCGGCCCAGGCCGCGTCGAGCATGGCCTGGCGGCGCTGGTCGAAGCCCGCGGGCTTCTGTGCCTCTGCCCATGTGGGCGGGACGATTACGAAACAGGCAAGGGCGGCCAGAATGGGGAGGTAGATGGTTTTCATTTGTTGGTTGGACGACCATTGTAGGCGCCGAGGTGGGGAGCGGCGGACTCGGACACCGGGTTGCCCCAATAATCCAAGCCGCCGTTGCCGGGAATCACCAGGCCGACGCCGAGAGCGGGAGAATCGGCGGTCAATTTGTAGCCGTCAACCGACGTGAGTCTTGCGCGTCCGCTTCCGGGAGCCAGTAATCGCGGGTCGCCGAGGATTTTTTGGGCATCGGCGGCAATGGCGCCAGAGCCGAAGTAGAGGTTGCGCTCGAACGTGCAGCCTTTCGGCGTGAGAAAGGTTCCGGTGCCGGCGTTGATGAAGATGTTATTTTTGAAAACAATCGAACTGCCACTGCTGTCCGCGCCCTGCTCGAACATCGCGGGGTTGCCATCCCGGGCGTAAATGGTGTTGTTGTAAACCTGATAGCCGTGGTTGCCGTGGCCATGGACGAGAAAGACGCGGCTGCTGGCAAGACACCCGTCGTTCTGGCTGATGTTGTAGCGAGCGATGTTGCCGTTGGCGTTGCCGTCGCAGCACATGTTGAGGAAGCCGCCCTCGTTGTCGTGGCTGTAGTTGTACTGGTAGATGCAGCGTTGGTTGCTGTTGTCGAAGTCGAAGGCCATCCCGTCGAACTTGGTCTTCGTCTCGCACACCTCGTTGTATTGGAAAACGACGTCCTCGCAGAAATACGGCCAGATCGCGGCGTGGCCTTGCTTGAGAGAATTGTTGTTTGCCTGGCGGACGAAATTGCGCTCGACCATCGCGCCCTTGGCGCACCAGAGAATGATGCCGTCGCCGCCGATGCGTTCGAGGCGGTTGCCGGCGACGCGGATATTCGTCGAGGTCGTGTAGGCGCCGTGGCCGCTCCAGCTTGAATTCGGGTCGTTCGGCTTGTTGATCCACTGCGACTGCATCAGGATCCCGTTGCGAGCGACGTCGTGAATGAGGTTGTTTTCGATACGAATGTCGTTCCACCGGGACGGGACCGACAGGTTCGCGGCCGTGATGATGAAAACGATGCCGCCGCTTTCTTTGCCGTCGCGATAGTCGGTCAGGTCGCCGACAACATCGTGGACGTGGCAGTCCTTCACCTCGATGCCGGACAGCGTGCCTACAGAATTGTTGCGAATCAGGATGCCCATCTTCTTGGCGGCCGGCGAGCCTTGGTTGGTGACTTCGAGGTTGCGGATGCTCCAATACTGCTGGTTTTCGAGCAAGACGGCCCCGCCGGCTATGCCGCCGCCGTGAATGATCGGCTTGGGGCCTTCGCCGTAACAATCAAGGACGATCCGGTCCGTGGTGCTGCCGGAACCTTGGGGGTGCAGTTGTCCGGTCCAGGCCGACCCGGACTTGAGCAGCAGCCGGTCGCCGGGCTGGAAGGTCGTGGCGTTGACTTTCGAGAGCGACCGCCACGCTGCGGCGGGACTGCGGCCGTCGTTGGCGTCGGCACCGGCGATGGAATCAATGTGGTAGGTGGCGGCATGAACCATCGCCAGCGGCGCCAGCAGCAGCGCAGTGATGAGAGTGAGGATGGATTTCATGGTCTGGTGTTCCGCAAATAGATTTTAATAGCCGATGTTCTTCACTGCCGCTTCACCCAGTCGCTCACGCAACTGTGCGAGATACAGGCTGGCGGGAGTCACGGGCTCGTTGGCGGAGAAGAACGCTTCCTGGCTGAAGGTCTTGTGCGGCTCGCCCTTGCATCCGATCGCCAGATTCAAGGCTCCTGGCGGTATTTGCACCTGAAGATATTTCACGGTGCAATTCCACGCGATGCCCCAGCCGATGGCCCAGCCGTGACCGGAGCCGGAACTGTGACGGTTGATCAGGTCGATCCTGCCGTCCGGGATGTTGCACGAGTCCACCAGCAAGCCCGTGGACCAATGCATGTGGGGCTGGATGCTGCCCGTGCCCTCGAAAGTGCAATGGAGCACCACGTTCAACATGGCTGGGGCATTCAGGGTTGCCACATAGAACCCTCCAAGGCCGTGTGAGGTGCAACGGTCCACGAGAACCTGGGAGCCTCGGATGGAAATATCCGCCGGATAGCCCGCGCCCTTCTCCACGGTCGAGTTATGAAACGAGTGGGCTCCGGTAATGGTGATGCGCCGGCATTCACCCCACACCTGGACGTTGTTGAGCGTCTCGCGCATGACGATGTCCCTGACCCAACAATCCTGACACCCGCCCTTGAGCGCCACGGAGATGTTTTTCCCCGCTGCCAGGGTGCCTTTGTGCGGGGGCGAGACTATCTGCAGCGATTCGATTCCGCACTGGCTCAGGCGTTTGACCGATGGCGTTTTCAAAACCACCGCCGGCTCTTGGTCGAGGAACTGACCGTCGATCGCGTCGGTGAGCGGCACATCCAGCGTGATGCGATTGCCTACGATCGAGCGGATGCTCCGATGAATCGTGATCGAAGACTCGTCCTTCATCCACGTCTGCGGTTTGCCGTCTCGCACCAGGGCGTCCATGCCCATGAAGTGAATCCACTTCGCCGTTCTCGGCCATCGGATGCGAATGGTGTCGCCTGCCGCAAGCCCCGTCGCATCCTTCACTGAAAAACTCAGCGTGCCAGCCGGCACATACGCATCCGCGATCGGAAACGTGTTCGCCGGAGTCTCTTTCGGGAACGACACCTCCGGACCCTCGATAATCAAGGCGGTATGCGGCTCGCCCGTCATTTCGATCAACGTTCCGTCCTTGCCCGAACCCGAGCCGCGCAACACGACTCCGTCCTGTTCGATGGTGATCGGTTTGGCGCAGTGGAAGGTTCCTGGCTTCAGCAACACCGCCCCGCGAAAACCCTTCACCAGCGGCAGCGCCGAGACCTCGCCAATGGCAGCCTGAATCGCTGCCGTGTCATCGCCATCCGACGGAGCCACTTCTTTCTTCACCGGCAGCGTGGGGATAGCGACCCCACCGCCCATGTAACCCGCGTGTGAAAAGTCGACAATGCGGTCACCCTTGGGTGTCGTCTTATATTCCAACTTTCCGGTCCCGCCCAAGGCGACCCACTGGCGGTCGAGCACCTCAGAGCGGGTGTTATCTGCGGAATGCGCGGCTGGCGGCATCAGTAGAAGGGCAACGAGGGTAAGGAGCGTTCGTTTCATGGTCTTGGCAGGGCCTTTGGCGTTGGAGGCAGTTCCGGTGACGGGGCGGCCCGCAGCACCTTGCTGAGGACCTGGATGCGTTCTTCATTCGGGGCGCCGTCCGCGCCGAGCGTGGGGATGAGCCAGCCGCCTTCGTCATTTTCGTTCCACGCGTAGATGATGATCGCGCTAGTTGGGTTGAGGTCGCGGTGGCGCTGCGTCCAGTCCACGGCCTCACGGAGGTGCGCGGCAAGTTCATCGGGCGTGGCGGTGGCGGCATCGATGAGCGGTTGTTGCTTCGCCGACGGCGTGGGGTCCGGCGTCGCCGTCACCCCCGTGATCCATGGCGGCGGACGCTCGTTGCGCGGGCGCGTGTCCCAGCCCGCGCTGGCGAAGGTGACGCACGGAATCCGCAGCGCGCGGCACTTTTCCCAGCGGTCGCGCCGGATGGCCGCGCATTGCTGCGCGTAAGACGGCGGCTTCATGCTGTAGCCCCCACCGCCCGCGTAGGCCGAGACCGCGTCGAAGCCCAGCGTTTCCATCTCCTTCGCATCCTGCTCCGGCTGCCAGCCCATAAGCACGAGGTAAGGCTGCTTAAGGCCGGCCGCCGCGGCCGCATCGCTGAGGCTCCGCCACTCGGCTTTTCCGAGACGCTTGGGCTTTCCGAAAACGAAGAGCAACGGACGCCCCTCGAGCACGGTCTGGTAATTCACGTCTTTGAAATGTTCGACGAGCCGTGCCCATCCCCGGATGCCGACGCCGTCGATCCGGGCTCCTTCCTCGACGAAACAATACCGCACGCCGCGTTTGTCCGTTGCCGCCTGATAGCGCCGTAGCGCGATGCTCATGCCTGCGTCGCCCCAATAATCGACGAACGCCCAGTAATTCAGCCCGGCCTCGGCCGCATAGGCGATTTCCTTTTCCATGATCTCCTGCGAGTCGCCGTTGATGCGGACCTGGCCCTCGCCGATCACGCGAGCAAACCACGGCAGCCGGAAATGATACTTCGGCGGACCGAGCGAAATCTCCGTCTGCTTCACCACCAGGCCATCGCCATACCACCCATCCCAGCGGATCGCCCCGACAATTGGGGGTGTGCCATCAACATTCGTCGCGTCCGCAGCGAGCGACCGTCCCGAGCAAACGCACAGCGCGGCGGCCGGCAGCAGGGCGGCGAGGAGTGTGATGGCGTGTTTCATGGTTTGTGGCTTCAATTCCTTGATGTTACTCCGGCTTGATGGTGATCGTTTCGTTGGCGGCTGTCTTCAGTGTAAATCGCTCGCCTGTTACTGTCTCGGCGTGCGTTCCGTCGCGCACCACACGAACAGTCTTGCCCGGCCATGGATTTTCGACGGTGCAAGTGCGGCCTTTCTCGCTGACGATGCGGACATCGCTGACTACGCCGTCCTTCAACGCCGCCGAGCAGCGGAATGCGCCGTAAGCCCAAAGGTCGCGGAAGCTGGCGTTGGGTTCGATCTTTTTCGGCCAGCAGCGGAAGAAGCGGAGGACATTTTCATGGCTCTGCAGCATCATTTCCTGGATGGTATTTGGAACGAACATCCAACTCTCAACTCCCTGCCAGATGCACCCATTCGGCTGGGCGCTCTTGGCGATCCGGGTCAGGTTTTTCCAGATGATTTCGGGATCATACCCGATCCGCACCGCTCCAGCAAAGAAAAGCGGGCCGCCGTTGTTGTCATTCCATGCACCGCGTCCGTAGGGTCCATCGGGGATATTGTGATCCTTTTGCCATTTCCGGCCTTCTGCCGATTCCAGGAAGGAGCGGATCGCGATTGTGTTGCGCGCCGCCTCAAGGAGTTGCGGATCGGAGTCCAGTCCCAATACCCCGCATGGGTAGGCGGCATACATTGTGCCGGCAAAGCCCACGAACCATTCGTTGCCGACCTCCTCAGTGCAAATGACCTTTCGGTCGCCGCCCAGTTCCGGTGGGACCATGGGGTTCATCGGCACGGCGGCCAATTGCGGAATCTCCGCAGTCGGATGCCGGATGAGCCGCCGCCACATGATCTGGTTCACCGGCTTGATGGGATACGGGCTGAGCTTGTCGAGAATCTCACGCCATTTCGGGCGCAGCTCGGCGTCGAAGCCCAAGGACGCGCTCATGTCGAGAGCGAGTTGCAAGGTGCCGCGGATAACTGCCAGCCCGGCGATATTATTACGGCATGGGGTGTCGGGAAAGAAGCCATCCTCTTCAAAGGCGTCATCGAGCAAAACATAACGCCCGTTTTCCAACACAAGGTCGTGCTCGAAGAATCGCGCCACCCCCCTTACGAAGGGGTAAACCTTTGCAGCGTAGGCGTCGTCATAGGTTCGATACCAACGGTCACCTACTGGCATAACGGCCAGTGCGGATTGTGACTTCATGCAATAGTAACCGGAGGCGGCAACGTGCCCCTTGGGTCCGAGAGCCATCGGCAGGCGCCAGCCGGCCGGATATTGCGTGAAATAGTGGGGATGGTTTTCCAGCAAGAGAGGCACTTTGCCGATCTTCTCGAAGGTTTGGCCGTTGGAGAGAATCGGCCATTTCTTCGGATCCGCCTTGTCGGCGATCTCTGCCTGAGCCAAGAGCGGGCTAACGTAGGGATCTGCCTGCTCGAAGCGACCGGAGGTGGCCCATCCGAGATAGGTCTGCTCGTGGTTGTAGTCGAGGTGGTAATCCGAATACCACAACGGGCTGTCGGTAGTGACCACCCCGTCGAAGTTGGCCGGAAAATCAGGATCGCGGCTCACACTGGCGATGTGGTACAGAGAGCGGTAGTAGGACATCTCCAGCTGAGGATCGCCCAGCGTGACGGCCGACTTGTCCCAATATTTCCGCCACCAGCCCAGGTGCATCTGCCGCAGAAGCCCCGCGTCATCGGCACTGAAACGTTGCGCCCGTCGCCGGGCATTCTCCAGCGGCTGTGTGGTCTTGAACCAACTGCGAACGGCGATCGCCACGACCACAGGCTTGCCGGGTTTGACCGTGAACTTCCCGTCGCTCACTGGCACGTCAACGGCTCGCGCAGCTAACGCCAGGCGCGTGGGCTGAAAGACGTTTTTGTCGAAGGTGCGTTCCGCCCACAGCACGTCATTGGTCCAGCCTGTCTCCTCCACCGGCGTGGGATCCTTGGCGCTCCTCTTGTAAGCATTGGGAGGATTGCTGGCTTCCACCTTTTCTGCACCGAGCGAATCATCGCCGGGAAAATGAAACGAGAGGCGAACCTCAAGCGGATTATTTTCTGCGGATAATTCGACGAGAAGGAGGTTCTCCGTCGCCGCCACCCATGCGCGGATTACCAGCGTGTGGCCATCCTTCTCAAAACGCCCCGTCGTCGTCGCTGTCAGAAAATCCTGTTCAACGCGATAGCTCGCGCCCGCCATTGCCGGCGCCTCGAAAATCAGCCGGCCGAGCGCCTTCGGCGCGCCGCCGCGATCCGGCGCGCGGAACTCCCAGAAATCATTCGTGGTGAGCCAGAACTGCGGGAACTCCGGTTTGCCGGCGAATGCGACGGTGAGATCGCCGTTGCCGAGAATCGGTGCATCGGCTGGATGCATCCGCGACGGAATCTTATCCGGCGGTTTCGTGAACACCGCCTTGTGACGAGCGACAACAGTCAAGTCCGCCGCCGGTGTTTCCGCCGCGCGCAAGATCGCCAGCGGCGCCAGCAGCAGGGCGGCGAGTGCGGGCAGCCGTAGTGAGCACATCCTCATAGTGACCGCCTTTCGCCCGATTGTTGGTGGTTGCTTCTTGCCGGTTCGGTTGTCCGTGGCAGTATTGTAGCAGCAATTCGCCACACAGAGTAGATTGGTCTGCACGCGGTTTGGTTGGGCACACTTCTGTGTCCCGAAAACTCCGCCTGGGGTCTGCAGGGTGAGTAAGGGGTGTCGGCGGGTGTTACTTATGTCCCGCGACCGTCGCGGGTCATTCAGTCTGACGACCGGTCATACTATCACATGCCTTGCTCCGGTTCAGGCGG
>PMZT01000231.1 GCA_003170085.1 Planctomycetia bacterium | reverse complement strand
CCCCCTCCGCCGCCTGGCGCGCGAAGCACGGTCGTCTTGCCCTTGCCCTTGCAGGTCGGGCAGATGAGGGATTTTTGTGCCGCGTCCACGGCGCCGGCGAACGCGACCGCCGTCGGCGGCGCACCGGGTAACTGGAGGTATCGGGTCGGCCACGGCGATTTCGGCAGTTCCGAGAGCGGCTTGAGTTGCGGCTGTGCCGAGAGCAGCGCCGTACGCAGGACGGACGATGGAATGGCCAGCGGCGCCGAGGTGCCGCGGAGGGTCACCTCGATCACGGCGCCCAGCACGGTGCCGGCCGAGTCCAGAAGCACGGCGCCCGTGGCGGCATCGAGGCGCGGCCCATCCATACGCAGGAACGAGTCGACGCCGACCGGCTTCGCCACGCCGGCGCGGACCGCCGCGTCCTGAATCGCCGGGCCTTTCACGAGGTGGCCGGAGACCGTGTCGAGCTGGCTGGCCCACCGCCAGCCGGCCGTGCTGACGGTCACGCTTCCGTCCAGGGCCGGCAGGTCGGCAGCCAGGGGCAGGCCGGTCCGCGCGGGGGCATCGGCGTCCACGCGCAGCGCGACCAGGCTTAGCGCGGCATCGGCCATTCCGAACTCGCGGCAAACGGCCTTCGTGCCGTCCTTGAACCGCAGCGTGACCTGCGCGACGCCCGGCTGCGAGACCAGGCCCAGGTCGGTGACCGCGAACTTACCGTCGGTCAGGAGGAACCCCGAGGCGACGCCCATCGGGACGCCCCACTTGTTCTCGACCGTCACGGTACAGACCGCCTGGTTGATGGCCTTCTGGATCGCGCTCTCTTCCGGCGCAGCGGGCGGCGCCGCAGGTGCCGCGGGCGCGGTCTCGGCTGAGAGAAGGGCGGTCGTCGCCCCCAGGCACAGCAGGAAGGCCAGCACGGCGCTATGCACTTTCATGGTCGCATCTCCTGCGGAAGCTGCTCGTCAAGTCCGGCTCCCACCCTGTAGGGTCAACGTTTGTCAGACGGCGTAATTGCACGTAACGGCTGGCGCCCGGCCTCGTCCGTGGCGGAGACGGCGCTTTCGGGCAGGAGAATAACGCGGGCCGTGAACGGTTCGGCGGGGCCGGGGGTCTCGGCCAGGATGCACCAGCGCATGCCGGAATGGGCCGGCGCCGGATCATAGAGGATAAGAACCCCCTTGCGGCCGGGAACGTGCAGGCCGTCCTTGTTGTAGATGTACGGCTTGCCCGAGACCGGGCAGGCCAGGGGCGGCATCGGCAGCGCATCGACGGCTTTCAGGTCCTCGAGCGTGTTGGGCAGTTTGTTGTGGGTCGAGTAGTAGAGCAGGAACCGCCCGCACAGGTCGTGCAACTGCTCGGCGCACGGATCCACCTGGGTGCTGGGCCTGCGGACGAGGGGCGCCGCCTGGCAGCCGGCCGCGATCAACGCCACGAGCAGCGCGCACGCCAAGCCCCGAGCGCGCCGCCCGCGATTCATCGTCGATTTCGGATACGCGCTACTCATTATCTTTCGGTTTATCTTTCAGTTCCGGGGCCGGTTCGCTCGGCGTCTCCCAGGTCTTTTCCGGCGCCGGCGGGGTACCGCCCTGGCGCATCCCCTTCATCTGATCGTCGTAGGCGCCGGGTTCGATGGCGCCGCGGATCTCCTTGGTGTTCTTCTCCTCGTTCTCCGACATGCTCACGAGGTCTTCGGGCTGCTTGGCGACGTGCGGCGTGAGGAAGATCAGAAGTTCCGTCTTGACCTTCTCCTTGTGCGTGCTGCGGAAAAGGGCTCCCAGCCAGGGGATGTCGCCCAGGAGGGGCACCTTGTTGATCGTTTCCTGCAGGTCGTCCTGCATCAGGCCGCCGATGACGATCGTATGGCCGTCGCGAATGGCCACGCGGCTTTGGGCGGCGCGCATGTCGAATACCGGCGCGTTGACGGTGCTGCCGGTGCCGCCCGTGGAAATGGGCACGGTGGTCGTCTTATTCAGGGCCGAGATCTGGGGGTACACATCCATGATCACCAGCCCGTCGGGGTTGATGTGCGGCGTCACGGTCAGGATGATGCCGACTTCGTCGTACTGGATGGTGTTGATCGTCTGGCCGGCGTCGGTCAGGTACGATTGGGTGATGAAAGGCACTTCCTGGCCCACCATGATCGAGGCCTGCTGGTTATCGCTCGTCAGGATGTAGGGGCGCGAAAGGACGTCGAGTTTGCCGAGTGTCGCCAGGATGCGGAGCGCGGCGGTGTAGTCGTTCTTGAGGACGCGGAAGGTCAGTCCGCTGCCGGCGGCCTTTGCCGCCGCCGACACGTTGAAGTCGGTTCCGTACTCGTTTCCCAGGGTTCCCGCGGCGTTCATATTCATGGCGGAGAACTCCACGCCCAGGTCAAGGGTGTCCGTGTGCGCCACTTCGGCAATGAGGACCTTGATGAGCACCTGCGGAATCGCCCGGTCGAGTTCGGCCAGGATGGCCTTGACCCGGTCGAAGTTCTTGGTGGCCGCCGTCACGAGGAGCGAGTTGGTGTCGGTATCCGCCACCACGTACACCTGGCCGATCAGGTCGGAGGCCGTCGTGGCGCTCGTCGAGGACAAGCGCGATCCCCCCGTGCGATTGGCGGAACTGTAGCTCGATGTGCCCGTCCCGCCCGTGCGGGAGCCGGACGTACTGGATCCGCTGGAACCGAAGCTCGAACCGAAACCGCCGCCGCCCATGCTGCTCGAACCGAAACTGCCCATGCCGCCGGACCGGCTGCCCGAACCGCCGGAACCGCCGGAACCGCCGAAACCCGAACTCGAGCGGTTCGTCGTGTTGTTCGTGTTTGTCGACGTCGTGGGCCTGGTGCCGCTGGAGCCCGTACCCGACCCGCTGAAGAGATTGTTGAGCACCGACTCGAGGTTGGCGGCCTGGGCATTTTTCAGCGGGTAGATGAACACCGCCTGATCCTCGGTGGGGTTGGCATCCAGTTCCTTGACCATGCCTTCGATGACCTTGATGAGGTCCGGCGGAGCGCTGACGACGAGCGTGTTGGTGCGGTCGTCGGACGAGGCGGTCACCTTTTGCTGACGCGTGCCGCTCTGCGAGGTGTCGCCACCGCCGCCGGGCCCGCCGCCCCCACCGGGGCCGCCGCCGCCCATGAATATGCGGCGGATGAAGCCGCCGGGACCGCCGCCACTCTGACCCTGCTGCTGATCGGACTTGAACAGGTCCGTGATCAGCTTCGCCGCGTTGGCGGCGTTGGCGTACTTGAGTTGGAAGACCTTGACCTCCGACGCGCCGGCCATGTGCGAATCGAGCGCCCGGACGATCTCGATGAACCGCCGCACGTTCGTCTGCGTGTCGGTCAGGACCAGCGAGTTCGTGCTGGCATTGGCCGATAGATCGGCATACGACGGAATGAGCGTGGCCAGGTCCCGTTTCAACTGGGTCGCGTCGCCGAACTGGATCGGGATGACGTGCGTGACCATCTGGTCCGAGAGGTCGATATTCTCGAAATCGGTGCCCGAGTGAACCGGCAGCGGCGCCTTCTTCGCCTGGTCCAGCGTCACGAGCTTCAGCGTCCGGCCCGTGCGGACCGTGGCGTAGCCCTTCTCCTTCAGGATCGTGTTCAGCAGCGACACCGCTTCGTCCACGCTGAGCGGCTGGCGGCTGATGACCGTGATCCGACCTTCAATGGCGGGCTCGTCCACGATGATCAGGCCGGCGGCCTCCGACAGGTACTCGAGCAGCGCGTGAAGCGAGGCGTCCTTGAAGTTCATCAGGATAGGGCCTTCCAGCGGCTTCCTCGGCGCCGCGGGCTCAGCCGGCGTCGTGCCGGGTGCCGTCGGCGTACCAGGGGCGGCCTCAGCCGGCGTCGTGCCGGGTGCCGCGGGCGTACCGGGTGCGGCCTCAGTCGGAGGCATGCCGGGTGCCGGCGGCGTACCGGGTGCGGCCTCCGTCGGAGGCATGCCGGGTGCCGG
>PMZT01000033.1 GCA_003170085.1 Planctomycetia bacterium | reverse complement strand
TCAATTGTGAAGGACTACTAGCCTTGTGGGTGCCATGTTTTCGCTTGCGAAAGCATGCTCTAGGGCCTCGAACGACCATGCTTTCGCAACGGCGCGAAAGCATGGCACCCCGGTTGAGCCTGTGCGCGGCGGGTGCGGAGACCCGCCGCGCAAATTGCTATCTAGCGCTGTCGAGATCCGCCGCGCGCAATCGTTGCAATCGCGCGGCGTTTGTGAAACAATCCCCCCGGATCGTTCTGCGAAAGGAGCCTGCATGCGCGCGTGCGTGACGTTTCCGGTTGTGATTCTCTCGGCGATGGTGATCTTCCTGGCGGCAACCGTGCGAGGGGCCGACGAGGCCGCCCCGGCGGCCGGCAAGATCGAGGTCAGCCTGGGCGAGAAGGCCGTGGCCATCCGCGCCCCCGGCGGCATCGCGCTCGACCTGGACTACCCCAAGGTGATTACGAAGACGGGCGACACGAAGACGCCGCCGTCGGACATCACGCGGGTCGATGCCGGGCACGTGACGCTGAAGTACCCGAACGGCATGGAGGGCGATGTCCGCGTGGAGAAGCAGCGCGAACTCGTCATCTCGTTCCGCAAGGTTCCGGCCGACGCCAAGGGGTTCCGGATGGAGATGGAAATTCCGTTTGCGTTTGCCGCCGGCGGCAAGTATACGGTCGGCGGCGGCGAGGCGAAGCCGTTTCCGGCCGAGAAGCCCAGCGGTCCGATGCTGTTCCAGGGTTCGGCCGAGCGGCTGGAACTTTTGCATCCGCTGGGCGGCGGCGTGGCGATCATCGTGCCGCAATGGTCATATCAACAACTCCAGGACAATCGCGAGTGGAACTGGAAGACGTTCTGGTGGTTCTTCCAGGCCGAATTTCCGGCCAGCGTCGCGGGTCCGCAGTACCGTCTGACGATCGCCGAGCCGGGCAGCCGGGCGAGTGCCGCGGCGCCGTCGGCCCGCAAGACCGTCGACCGTTTCGGCCAGAACGCGCTGGCCGACTGGCCCGACAAGGTTAAGAGCGTTGACGAACTCAAGAAGGACGCCGAGACGGAGAAGGCGTACTACGCATCGCTCAAGGCCCCCGCGTGGGACCGTTACGGCGGTCTGCCCGCGAGCGGCGAGAAGCTGGGCCTCCGGAAGACCGGGTTCTTCCACGTCGAGCTGAAAGGCAAGAAGTGGTTCCTTGCGGACCCCGAGGGCAACGCGTTCTTCCACCTGGGCGTGTGCGGCATGCAGCCGATGCAGGACTACACGCTGGTGGCGGGCCGCGAGGGGATTTACGAGTGGCTGCCGCCGTGGGAAGGCGAGTTCAAGAGCGCGTGGCATCCGAGCCAGCCGCACGTGGTCTCGTTCTTCCTGGCCAACCGGATCATCAAGTACGGGCGGCCCTATGATTTCGACGAGTTCTCATCGCAGGCGATCGAGCGGGTGCGGGCGTGGGGCTTCAACTCGGGCGGCGCGTTCGGCTCGCCTTCCGACAAGGCCCGCAACGCCGCCGACTTCCCATACGCGTCGCATCTGCCGCTGGACCAGTGGCTGGGGCTGCGCCCGATACCGGGGGCGGTGGGGTCGTTCGATCCGTTCGATGAGAAGATGCGGTTGCGGGTCGATAAGAATTTCGCCGAGAAGATCGCGCCGCGGGCCGACGATCCGCTGGTGATCGGGTACTTCCTGGCGAACGAGCCGCTGCTGGAGGACCTGCCGCGCGCGATTCCGGCCCTCAAGAAAGAGTGGGCGTGCAAGCAGCGGCTGGTGGAGAGCCTGAAGGAGAAGTACAAGACCGTCGAGGCGTTCAACACGGCGTGGGACCTGAAGGCCGCCGACTTCGAGGGGCTCGCCGACGCGGGCCTGGCCGTGAAAACGCAGGCGGCGTCGGACGACGTGAAGGCGTTCACCGGCCTGTTCCTCGAGACGTATTTCCGGCTCATTACCGAGACGTTCAAGAAGTACGACAAGAACCACATGCTCATCGGCAACCGCCTTCAGTCGGGCACGATCAACAACGAGATGCTGTGCCACCTCGAGGGGAAGTATCTCGATGTGGTCTCGTTCAACTACTACGCGTACGCCCTCGACGCCGATTTCCTCCGCCGCATCTATGCGTGGACGGGCGGGCGGCCGATGATGCTCACCGAGTTCTACTGGGATGCGCCCAAGGACTCGGGCCTGCCCGGCGGCGTGAAGGACGTGAACAGCCAGGAGGAGCGCGGCCTGGCGTACCGGCATTACGTGGAGCACGCCGCGGCGATGGACTTCATCGTGGGCATCGAATGGTACACGTATATCGACATGGCCGCCACCGGCCCGTGGTTCTGGGGCCTGAACGCCGATAACGGCAACGACGGCCTTATCGCCGTGACCGACCGCCCCTGGAAGCCCACGGTCTCGCTGATGGCCCTGACGAATTACGACATCTACAAGGTGATGATGGGCGAGCGGCCGCCGTTCGTCTTCAACGACCCGCGCTTCACGCAGTCGGGCACGGGCAGGAAGGTAGCCAAGATCACCCGCGCGCCGGGCGCGATGAAGATCGACGGCCGTGGCGACGACTGGCCGGGCGTGCCCGCCGAGACGATCGGCGCCAAGCAGGTGGTCGAGGGGTCGGAGGCCGGCGGCGTCGAGGCGGCGTTCAAGCTCTGCTGGGACGACGAGCTCCTCTACGTCCTCGTGAACGTGACCGATCCCACGCCGATGAAGAACACGCACACGGGCGGAGACCTTTGGAGCGGCGACGGCATCGAGCTTTTCATCGGCCACGAAGATCTGGACGCGGGCGGGCCGCTCAAGTTCACCGACCGCCAGGTGCTCATTCGCGGGTCGGTCATCGACGGCAAGACGGCGGCCTACATCGCCAACGCCCCCGAGCAGCAGCCGTGCCAGGTGGCGGTCGTGCCGGGTGTTGATGGCAAGGGCTACACGATCGAGGCGGCGATTCCGTTCAAGGCCCTGGGCTTCAGGCCCGCCGAGGGCAAGGCGGTCCGCTTCGACCTCGCCGTGGACGACAGCGCCGACGGCTCGCGCCGCCTTCGCCAGCTCATGTGGAACGGCACCGGCCGCAACTCCGGCGACCGGACGGCCTGGGGCCGGGCGGTGTTTGCCAAGTAACAGGTGACATGCTTTCGTAGCGGCGCGAAAGCATGGCACCCACAGACTTGATGTGGACACATCACTAACCTTGCGGGCGCGGCGGACGCAGGTAGCGCGTGTGGCCGCTCGCGCGGGTCACGCCGATGCGGTCGAAATAATCCAGCAGCGGAATCGCGAACTTGCGGCTCGTATCGAGCAGGTACTTGAACTTCACGCTCTCGAGGCAGCCTTCTTTCTTGATGAAGTCCGTGAGGATCTGCCGCGCGCGGGTAATCGCCTCGGCATGAAAGAGCACGCCGGGCGCCACCGCCACGAGCTTCCGGTGCTCCGTCAGCAGGCGTACGGCCTTGGCGGCGCGATCGCGGGTGGTCTTCGCAGCGGCGGCCAAGCCGTCGGGGTCGGGATCGGGCGGGCTGAACGCCTGTTCGAGAAAGACCTTCTCGACGCGGTCGATCGCCTGCTGATCGGCGTCGGCCACTTGCAACCGATGCGTTGCGATGGCGAAGCGGCCGGTCCGCTCGACGACCTTGCCGGCGGCCCGGAGGCGGCCCAGCAGGCCCTCGCCCACGGGTTTCGAGAGGGCCGTGGCGGCCAGGAGGGCGTCGAACTCCATGCCGGGGCTCTCGGGCCAGGCCTTGTGGAACTCCGCCAGGGCGGTCAGCAGGCGCTGCTCCGCCGCGGCCGCGGTGGCTGAGTGGACGTAGGTGTCGCCTGCCAACTGCAGCGCGCGACCGGCGGCAACGAGTTCCTTCACGATCTCTTTGAGCCTGCGCGGGAGAACCTTGGCTCGATGGCCGAGATCGGCCTCGGCGGCGGCGAGCGCGGGCGCGGTCTTTAGAGCGTACTCCACGAATGTCGTATCCGCCACGACGGCCTTCGCCCGATCGGCAAGGTCGGCCTGGACCTCGGGGCGGTTGCGCTTGAGGCGGCCCACGGCGGTCGATTCAACGATCATCCCGCCGCCGATCGTCAGCGGAGGCGACTGCGTCCGCAGGATGAACCGGTCGCACGGGCCGGCAACGATCGGCCGGTCCAGCCGCACCTGCACCAGGCACTCGGTGCCCGGCTCCGCGCGATCGCCCTCCATCAGGTAAACCGTGCCGGGCACTTCGCTCGTGCCCGCGTGGAACTTGACTTTCGCGGCGTTCTTCAGCAGGCACGCCTCGTGTTCCAGCAGCCGCAGCCGGCACAGGTACCATTGCTCGGGCGTGAAGTAGCCGGGCAGGGTGACGACGCTGCCGCGCGCGATCCCCTTGGCGTCCCAGTGGCGCACGTTGACCGCGGCGCACTGGCCGGCCAGGGTCAGCTCGGCTTCCTTGCCATACACTTGCAGGCCGGCGATGCGGCCGCTGAGGCCCTCGGGCAGCAGGACGATCTCATCGCCCAGCCGCGCCATGCCCGCCGTCGGGATGCCGGTGATGACCGTGCCGAAGCCCTTGATCGAGAACGTTTTCTCGACGGGCAGGCGGAAAACGCCGTCCACCTTCTTCGGCTGGATCGATTTGACGAGGGCCTGCAGGGCCTTGATGAACGGGTCGAAGCCGTCGCCCGTGATGTTCGAGATGGGGCAGATCGGGGCGTCCTCGAGGAACGTGCCGCGGAGGAACCGCTGGAGGTTCTGCCGCATCTCCTCGATGCGCTCGGGCCCCACGCGGTCGATCTTCGTGAGCGCCACAAAGCCGTGCCGAATGCCGAGCAGGGTCAGGATGTCGAGGTGCTCGCGGGTCTGCGGCATGATGCCGTCATCGGCCGCCACGACCAGCAGCACGCCGTCCATGCCGGTGGCGCCGGCGACCATCGTCTTGATGAAGTGCTCGTGGCCGGGCACGTCAACGATGCCGACCTCGAGGTTGGCGATGAGGCACGGGGCGAACCCGAGCTCGATCGACATGCCGCGCTCGATCTCCTCCTTCAGATGATCGGTCTCGCAGCCCGTCAGCAGCTTGACGAGCGCGGTCTTGCCGTGGTCGATGTGCCCGGCGGTGCCCAGGGTGATGTTGGCTTGCTCAGCGGTCATTGGTGTGTGATCCTACGACAGCGCCGCGACGAGGGCGTCAATGAGCACCTGCTCGTCGCCGTCGAGCAGCGTTCGCGGATCGCACAGCACGCGGTCTTCCTGGATGCGTGCAAAAACCGGCGGCTCGTTCTTGCGCAGCCGCGCTGCAAGTTCATCGGGCGCCAGCTTCGTGCTCGCCACCGACACCAGCCGCGTGGGGATCGGCTGCGCGGGAAGCGACCCGCTGCCCATCTCCGACGCCCCGTCGGTGGTGCCGACGACGGCGCCGGTGGCGCGTCCGCGGACGGCGTTGGCGATACGCTCGGCAGCCTGCGAAAGCGCCGAGAGGTCGCGCGAGAGCATCGCGAGCGTGGGCACTTCGCGCAGGGCCGTTTCCTCGTCCAGGAAAAGGCTGAGCGTGGCCTCAAGCGCCGCCAGCGTGATCTTGTCGACCCGCACGATGCGGGCCAGCGGGTTCTTGCGGGCCTTCTCGACGATGGCGGCCTTGCCCAGGATGATGCCGCCCTGCGGCCCGCCGATGAGCTTGTCGGCGCTGCACATGAGGATGTCGGCCCCGTCGCGAATCGAGTCGGCCAGGATCGGCTGATCGGGGAAGCCGAACCGCGAGAAATCGAGCAGCGCCCCCGCGCCCACGTCGTCGATCATGACGAGGCCGCGGCCGTGGGCGATGTCGGCCATCTCGCCGAGCGGCACCTCGGCCGTGAAGCCCACGATCTTGTAGTTGCTCGGATGGACGCGCAGGATCGCCGCCGTGTTCTCGGTGATCGCATTCTCGTAATCGCGGGCGTGGGTCTTGTTGGTTGTGCCCACCTCCACCAGCCGCGCGCCGCTGGCCGCCATGACGTCGGGCAGGCGGAACGAGCCGCCGATCTCCACGAGTTGCCCGCGCGACACGATCACCTCTTTGCCGCGCGCGACCGACGCCAGGACGAGCATCGTGGCGGCGGCGTTATTGTTGACGACCGTGGCCGCCTCGCAGCCGGTGAGTTGCCGCAGGAGCCACTCGATGCGCTCGTCGCGGCGCGAGCGCTTGCCGGTCTCGGTGTCGACCTGGATGAGCGAGTAGCCCGCGAGCTGGTCGTGAATCTGCTGCATCGCCCGCCGCGGAAGGGGGGCGCGGCCGAGGCCCGTATGCAGAATGATGCCGGTGGCGTTGACGGCCCGGCGATAATGCGGCCCCCGCGCGCAGCGGACGTGGGCGTCGGCCCGCGAGAGGATTTCGGCGCGGACGGCCTCCTCGGTCATCGTGCCGCCGCAGGCCCGTGTAAGGAGGGCGCGGGTCTCGTCGATGGCGACGCGGACGGCCTCGACAAGGATGCGGCGGGGAACCTCGCCGGCCCATCGCTTAAGCTCGTCGCACTGAAGGACGAGTTCGACGGAGGGGATCTTCCGCATCGGGGACTCTTTCTCAGGGGCCATGAGTTCTCCTTCGCCTGCACGCAGGGCGTCAAAGTGGCTATAGCCTACCGCGCCGCGGGGGAGCCGACAAGGGCAGCCCTTGTTGAGGTTTTACTCCCGTAACTGACGCAATGACGGTGCGGTCTTTATTTTCATGAAAAAAGCCGGGAATACGCGATAAGATAAAAAGCGAGAGGGATCCACAGAAAGCGTGTGCGCCGGGTTCCCCGATCCGGCGCCTCGTTAGTCAGTGCGCAGCAGCGCCGGGTGCGTGCTGCGCTACGGGGAGGGGAGGAGCATGATTCTGCTTCGAGGGTGCCCGCTGAGTATTGTCATACTCCTTGTGTCGGCGGTCGGCTGCACGATGGTGCATCGCGATGCGGCCGCGCCGTCGTCGGCTCAAGCCCCGGCTCCGCCGGCTGCGTCAGCGGCGTCGGCTCCTGCGAAGGCGCCAACCGCACCTGCCACGACTGGCCCTGCTGCTGCGGTCGCCACGACTAGCCTCGCCGGCGAATCATCGCGCCCGGCGCTGACGGAAGACTCGACCGCCGACGACTACGTGGCGTTTGCCGAGGCGGCGAATCCCGGTCTCCAGGCGGCGCATTTCCGCTGGCAGGCCGCCCGGGAGCGGGCGCCGCAGGCCCGCTCGCTCGACGACCCGAAGCTGTCGTACACCGCGGCGATCTCGAAAGACATGCGGATACACGAAGTGACGGTCGAGCAGATGTTCCCCTGGTTCGGCAAGCTGGACCTGCGGGCCGCCGTGGCCGAGGAAGAGGCGAACGCGGCCCGGCAGGAGTACGAGGCCCAGCGCGTCAGGCTCGCGTACCAGGTCAAGCAGGCGTTTTACGAGTACTACTATCTCTCGCGGTCGATCGAGGCCGTGCGGGGCAACCGCGACCTCGTGAAGTACCTCGGCGACGTGGCCCTGGCCAAGTACCGCACCGCCGGCGCGAGCCAGCCCGACGTCATCCGCGCGCAGGTCGAGTTCGGCAAGCTCGACGATCAACTGCGCACGCTCGAGGATTCCCGGGGCGCCGCCGCGGCGCGGCTGAACGCCCTCCTGGCGCGTCCGATGGATACGCCCACGCCCTGGCCCAAGGCCGTGCCCGAGGAGAAGTTCGACGTGCCCGACCAGGAGATTCTCGCCTGGCTGCACGAGAGCAACCCGGAACTGAAGGGCCTTGACCACGAGATCGTGCGCGGGAAGCAGGCGATCGCCCTGGCCGAGAAGGACTACTATCCTGATATCGGCATAGGCATCGGTTACATGAACAACGTGGAGCGAATGGAAGGGTCCGAGGATCACATGGTCGTCGGCATGATCTCGGTCACGCTTCCGATCTGGCGCGAGAAGTACGCCGCGGGCGTGCGCGAGGCGCAGCTCCGGCACGAGGCGGCCCTGAAGATGCGGGGCGACCGCGAGAACATGCTGGCCGCCGATCTCAAGATGGCCGCGTTCGGCCTGCGCGACGCCACGCGCAAGATCGCCCTCTATCGCGATACGCTCCTGCCGAAGGCCAGGGAGTCGCTCCAGTCCGTGGAAGCGGCCTTCCGCACCGGCTCGGCCAACTTCGTCGACCTGGTGGATGCGCGGCGGACGCTGCTCGAGTTTCAACTGATGTACGAGCGGTCGCTCGTTGACCACGCCGTGCGCCTGGCCGAGATCGAGATGCTGGTCGGCCGTCCGTTGCCCCGTAAGGGCGAAGTGTTGCCCTCGAAATGAGAGAGGTCGAAACCCAAAGGAGAACCGCCGTGAAAACGATCGGACTGCTTGTGCTGGTCGCCGTGCTGGCCGTCGGGCTGGGCGCCATGGCCGTGGGATGCAAGAACGAGCCGGCCCCGAAGGCCGGTGAGAAGGCCGACGCCTCGGCAACGCCCGCTGCCGGCGAGATCGCCCAGAAGCTCTGCCCGGTCATGGGCAACAAGATCGACCCGAAAATCTACGTCGACTATAACGGCCGGCGCATCTACTTCTGCTGCGCCATGTGCCCGGCGGAGTTCAAGAAGGATCCTGAGAAGTACATCAAGAAGGTCGACGAGCAGCTTGCGGCCGGCGCGGCGAAGAAATAGGCATCGACACTTGCCTATGCGACCGCCCGGCGCCTATAGTTAGCATGGCAGCGCAGCTTTCCAGGTTTTGCGCGGCGGGTGCGGAGACCCGCCGCGCTCAGTCTGAATCTAGCGCTGTCACATTAGGTGGGCGACGCGGTGATCGCCGCGCCAGCGCCTGCTGAAGATCATCGGGAGCCAACATGGCGCAGGAGAACGAGGAGCGGAAGGCGATCGGTGCCCCGGGCCGGCCGGTAGCGCCGCCCCCGGCGTCCGGTTCGTTGCCGGAGCCGCCGCCCAGTCCGCCTCCGCCGCGCCCGCGGATGAGTTTCATCCTCGGCGTGGTGGTGCTCTTAGCCGGTGCGCTTATTTTCGGCGCGTTCTGGAGCGACGAGGTCAAGTCGACGCTCGCGCGCGCCAACGAGGCTGCGCTCGCGCTGCTCGGCAAAGGCCACGAATCGCCGCCCGCCGCCGAGGCCGAGCACGTCCACGCCCCCGGCGAGGCGCCCAGGCAGTACTACACCTGCGGCATGCATCCGTGGGTCATCCTGCCGAATCCCGGCGACTGCCCCATCTGTCACATGAAGCTCGTGCCGCTCGACCCCGCGAAGTATACGACCGAGGTCGTCATCAACCCGGTCATGACGCAGAGCATCGGCGTGCGCATCGCGCCGGTCGTGGTCGGGCCGGTCACGCGGGTGATCCGGACCGTCGGCAGCGTCGATTACAACGAGACGATGGTGCGCGACGTCACGCTCAAGGTCGGCGGCTGGATCGAGAAGCTGCACGTGAACTACGTAGGCCAGCCGGTGAAGAAGGACGAGCCGCTGCTCGACATCTATTCGCCTGACCTCTACACGGCGCAGGAGGAGTATCTGCTCGTGTTCAAGAGGAAGGCCGACGCCGCCGCGCCGCCGGAACTGGCCGGCATGGACCAGGCCCTGCGCGACTCGGCCCGCAAACGCCTCGAGAACTACGACCTCTCGGCCGACCAGATCCGCCGCATGGAGGAGTCCGGCAAGGCCGAGAGGACCGTGGCCCTGCGCAGCCCGTTCCAGGGCCTGGTGGTCATGCGGAACGTGTACGAGGGGATGCGCGTCGACGCCGGGGCGCCGCTCCTCCGAATCGCCGATCTCTCGAAGGTCTGGATCATGGTGGCCCTGTACGAGTACCAGATCCCGTTCGTCCAGGTCGGCCAGCAGGCCGTGATGCGCCTGCCGTACGTCCCCGGCGTGACGTTCGAAGGCAAGGTTACGTATATCTATCCGTTCCTCAACCAGGAATCGCGGCAGGTCAGGGTGCGGCTGGAATTCGATAACCCGAACCTCGTTCTCAAGCCCGGCATGTACGCCAGCGTCGAGCTCCGGAGCACGCTGGCCTCGGAGCGCGTGCTCGTCCCGCGCGAGGCGGTCATCGACACCGGCGTGCGGCAGGTGGCGTACGTCAGCCTGGGCGAGGGGCGGTTCGAGCCGCGCGAGGTCCGCGTGGGCGTCGAGGCCGAGGGCGGCATGATCGAGATCCTCGACGGCCTGAAGCCCGGCGAAATGGTCGTGACCAGCGGCGAGTTCCTCCTCGACAGCGAGGCCCGCCTGCGCGAGGCCCTGGCCAAGCTGGTCAAGGGCGACCTGGCCGCTGACCAGAAAGCCGCGTCGGTCGTCGAGGGAACGTCGGAGCTTGCGAGCCTGCCCGACCCCGCCGCCAAGGCGATCGAGGGCGTCCTCGACGGCTACTTCCGCATTGCGTCGCTCCTGGCCGATGACACGCTCACCGGCGCCGCCGAGCCCGCGCGGCTGGCGGCCGAGAATACGGCGGCGCTCATCAAGACGGAGATCCCCGGCCAGCCGCAATTCTGGGCGAAACACACCGAGGCGGCGCAGGTACGCGGCAAGGCGCTCGAGTTGGTCGCCATCACCGACCTTGCGCGGGCCCGCGAGGCGTTCGCCGACATGAGCGTGGCCCTTGGCAAGCTCCTCCGCGCCACGGGCGTGCCGCCGTCGTACGGCAAGAAGGTGGAGGAACTGCATTGCCCGATGTATCGCGAGGGGCAGGGCGGAACGATCTGGCTCCAGCCGGGCGGCGACGTCCGGAACCCGTACTATGGCAAGGGCATGATCGGCTGCTTCGACCGGCGGACGTCGCTGCCGGTGACCGGCGCGAAGCCGAAGATGTGACAGCGAGGCCGCAACGCCGGGTGGCATGCCCACGCCGTCCGTTGCGTGGGCATGTTGTGCGACTGGCGAGAACATGCCCACGCGAACAGAGGCGTGGGCATGCCACCCATCAAGTACCGGTGGCTGAGGCATTACGAATGCAGGAACGCCGATGATTGCCAGGCTCATAGATTGGTGTATCCGTAACCGGGCGATGGTGCTGCTGCTGGCGCTCTTCTTGGCCGTCGGCGGCGTATGGGCCACCTTCAACATCAAGGTCGACGCCATTCCCGACCTCTCCGACGTCCAGGTCATCATTTACACCGAGTTCACCGGCCAGGCCCCCCAGATCGTCGAGGACCAGGTCACCTACCCGCTGACCAAGGCCATGCTGGCCGTGCCGCGGTCGAAGGTCGTGCGCGGCTACAGCATGTTCGGAACCAGTTTCGTTTATATCATCTTCGAGGACGGCACGGACCTCTACTGGGCGCGCAGCCGCGTGCTCGAGCGCATGAGCTACGTGCTCGGCAAGCTCCCCCCCGGCGTGAGTCCGCAGATCGGCCCCGATGCCACCGGCGTCGGCTGGGTCTACGAGTATGTGCTTATCACGGGCCGCTACTGCCCCCAGCATCCGAACGGCCTGTGGCATGATCCGGAGACCGACCAGTGGTACGCCGACCCGTCGGCCGTCGCCGATGACCCCGCAGCCCAGAGGCGGCTGATCCGCCACCGCGTCTTTTCGCGCGACAAGTTCGTCTGGTTCGACGAGGCGAAACACGCCACTTTCGACCGCCCCGAGGACGCCCCGGCCGACGCCCGCGGCCGCCTCCAGAAAATCCAGATGGTCAAGGGCTACGACCGGTGCCCGCTCGACGGCACGCCGCTGGCCGAGCCGCAGCAGGACCTCGCGAACCTGCGGGGCCTCCAGGACTGGTACCTGCGGTACGAGCTGACGGCCGTCGACGGCGTGAGCGAAGTGGCGTCGGTCGGCGGCTTCGAAAAGCAGTACCAGATCTCCGTTGACCCGGTGAAGCTGCTGGCCTTCAATCTGCCGCTGGCGGCGGTGAAGACGGCCGTCGAGCGCTCGAACCTGAACGTAGGTGGCCGCGTGATCGAGGTCAGCGAGCGCGAGTACGCCGTGCAGGGCATCGGGTATCTCGGCTCGATGACCGACCGGGAACTGGCCGAGGCGCGCGCGGCCGGCAAGTCGCCCGAGCAGGCGCGGACCGAGCGCGTCCTGGCCGACCTCCGCAAGGTGGCGTTGGGCGTCGGGCCCGACGGATCGCCGATCTCGCTCCGCGACGTGGCCGACGTGCGCGTAGGCCCTGAGATGCGCCGCGGGGCGCTCGACTGGAACGGCGAGGGCGAGGCCGTCGGCGGCATCGTCGTCATGCGCTTCGCCGAGAACGCCCGCACGACGATCGAGGGCGTCCGTCAGCGCCTCCGCGAGGCCGAGAAGGGCCTGCCGCCGGGCGTGGCCATCGAGACCGGCTACGACCGCAGCGATCTCATCGACCGCTCGATCGCGACGCTCACCGACACGCTTCTGGAGGAAATCATCGTCGTCGCGCTCATCTGTATCCTGTTCCTCCTGCACGCGCGCAGCGAGCTGGTGGCGGTGATCGTCGTGCCGATGGGCGTGCTCACGAGCCTCCTCGTCATGCACGTGCTTGGGATCAACGCGAACATCATGAGCCTGGGCGGCATCGCGATTGCCATCGGCGTGATGGTCGATAGCTCGATCGTCATGGTCGAGAATTCCCATAAGCACCTCGACCGCGAGGAGGAGCGGCTGCACGCGCTCAAGGCCGCGGGCTTGCCGGCCACGCCCCGGCCGCGGACCGAAATCATCGCCGAGGCCGCGAAGGAAGTGGGGCCGAGCCTGTTCTTCGCCCTGCTCATCATCGTGGTCAGCTTCCTTCCGATCTTCGTGCTGGGCGAGCAGTCGGGCCGGCTCTTCAAGCCCCTGGCGTACACGAAGTCGTTCGCCATGGCGGCGGCCTCCTTCCTGGCCGTCACGGTCATCCCGGTCCTTATGAGCCTGCTCATCACCGCGCGGGTGCTGCCGAAGCGGTGGGGCTGGTGGCGGAACCTCCTGATTACGCTCGTCGTGATGGCCGCCCCGGCGGTGCTCCTCCTTTACATTCCGCTGCCGCGCTGGGGCGAGTACCGCGTGTGGATGGCCGTGGCGTGGGTGATC
Source organism: Planctomycetia bacterium (assembly GCA_003170085.1). GTDB lineage: Bacteria > Planctomycetota > Phycisphaerae > FEN-1346 > FEN-1346 > FEN-1346. The sequence goes on along the minus strand of PMZT01000033.1, from coordinate 34,834 downwards.
CTGGCCGGCATGTTGCTCGTGCCGCAGAAGATCATCCACGAGAACTCGAATCCGATCTCGCGGATCCAGCAATGGCTATACCAGCCGCTCTTCGTGCTGGCGATGCGCCTGAAGGTGCTGACCGTGGCCGTCGCCGTGGCGGCGTTCGTGTGGGTCGGGGTGCTCGTCGCGACGCTCGTCACGCCGGCGTGGTTCACCGAGCAGGCGCCGTGGGTGTGGCGCGTGGTGCCGCACTTCGGCAGCGAGTTCATGCCGCCGCTTGAAGAGGGCGATCTTCTGTATATGCCGACGACCGACCCCGGCATTTCGGCCACGAAGGCCCGCGAACTCCTTCAGCAGACCGACCGGATGCTCATGATGTTCCCCGAAGTCCGTAGCGTCATGGGCAAGATCGGCCGCGCCGAGACCGCCACCGACCCCGCCCCGATGAGCATGTACGAGACGACCCTGACGCTGGAGCGCGACAAGCGAAAGTGGCGCCAGGTGCCCGTCTCGCGCTTCTACGCCGGCTGGCCCGCGTGGCTGGCCGCCTGGGCCGAGCGGGTGTGGCCCGATTCGCGGCCGATCACGACCGACGAACTTGTTTACGGTTACGTCCTGCCCGGCGGCGTGCGCGTGCCGGGGATGAACGAGATCGTGCAGGTGCCGGGCCTCACGAACTCGTGGACGATGCCCATCCGCACCCGCATCGACATGCTCTCGACGGGCATCAAGACGCCCGTGGGCATCAAGATCATGGGGCCCGACCTGGCGGTGCTGTCGGACCTGGCCGCGCGGGTGGCCGACGTCATCAAGACCGACGCCCAGACCGGCCCGCACACCACGAGCGCGTTCGCCGAGAAGACCCTCGGCGGGTCGTATCTCGATGTGACGATCAACCGCGACGAGATCGCCCGCTACGGCCTCACGGTGGCCGACGTGCAGGACGTCATCGCCACCGCCATGGGCGGCATGAGCGTCACCCGCACGGTCGAGGGCCTGGAACGCTACCCGGTGAACCTGCGGTATCCCAGCGAGCTGCGCGACAGCCTGACGACCCTCCGCCAGACGCTCGTGGCCGGGCCGTCGAAGGCGCAGGTGCCGCTGGGCGAACTGGCCACGTTCACCGTGCGCGGCGGCCCCGACATGATCCGGAGCGAGAACGCCCGCCGCTCGGCGTGGGTGTACGTTGACATCGCCGAGATCGACGTGGGCACGTACGTGCACCAGGCGCAGGAGGCCGTGGCCCGGAAGGTCGCGCTGCCGACGGGCTACAGCATCGTCTGGTCCGGCCAGTTCGAGTACATGCAGAAGATGGCCCAGGAGATGAAGATCGCGATTCCTCTGACGGGCCTCCTCATCGTGCTCCTGCTGTACGTATCCACCCGGAGCTGGCTGCGCGTGATGCTCATTCTGCTGGCCATCCCGTTCAGCCTGGTGGGTGCGTTCGGGCTGACGTACGCGCTGCACTTCGACATGTCGACCGCGGTGATCGTGGGGCTGATCGCGCTGGCCGGCCTCGACGCCGAGACGGGCATGGTGATGCTGCTCTATCTCGATAACAGTTTCGAGCGGTTCAGGGCCGAGGGCCGCATGCGCAACGCCGACGACCTCTGGTGGGCGGTGCACGACGGGGCCGTGAAGCGCATCCGCCCGAAGACCATGACTGTGGCCACGGCGTTCATCGGCCTCGTGCCGCTTCTCTGGGCCACCGGGGCGGGGGCCGACACGATGCAGCGCCTGGCGGCCCCGATGATCGGCGGCCTCGTGACCTCGTACTTGATGGAACTCCTCATCTATCCCGTGCTGTTCTACTCCGCCAAGCGGATCGCGCTCGTGGGCCGTTTTCGCGCCGCGGCGGGCCGGCAAATTACAGTTTCCTTTCCCCCGCGTCGGGGTTAACCTTCGTGTACGAAAGGAGCGGCCGGCCATGCGTGGAATCTCGTGGATGTGGGTGTCGCTGGGGTGGATCCTGATCGCCGCGTCGGCGAGCGCGGCGGGGGAACTCGAGGCCCGATTCGACGCCGGCGGCACCTGGGGCATGATCGAGACGCCCCCGCGCGCCATCGAAGACCAGGCGCCGGTCGATCTGCCGCTCCAGGCTGCCCTTGCGACGACCGGCGGCAAGCCCGTGTCGGTCCGCGCGAAGGTCTGGGCCGAGGACCTCTTCGGCAAGCCCGCGGGCGCAAAAGAGGAGTTCACGCTTTCCCTTCCGGCCGATGGGCAGACGGTCAAACGGCCGCTTGGCCTCAAGCTCACGGTCGGCTACTACACGCTCTGCGGCGAGTTCACGGCGGCCGGCGAAACGGTCACGCGGCGCATGAGCGTCGGTGTCGTTCCGGCGCATCACGAGGGGCTGAGGCCGGAATCGTTCTTCGCCTCGAACACCTCCGGCATGCGCATCGGCGACGAGTTGCGGCTGTTCCAGATCATCGGCATGAAGGTGCAACGGACGCATTTCCAGCCGCACGTCGTCGGCACGCCGCCCGAGCCGTCGGCGGGCGCGGCCCTGAACGTGGACTTCAGGGAGATGGATGCCCGCCTCGCGGAATTGAAAAAGGCCGGCGTGTGGGTCCTGCCGATCGTCGGCTACTCCTTCGAGGGCACCAACAGCGAGATCGGCAAGTCGCTGGGCATGCACGGGCCGCCGAGGAACTACGAGGAGTTCGTCCGCACGTCGGAACTCGTCGTGCGCCATTTCCCCGAGGTCACGACCTACGAGGTCTGGAACGAGCCGTGGATCTTCGGCTGGGCGTGGGCCGGAACGCCCAAGCAGTATTGCGATCTTCAGAAGATGTGGTGCGAGATGGCCCTCAAGGTCAACCCGAAGCTCCGCATCCTCGCCGGCAACTCCAGCATGTTCGCCGAGGACAACATCGAGCCGCACCCGGAATCGTGGAAGGGCCTCCTCGCAGGCGTGACGCACCATCCGTACACCGGTGCGGGGGCCCGCACGATGCGCGAGGGCGCCCAGCCGCGCTCGATGGATCACGGCATGGTGGTCTCGCGCCGCATGGGCCTGCCGTACTACTATCTGACGGAGGGCGGCACGGAGTGGCGCGAGGGCACGTTGCCGCCGGACTTCCGCAAGCAACTGTCGGAGGCCGAGAAGTCGCTGCGCCCGCTCGAGGGCACGCAGAAGAAGATCGCGTCGACCGAGGCCGAAATCGCCGCCCTCGACGCCCGCGCCGCCGATGCCGCTGCGCCCGAGTCCGACAAGGCCGCCGCCAAGACGCGGGCCGAGAAGATGCGGCGCGACCTTGAGCACTTCCGCGCCTCGCTCCCCGATCTTGACGCCAAGGCCGAGCCTGGGCGTTTCGGTCGCGCCGCCATGCTCTCGCAGTATCCGCAGCCGTCGAACAACAACGTCAACGCGGTCAAGGTGGTCCAGTACGCGGTGCGCGCAGCCTTGGTGGGCACGTACCAGACGAACATGCAGTGGGACATCGGCTACGGGCCTGACTGGACGCGGTCGAACACCACGTTCGCCGTGCTGACGCACTTTCTTGAGGACCGGCCGATCGTGGCCGACATCTGGCCCGAGAACGAACTTATCACCGGGGCGATCTTCGCCCAGCCGAGCCACGTGACCGACGCCGTCCGGGCGCTGCCGCGCGCCAAGGAGTTTGCGGCGCGGTGGGCCGTGCCGGTTCCGAAGGAGCGCGCGGGCGATGCGACCAAGGTCGCCGTCCTCTGGAGCAACACCGGCCGCTCGAACCGCGAACTCGACACCGCCGGCACCCTGACGATCGCCGACGCCAAGGGCCTTCGCGCGTACGATTGCACCGGGCGCGAAATCCGGCCCTCCGGCGGCAAGCTCACGGTGCCGTTCACCGAGTATCCGGTCTACCTCACGACCGACGACCTCGACGTCGTGGCCCTGCGTGATCGCATTGCTGGCGCCCGCATCGAGAACGTGACGGCGGTGAACTTGTACGCCCTGTCGCTGCTGGAGCCGGCCGACCGGCCGCAGTCGCTCCGCGTGCGGGTCGAGAACCAGATGAACCGCGCGGTGAAGGGAACGCTCGTGCTCGCGCTGGAGGGGCAGGGCAAGGCGTCGGAGGTGGCGCTGGAGATTCCCGCGGCCAAGCTCGTCGAAGTCGCCGTGCCGTGGCCCGGCGTGAAGGCCTCGCCGCAGAACGAGTATGCGATCACGCTCACCGCCCGGACCGATGCGGGGGCGGCGGAGTGCCGGCAGATTCTGGCCGCGGCGCGCTTCATCAAGCGGACCATCACCGTTGACGGTTCGCTCGATGATTGGAAAGGCGCGACGCCCGTGCTCCTCGACAGCGACCGTCTTGCCAGCGGCATCGACCTGACGCAGTACCTCCTGAATCCGCACCTCGAGCGCCCCACCGGCACGCCCGAGAAGAAGCGGATCGTTGCCCGCGTCTATACGGCGTACGATGACGCCAATGTGTACGTGGCCGCCGAGGTGAACGAGGACGAGCTCCGGTGCCCCGCCGGCGAGCCCGCCGTGCGCGGCCGCGGCCAGGGCGCCAAGGTCACGCTGCCCTACAAGAATGGGATGCCCGACGGCCTGGGCCACATCCGCTACGCCGGCGACTGCCTGATGATCGCGTTCGGCTTCCGCGACCGCGTGCCCGGCTGGGGCCGGCCGATGGACGATCCGTACGCCTGGAAGGGGCATTTCTACGACACCGATTACCACTACGTGGCCCACGTTTCGAAGGATGGCGACCAGTTGATGCGCCAGTGGGCCGCCGATACGCCGCGCCGCACCGCCTACCAGACGGAGCCTCGTGAGGGCGTCGGCCCGGTGCCGGGGGCGAAGATCGTCATCAAGCGCGACGAGGACCGGAAGCTGACGACGTACGAGATGGCGATTCCGCGGCGCGAGTTGGCGCTCTTCGACCCCTCCCAGGGGCGCTGCCGCTTCGGCTTCATCCTGTGCAACAATGAGAAGCTGGGGCGCGAGGGCGGCCTCCAGTGGTCCGAGGCGGCGGGCGTGTTCGATCATTGGTACGCCACCGGCTCGTTCGCGCCAAGCTGGTGCCCGATGCTGCCGTGCCAGACATTCTTTGGAATCGAGAAGTAAAACGGCAAGATTCACCGCGGAACGCACAGACAACAACTCAAGAATTCACCGCAGAGACCGCTGAGAACGCAGAGAAAAACGGAAACGGATCAGGATTGGGGAAAAACAGAAAAAGGCTGACAGATAAGGATTGAGCCGCTGAGAACGCAGAGAAAAACGGAAACGGATTAGGATTGGGGAAAAACAGAAAAAGACTGATAGGTAAGGGTTGAACCGCAGAGAACGCAGAGAAAAACGGAAACGAATTAAGGATTGGGGAAAAACAGAGAAAGGCTGACAGATAAGAATGGAACAGCAGAGATAGCATGGATTGCAGGGAATGAAAGAAACGACTTACGGATTGAGGGGAAACGGAAAAGGCGTGATCTACAATGGCCTTTTCCGTTTTTACCAATCCTTCTGTCGTTGCTGTTTTTCTCTGCGTTCTCAGCGGTCTCTGCGGTGAATCTGTTGCCGTTTTTCTCGGCGGTGAATCCGTTCGTGCTCTGCGGTAAAATCGGGTAAAATCAAACGGGACAAGACACCCCGGAGACGAGTCTGTGACGCTTTTCGACTGGTCATCGCTTTCAGAGAAGGGCCCGCATCACGAGCGCAACGATGATGACGTGCTCGGCGAGCCGGGCTACGGCATCTTCGTCATCGCCGATGGCATGGGCGGCCGGCCGGGCGGGTCGCAGGCCAGCCGCGTCGCCGTGCGCACGTTCATGGATCACCTCCGCCGCGTCAACCCGGCCTTCCTGACCGACGAGGGCGTCCTTTGCAAGGCCGTGGCGGCGGCCAACAAGGCGGTGCTGGCCATCGCCCAGGCCGAGCCCCTGATGGCCGGCATGGGGACCACGCTCTCGGCCGCCGTCATCGCCGCCCAGGGCAGCCGGATCGTCCACGTCGGAGATAGTCGCATCTACAAGTTTACCGGCGGACGCCTCGAGCAGCTCACCGAGGACCATACGGTGATCTCGGAACTCGTCGCGAACCGGATGGTGACCGATGCGATGGCCAAGCAACTGTCCCTCGACAACGTCCTGTCGCGCGCGGTGGGCACGCGGCCGCACGTCGATCCCGACATCTACGACCTCAGCCTGCGGCCGGGGGAGTGGTTGCTCCTGGCCACCGACGGCCTCACGAAGGCGCTGCCCGACGCGAAGCTTCAGGCCCTCTTTGCCGCCCACGAAAAGGCCGGCGCCCATGCCGTCTGCCAGGCCATGATGCAGGAGGCGCTGGCGGCCTCGCCGCTCGATAATGTGACGCTGGGCGTCCTGCGCACCCTCGGCAAATCGTAACGACCGCGGCCGAGCCGGGGACGACATCGCAACTTGTGACTTTGCGCGGCGGGTCTCCGTACCCGCTGCGTAAAGTCATAAATTGCGCTGGCGTACCAGGAAAGGGAGTGGCCATGTTCCACCGCATGAATCGCAGTCATTCCGTGGCGCGGCCCACAGTGGCAAGTAAGGCCGGGGCGGCCGTGATCGCCGCGGCCATCCTATTGCTTGCCATCGGCGTTTGCGGCGCCGCGGTGCCCGAGCAGTTCCGCGTGTGGGGCGGGCAGGCCAAGGCGCATCCGTACATGGCCGACCCGGAAGCGGTTGTGGTGGCGGCGCCGGTCGAGGCGAGCGCCGAGGAGACGGCCCGCGGGTTCGTCCTCTTCGCCAAGCCCACGTCTTTCGTCATCGCGCCCGACTTCGTGCCGGCGGCGGCCGACCGCTCGGCGTCGCTGGCGGCCCGCGACTGCGCGGGGCAGTACGGCCCGATTTCGCTCGCGGTCCTCGCGCTCAGGCCGGGCGAGTTCTCAATGAGCGTGACGGACCTGGCCGGGCCAGGCGGGCGCACGATCGCCGCCGAGAACTTCGATGTCCGCGTCGTCCGGCGCATCAAGGTGACGACGAAAGGCCAGTCGGAGGCCGCGCCGGTCCTCCTGGAATCGCCCGCGACCCAGACGGTGCGCGAGCGCGAGTCGCAGCAGTTCTGGATTACGTACTACGTGCCGGAGGGCACGCCGACGGGGGCGTACACCGGCAAGGTGCGGGTGCTCGTCGGCGGGGCCGAGAAGGCGGCCGTGCCGCTCACGCTGACGGTCTACCCGTTCGTGCTGGCCGAGCCGGGCGTGAACCTCTACATGTATTACAACGCGGCGGTCGATCCGCCGGACCTGGCGCTCATTGAGAAGGAGCTTGCCGACCAGCGGTGCCACGGCATGACGATGGCGCCCATGTCGATGCCCGTCACTCGCGACGGCGACCTCAAGCGCGACGTGCTCGCCGCGGTCCTCGATATCTACCGCAAGGCCGGTTTTTCCGGGCACCACCTGGAAATCGGCCTGTGGAACCGCATCACGGCCGAGTGGCTGAACAAGCCGGATACATCCATCAAGATGTATACCACGTGGTTCCGGTACTACCCGTTCAGCGAGCGGCTGGACCAGCGCTACGTCGAGACCGTGAAGTTCATTCGCGACGAGGCCCGCCGGCGCGGCCTGGACCTCGTGCTCGAGGTGGCCGACGAGCCCGGCAGCCACCCGTGGACCACCGAGGCCACGCAGCATTATGACGACCTCATCAAGCGCGACGTACCCGATGTCCTGCGCGAGCTCACCACGGGCGGCGGGTGGGCGATGAAACGGCCCGAGGACGAACTCTGGAAGGGACGCATCAACATCTGGTCCGTCAACCGCTGGCTGCCCGACAAGATGGCGCTGGTGCGGCAGGGCGACCCGAAGGCCGTGTTCCAGATCTACAACATGGCGGGCGAAGGCTCGGGCATGGGCCGCCTGTCGCCGCCGCGGCTCTTCTTCGGCTTCTTCAACTGGAAGGCCGGGGTGGCCGGCGCCGCGCAGTGGGTGTATTACCACAACGGCACGGCGTCGCACAACTACACATGGCCGGCCGCCGATGCGTCGCAGGGGCACGTGCCGACGGTGCGGTGGGAGATGGCCCGCGAGGGCGCGAAGGACCGGCGCTACCTGGCGACGCTCGAGCAGCGCCTGGGCGGGAAGACCGGCCCCGCGGCGGCCGAGGCCCGCCAGTTCCTCGACGAACTCTCGGCCAGGATCGTCCTGAAGACCGACGAGTACGACCCGATCGCTGGCGGCCGTATCCCGACCGAGCCGCCGGGCACGTACGACCAGTGGCGCGACCGCGCGGCCGAGTTGATCCAGCGGCTGTAGCGGGCGCTGCTATTTTTTCGCAGGCGCTGGCGCGGTAGCGGCGGGCGGGCGATTCTTGACCGCGTCGAGGTCCGCCAGAATCTTCGCGCCGATGTCCTCGCCGTCCAGTTCCAGCACCGCACGCGAGAGCGGCGGATCCACGGTGGCCGATTTCGGGGCCGGGTACTCCACCTCGATCGCCAGCGGGCCGTCGAGGCCGCCCGCCTTGAGGCCTACCTTGCCCGAGGCGACGGCGCCGTCGGCCTTGGCGGCGGCAAACGCCTTCCGCCACGCATCAAACGCGGCGTCGGTCCGCAGCCCGCTGCCGACGCGCACCCAGAGCGCCGCCCCGGCGCCCACGACCGATGGCGTCGCTTCCTTGCCGTCGTAGTGCGTCACCGTGAGGCGGACGACGCCGAACTCGTTGCCGTCGTACACGAGCGCCGCCGGGGCGTCCTTGCCCGCGACGCCCTGCGACCAGGTCACGCGGAGGCCGACCGCGGCGGTGCCCTTGCGCAGGACGACCGGCTCGCCGATCTTCACGGGGAACGTGGCCGGCGTCTGGCCCTCGAACTTGACCTGGCGGTCGCCGACCCAAAAGCCGTCGACGGCGCGCGGCATGACGAAGTGCGACTCGAGCGTGGTCGCCTCCTTCGTCATGTCCTCATCGCGATAGAGCACGAGGCCGAGGGCGTCGGCGCGCCGCTGCGCCGCAGTCCAGAACGGCCGCAGGTGCAGCGTCTTCGAGTGCGGACCCTTGCCCTCCTTGATCTTGATCTTCCCGTACGGATCGTGGCGGGCGTCGGGGATGAAATAGCAGCGCGGCATGTCGATGTCGCCGGGCAGGTCCACGGTGAGCGGCAGGTCCATGTTGTGGTAGTTGGCGCCTGCGCAGCCGAGCGTTACGTCCTCGGCAAGATAGTGCGTGCGCGACTGGTTCTTCTCATTGCCCCACGCCTGGCGAACGAGGCGCGGGAACCGCGTCTGGCTCATTTCGAACAGCCGCGCGGGCGGCTGCCATCGGTAGATCGCGGGAAAGAGGATGCCGAAGCTGCCACGTATCTTCCCCGAGATCCAGCCGTTGATCCACAGTTGGTTCTCGAGGATGCCGTGTCCGCGCAGGTAGTCGTAATCGCGGCTGCGCGGCCCGGCCAGGCGCTGCGACGGCGGGAAGAAGTTGAGCGCGATGTCGGTCCAGAAAAGGTCGAGCATGGCGCGGGCCTGGCGGCGGCCTTCGTCGCGCTTGCAGAACGTCTCGACGATGCCCAGGTCGTCAACGTCCACGCCGTAGTACGTGGGGCTGTCGTACTCGCTGATCCCGTTGTCGGCGGTCCAGCGCACGATGGTCGCCAGGCGCGTGTAGCCCTCGTCGGCGACCGTGGGCTTGTCGAGCGCCTCGCCCAAGAGGATCAGGTTCGACGCGTTCATCAGCGAGATGTTCGAGTAGCTCGGCCGGACCTTGTGCCGCAGACAGCCTTCAGCGGCGAATTCCATCGTCTCGCGGAGGATCGTGCGCGCGGCCTCGGGCAGCTCGTCGCGGTGCCGCAGCCAGAGGAGCGTGCCGCCCTGCATGCAGAACTCAACGGCGTTCATGTCGTCGGGCGCGGGCTGGCCCCAGTTCCAGCGGAAGTTGCCGTAGCCCTTGTCCTTGGGGTCGCGATCCTGCATCGAGGCGCCCAGGCGGAGCAGGAGTTCGATCCACTCGGGGTGCGCCTTGGCCTCGGCCAGCGCGAGCGAGCAGGTGTACGCATCACGCGACGTCGTCGAGGCCACGGGCGTCCCGGCCTTCTTCGCGAAGCCCTCCGCACTGGTGGCCGCGTAGCGGATGACCTCTTGCCGGTCGGGCAGAGGCGCGGGGGGCGAGGCGGCGGCGCCCAGGGCGATTGTTGTCGCCGATGCGAAGACCAGACCCAAGGCGACCAGCGCGACGGAAATCGTTCGGTTCATGACGTTCTCCAAGAGGGTGCCGCAACGAACTCACACAGTATAGAGCGCACTGTGCCTCTTGGAAAGGGACCGCTCTGGACGTGCGTAATGCCACCCGGCCATAGAACTTTGGCACACCCACCGGCCGCGGCGGTCGGTTCAATCCTTGACAGCCCCGCGGCATACGGGTCTGATACGGGCGCTTCTCAATGGAACGGTTGTGGAATCGGAAGGAGGCGGTGGTGGTGGTGAATCGAATCGCAGTTGTGGCGGCCGCGGCGATGCTGGCGGCGGTCCTGGCGCCGGCGGCGACGGGCGAAACCACGAACATGATCGGCGGTCAGAGCCAGAACGTCGGCATCCCGGTCGTGCCCGCGCCCGGCAAGGTGACGATCGACGGCGACCTCAAGGACTGGGACCTCTCGGGCCGCGTCTGGGCCTTCGCCGACAAGTCGATCCGCAGCCGTTACTCGGCCGAGGTGGCGATGATGTGGGACGCCGCCAACCTCTATGTCGCGATCCACTGGAAGGACCCGACGCCGATGTTCAACCTCGTGGACCCGGCGTTCAACCCGAGCGACGGGTGGAAGTCCGACGCCGTCCAGCTCCGGTTCCGCACCGACCGCATCTCCCACTTCACCTGTTGGTACTATATGCCGAAGAAGATGCCGTGCATCCAGATGGAGAGCGGCAAGAGCCTGACCGAGGCGTTCCACGGCACGGAATCGTTCCTGGCCTTCAAGGAGAACGGGACCGACCTGGGGCGCGGTCTGGAGATGGCCTTCCGCATGGATGACGACGAAAAGGGATATGTCCAGGAGATCAAGCTTCCGTGGACGGTCCTGTATGCCGCCCCTCCGGCGATGAACGCCGGCGCGGTCTTCCGCGTGGGCATGGAGTTCATGTGGGGCGACCCGACGGGCAAGACCTGGCCGACCCACCGTTACGCCGACAACATGCAGCCGGGCGAGACGTCGCGCGAGTTCTATTGGACCAACTGGAAGGCCTGGGGCGACGCCGCGCTCCTGGCCGCCGGCCACGTCAGGCCGCGCGAGTACATCGACGCGGCCTCGCGCCTCCAGGGCACGATTCCGCTGCGCCTGGCCATTCCGAAAAAAGCCGCGCGGTTCACCGTGGCGATCGACGACGCCGAGGGGCGGCGCGTGCGGAACCTGGCCGGCGACTTCATCCCCGAGGACTTCACCGTCAACCTCCAGGGCGACGAGCGCACCGTCGAGGTCTTCTGGGACGGCCTCGACGACAAGGGCCGACTGGTCGGGCCCGGCACGTACAAGGTCGTGGGCCTGACGCACGAGGGCCTGGGAGCCGAGTACGAGCGGAGCTTCTACAACCCCGGCACGCCGCCGTGGTCCGTCAAGGGCGGCAGCGGCGCGTGGGGCGCCGATCACGCGGCGCCGAGCGGCGTGGCGGCGGCCGGCGACTGGATGATCGTCTCATGGGCGTTCGCCGAGGGCGGCAGCGGCCTCCTCGGTGTCGCCCCGGACGGCCTCAAGAAGTGGGGCGAGAAACGCGGGGCGCTCGCCCTGGCCGCCGACGAGCGGTACGTCTACGCCACCGTTTCGAGCTGGCATGCCAAGGGCGAGCTCTGCCGGTTCTCCAAGACCGACGGCACGTACCAGCCGTTCGTGCTCGACGGCAAGCCGCGGCCGTTTGAGCTGCCCGTTCCGGTGATCCTGGGCGAGCAGCCGGAGTCGGGCGCGGCCGGCACGGAGGCCGCGGCCGCCGGCGCGCAGGCTGCCACGCAGCGCGAGACGCCGGCGCGCGCGGGCGTCGTCGCGATGGCCGCCGGCAAGGGGCGGCTCGTCCTGGCGCTCGGGTCGGGCGAGTTGGCCGTCCTCGACGCCGCCTCGGCTAAACTGATGAAACGATTTCCGGCGCCCGGGCTGACGGCGGTCGCCCTCGGTCCCGACGGCCGGTGCTACGCGGTTCTCGACGGCAGGCTTACGGCGGTGGACCTGGAGTCGGGCCGGAGTGCGGCGATCGAGACGCCCGGCCTCGGCAAGGCCGGCGCGATCGCCGTGGGGCCGGACGGCCAGGTCGCCGTGGCCGACGTCGGCCCCGACAGCCAGGTCAAGGTTTACACGCCCGACGGCAAGCTCGCCTGGGCGGCGGGGCGCAAGGGCGGACGGCCGATCCGCGGCCCGTTCGACCCCGAGGCCATGATGCACGTCAGTAGCGTGGCCGTCGACAGCCTTGGCCATATCTGGGTGACTGAAAGCTGGGACTTCCCGCGGCGCGTGTCGGTCTGGGGCAGGGACGGCAAGCTCGTCCGCGACTACATCGGCAATACGGGGTACGCCGGCACCGGCTGCTATCTGCACGAGCAGGACCCGGCGCTGGCGTACGTGGGTCCGATCGAGATCGGCCTTACGCCCGGCAAGCTCGGGTGGCGTGTGAACCAGGTCCTGTGGGTGCCGGGCGAGGGCGAAGGGTTCCGCATCGACACCGGCTCGGCGACGCAGCCGATGCGCCTGGCGAGTGCCGCCAGCGGGAAGAGGCGCGAGTACCTGTACGCCCACGATGCCCGCGACGGCGGCGGCCATGTGATCTACATGGAGCGCGGCGGCGCCTGGCAGCCGGTGGCGGCGGTGTGCCTGGTGGGGCACTTCTCGGGACGGATCGACCACGCGGGCGTCGTGCGGGCCGAGCCGTCGGGCGAGTTCGCCGGCCTCAGCGCCTTCGACGGCTGTTTCTGGACCGATACGAATAAAGATGGAAAAGTGCAGAAAAGCGAATGCACGATCCTCCCGGCCAGGGTGGCGGGAAACCCCAACGACCCGCGGTCGCGCCGTATGCCCGGCCTTTTGCTCAACAACGGCTGGGGCGGACGCATCGGGTCGGACCTCGTCTTCTACGCCGACGGCCTGGTGCGCTACAAGCCCGTGCGGTTCACCGACGACGGCGCGCCGGTGTATGCCCCCGAGGGGATGGAAGCCCTCGGCCTGGCCGAGAACGGCGACCTCGTGCCGGTGCCGGAGGAGCACCTGCTCCTTTGCCTCAGCTTCAAGGGCTACGCCGGCCCCACGACCGGCATGCTCGGCGTTGACAGCCGCGACGGCCGGATCCTGTGGTCTTATCCGAACCCGTACCCCGGCGTGCACGGGTCGCACCGCGCCACGATGCCGAAGCCGGGCCTGCTGATCGGGCCGCTCAAGGTCTGCGGCGTGGCCGAGGTGAGCGACCGGGTGGGCCGCGTGTTCGTCCTGCGCGGGAACCTCGGCCAGGACTTCTTCATGACCACCGACGGCCTGTACGTGGGCGCGCTGTTCCAGGACGGCCGGTTGCCGGGCGACGCGCTGCCCGAAAAGGAGACGCCCGGCATGGACATGTCGGGCTTCTCGCACGGCAGCGAGCCGTTCAACGGCTGGTTCGGCAAACAGGCCGACGGCGTGATCCGGATGACCACGGGTTTCCCGCGTGAGGCGGCGATGGTGCTCCAGGTGAAGGGCCTGGAAACGATCCGCCGGTTCGCCGGCCCGGCGGTGACGCTTGACGCGGCGGCCGTTGAAAAGGCGAAGGCCGACGTCGAGGCCCGCTCGGCCATTGCCGGCACCGCCAAGTCGTACGCGATCCGCCGGATGGCCGCGCCGCCGAAACTCGACGCGAGCGACGGGGGCGCCGCCGCGTGGGCCGACGTGCCGCCGATGACGGTCCAGCGCGAGGGCTCGCCCGAGAAGGGCGTTGCCCGCCTGGCCTACGACGCCGAGAACCTCTACGTCCGGTTCCAGGTGACCGACGCCTCGCCGTGGCTGAACGAAGGCAAGGACTTCACGCGACTCTTCAAGACCGGCGACGCCGTGGACATCCAGTTGGCCACCGACCCGGCCTCCCGGCCCGATCGCCGCGACCCGGCCGCGGGCGACCTGCGCGTGGTCCTCGCGAACTTCGGCGGCAAGCCCGTGGCGGTGTTGATGAAGGCCGTGGACCGGCGCGCGCCGGCCGAGAAGAAGGTGAAGTATCATTCGCCGGTGGGGGACAAGTCGTTCGACCGCGTCGAAATCATGGCCGGCGCCACCGTTGTGGTGAAGGCGGCGGGCGGCCGATACACGGTCGAGGCGGCCCTTCCGCTGAAGGATCTGGGTCTGGACGCCAAGCCGGGCCTGGCAATCCGCGGCGATGTCGGCTTCATCTCGTCCGACGCCCAGGGCACGATCAACACCGCGCGCACCTACTGGGCGAACAAGGAGACGAACCTCGTGAGCGACCTGCCGCAGGAAGCGTGGCTCTTCCCCGGCACGTGGGGCGAGTTGAAGTTCGAATAGCGAACCGCCAGCGTCACTCGGCGAAGCCCCACACGGTCTCGATGGCGTCGCCGGTGATCCACGTGGGGTGCAGGATCTGGAACCCGCGGCAGGCGGAGCGGCCGGTGGTCCATGAGAGCGCACGCTGGCCGGCGGAGAGGACGTAGAAGCTGAAGCGGATTTCCTTGCCGGCGGCCGGCCGGACCTCGGCCAGTTCTTCCCACGGAATGGCGGCCTCGTAGAGCCAGCCGGCCTCGGTTCGCTTGACGACGAGGGCGGCCTCTTCAAGGAGCGACTGGTCCCGCCGCGGCCGTGGGGTGAACGGGTAGTAGTTGCCGCGCGCCAGGCCCGGCGTCATGAGGCGCCAGAGTTCGGGCAGCGGCTCGCCTGTGGCCATGAACGTCGGTTCATCGAAGGGCGGCCATCCGCCCCTGATCTTGGCGATGAAGGGGTTGGCCAGCCGCCCCAGGTGCTCGGTCACGATGGCGGCGTACTTTTCGCGCACGACATTCTGCTGGCCCAGGTACAGGTCGTACTCGTAGTCGGCGCTCAGGTGATTGCCCCAGCCCTCGAATCGCCGCTGGTACTCGGCGGGGATCCAGCGGTCGAGTTTGTCGCCCGGCCGCCTGAGGTCGATCGCGATCTTCAGGCCGCAGCCTCGCGTGCCAGGGACGGTCGGCCCCCACCAGTACAGGTAATCAAATGGATTACCGTGCATGAGATAGTACGTGCCCTTGGCCATGGACGGCCTGAGTTCGCCGGCGGGGTCGCGCACCTCGGCGGCCACATAGAGGAACTTGTCGTCCCACAGGCCGGCGAATCGCGCGACGATCGCGCCCGGGTCGGCGGTCTTCAGCGACGCCAGCGGCTGCCAGGGGTTCTCGACCTTCTCCGCAACGATCATCCCTTGCGCCGAGAGGAGGACCGGAACGGCGCCGGCCTTTTCCCAGTCGGCAAGCTGGCCGTCGACGGTGATCGTGGCCTTGCGGAACACGGCGGCGTGCAGCACCTCGCGGAACTCCAGCAGGCCCGCGTCCGATGCAATGCTCACCGTGAACGGGTACTGGTTCGCCGGCTTCTCGACGGCCTGGACCACCTTGAACTCGGCCACGTGGCTCTGGCCCGGCGCGAGCGCGGGGATCTTGATCTCCCGCGGCTCGAGCTTCCAGCCGTCCGGCGGCGTCAGCGCTACGGTGGCGCCCATCTTCGCCTGAATGCCGCAGGTCACGGTCACGCGCACGGGGGGCTTATCGGCCACGGGGCGCGTGAAGTCCTGGAGGCTGGTGTGGAAGACGTTGCCCTCGTAGCGGGCGGTGGCGGCACGCAACCGGGCGGCGCAGTCGTCGAGCCCGCGCGAGGACACCACGTAGTACGGCTCCTCGGTCAGCGGGATGTCGAAACGGTTGTCGGTGCGCTTGAGCGGATTGCCGCTGATATCGCAGACTGAAAGCGTGGCGTCCTTGTCATCGAGGCGGAGCTCGCCAAAGGTGGTGATCTGCGGCCAATCCACGTCGCCCTCGTCCTTCTTGTACAGGGCGCCGTAGGCCTTGATGCGGCCGATGACCACGGCCACGTGCTTCTGGACCGGCGCGCGGCCCTTGAAGAGGAGGATCCGCGGCAGGGTGGCCGGGTGGACCCGCCCGGCAAAGTCGGTGTCCTCGATGAAGTGGAGCCACGTCGATAGGGCCTGGCCGATGGCCGAGGGCGAGTAGAAGTCGCTGTCGTTATCGTACGCGCTGCCCATGTGCTCGCGGCCCACCGAGAAGAGGTAGCCGGAATCGGTGGTCGGGTTCGTCTTGGTGTAGCCGCCGGCCAGCTTCATCGTCATCGAGGCGACGACGTAGGCGTCGTAGTGGCTCGCCCAGTCCTGTGTCTCCCAGGCGGGCTTGCCGATGGCCGCCGACTGGACCGCGCCGCGGTTATCGGTCCAGCCGGTGTGATGGCTTGTGGCGTCGACGAAGGCCGTCATGCCCTCGACCGACTGGATGTTGTCCTCGAAGTTGGTGATCTGGTCGTTGGCAAGGATGAGGACGTCGGGCTTGGCCGCGTGGGCGGCCTTGTACACCGTCTGGAGCAACTGGCGATAGTAGGCCCCCGATGCGCGATAGTTGCTGATGCTGCCGAGCTCCCACGGCTCGTTGCGGACGTACGCCGCGGGCATCACGTCGCCGAATCGCTTGAGCACCNNCCTGCTGAACGTAGTCGGCCAGCTTATCGAAGCTCTCGGGGACGGGAACGAGGTTGGCCTTGGCGCCGGCCCAGTACGTGATGGGCTTGTCGCCGAGCCTGGGAACCGTCATGCCGGGGAACTCGCCGAGGTCGCCCAGGAGGAGCACGTGATTGTTGCGGAGGGCCTGGGCCATCTTCTCGGCCTCGGACCAGTCAAACTCGCCGGGCTTGCCGGGGACGGCGCGAACGACGAGGTTGCCGCGGACCCACTTGATGCCGTAGCGCGACGCGATTCCGAGCCAGCGATAATCGCCTTTGTCGGCGCGCATCTCGTTGTAGTTCGGCATGCAGGGCGAAAGGGGCTTGAAGCCCGGCGCCGGTTCGTACACCACCGCCGCGGCGACGGCCCGGAACCAGTCCGACTTCAGGTCGGCCAGCCCATAGCGCAGGCGCACCGAGTAGTGGCCGTACTTGCCGGGCGTGAACTTGATCTTGACGGCCCGCTTCTGGTTCCGCGCCAGGATGAAGCCTTCCGGCGATTCGAGGGTGCCGGTGGCCACGTCCTCGACGTCCGCCAGCGTAACGTCCCACGGGTCCTCGGGCCGCGGCGCCGGCAGGGCGCGGGTCCGCGTGACCCGCCACTCGGCCTTGCGCAGGTCGAGTTCGTTTCGCGCGGGATTCAGCAGCGTCAGCGTGATCTCGATGGGCGCCTTGGGATCGTAGGAAATGCCGCCGGGTGTGCTGAAGCTGACGTCGACGATCCGAGCCGGAAACGAAGAACGCGGAAACACGGCCGCCGAAGCAACCGCGGTTGTGCCCAAGAC
Source organism: Planctomycetia bacterium (assembly GCA_003170085.1). GTDB lineage: Bacteria > Planctomycetota > Phycisphaerae > FEN-1346 > FEN-1346 > FEN-1346. The sequence goes on along the minus strand of PMZT01000033.1, from coordinate 17,476 downwards.
CAGGGCCAAGGCTACGGCGGCAAGCAACGTTCTCCGCATGCAGTGGCTTCCTCGAACCGTTCGGATAAGCAACCCCGTCACAATACAATACTTCGGCGATTGGGGCCAGGAATCAATAGGAAGGTTTTTCGGGTCAGCCGGGCAGGGCGTTTCCATCGGAACTTCGGCCCGCGGCGGCCATTCATTCAAGCGCGAGTCGATGGCGCGGGGGAGGCCCGCCGGCTCGAACGGGACGCCGTTCCATGCGAATCGCCTTGTGGTGGCTTGCCATCCTGCTGGTCATGGCGGCGGCTGCGGAGGCCAAGAAGCCCGAGACGGGCGAGGGGCCGAAGACCGTCGCCCAGTTGCTCGAGCAGGCCGCCCAATGCGCCGAATCTCGACCGCGGTGTCCCGAGGCCGTCACGATTTGCGAAGGCGTGATCGCCAACGCCTCGGCCGAGCCCAAGGACAAAGCCGCCGCTTTCGAGACCCTGATCGCGGCCTTGCGGCGTATCGAGAAGCTCGACGACGCCCTCAAGGCCGCCGAGCGGATGCAGCAGACGCTGGCGAAGGACAAGGCGGCGGAGCAGCGGGCGGTCCTCCTTGCGGCCGACATCTGCCGCCAGACCCGGAAGGCCGCCGACGGTGTCGCACGACTGAAGGATCTTCTCGGGCGGCGCAGCGATGACAAGGCCGCGAGCGCCGAGATCGAGCTCAAGATGGCCCAGCTCCTGTTCGACGCCGGCCAGTTCGCCGAGGCTCGGGCCGAGGCCGCCAAGGCCGCGGAACTCGACAGCGGCAATGAGAAGCTCGTTACGGACGCCCTCGCGTGCAAGGTCGAGGCGTCGTGGCGCCTGAGCGAGATCGAGTCGTGCCTGCCCGACCTGAAGCGTCTGGTGGCCCTGTCGTCGCCGGCGACCCAGCGCGACATCGCCCAGCTTCGCGAGTGGCGCAGCCGCTACGGCATCGCGCTGCGCCGGTTGCAGAAGTTCGATGAAGCGGTCGCCTTCTACGCCGATTGCGAGAAGGGTGAGGCCGAGCGCAAGGACGCCCCGTCGGCCGACGCCTCGTCGTGGTGCCTCCTGGCCGCCGACGCGCTTGCCGAGCAGGGCAAGTACGATCAGGGCATGGCGGCGCTCGAGCGGGTCTTCACGGCCTATCCTCAGGCGGTGGAGTCGTGGTACGCGGCCCAGCGCCGCCAGGTGGACCTCTTGGCGCGCAAGGGGGATTTCGAGGGCGCGCTCAAGGCCGCCCACGCCTGCCTCGACGCAGCCCCGACGGACCCGGCGATGGCCGACGTCGTCCGCACGACCGCCGAGCTGTTCCGCTCCGTCGACAAGAACCTCGGCCGTGCGAACCTCTTCATCAACTTCCAACGGTTCGGCCCCGCGGGCAATCGGCAGGAGGGGGTGCCCGGACCGCTCACGAATCCGCTCGAGGAGATCGGTTACCCCGAGTACCCGGAGCGAGAGAAGGCGTTTACCGAGACCCGCAAGACTGCCGGCGACGATGCCAAGGCGATGCGGTATCGGGCCCTCACGCACCTCTACACGGGGCATCCGAAGGAGGCGCTGCGGTGTTTCATGGACGCCTTCTCGCGGTGCGCGGCCGAGGAGATCCCGCAGGCGGCCCACGACATGATCCTCATCGGCGCCCGCGCGGCGCGGGGGTACTCGGTGGGGCTGGAGGCATTCTACCAGTTCGTGAACTACGGTCCGGCCGGGCCGGACGGCAAACTCGGAACGGCCGACGATCTGCCGGATCCGTTCCTGCCGCTGCTCAGGTAACCCGGAGAGGCGCCTCGGATGCAACGGTGGACGCGACTTGCCTGGCTCGCGCTGTCGGTGGTCGTGGTGGCGTTCTGCGCTGCGGCGGGCTTCTACGAATTCTCGACCACGCCGCCCCCGTCGGTCCCTGCTGCGCGCCAGCCTGCAAAGTCGTGGCCGTTCTGGCCTGCGGCGGCCGCTGGGGCCAGGAACGGCAAGGCCGCGAGCGTGGCCGATGCCGGGCCGCTGGTGTTCGCCGATGGCAAGGGGGGCATGGCGGAGCTTTCGCCCGAGGAGGCGACGATGCTCCGCCAGACCCGTGCGGTCCTCGATGAGATGGCGGCCGACGATCGCGAGAGCGAGGAAGTTCGCGCCGGTGTGGTCGCCGATCTCGAGCACGTTCACGAAGCGCTCAACGATTGGGCGCGGCCCGATCTGGTGGACTGGTATCAGCGACTGCTGGCGAAGGCCGTTACGCCGCGGCTCCAGTATGAACTTGTGAAGGGGGCCGAGGCGGCCGCCAAGGCCGGCCAGTACCACCTTGGCGGGGTCCGCGCTTTCTGGGCTTCCGCGGACGCCAAGGCCAAGGAGCGCGGCAAGGATCTCGGGTACTCGCTCCTGCGTGCCCGCAGGGGCTTCGAACTCGCGTGTACCCAGTTGGAGAAGTCGCGGCCGGCGCCGCTGGCGGTCAGGCCGCTCGCCATTCCCGAGCGCAAGTCCAACCTTGCGGCGATTCTGAAGCCCATCGACGAGACAAAGGCGGCGCCCGTGGCTCCGAAACCCGTGCTCCCCAAGCCCGCGCCGCCGAAGCCGGCGCTACCGAAGCCGGCGCCATTGCTGGTTCCCAGTACGCCTGCGGTGTTAGGGCCCGCGTGAGCACGCCGGCCAATTTGCGACAAGGTCACGGGGAATCCCTTTGGAATTACGTGTTGAACGGACGAAACCGAATACGTTATACTCTGTTGTCATGGGTTTGTGCAGGCCGGATTGCAGGCCGGATTTCGAGTAGCAAACGAATGCGCCTCTTGTATCATGTGGCGCAGGCAGCCATCAACAACGCCGTCACCTTTGCGCGGGACAGGCACCTCTCAGTATCGGCGTTTCGGCGGAGCATCGGCGTGCATCGAGCTGTGGCAAGGGCAGCGTGCGTTCGCTTGCCCGCTCGGTTACTGAATCCGCGGGGAGGAGAATGGGTATGGCGCTGAAGAAGGAGTCGAAGAAGGAAAAGGCAAGGATCCTCGTGGTGGATGACCACCCGATCGTCCGCCGCGGGCTGGTCCAGATGATCACCGCCGAGCCGGACCTGACGGTCTGCGCCGAGGCCGAAACGGTCCCCGAGGCGCTGAAGGCCGCCGCCGCCACCAATCCCCATGCCGCCATCGTCGACCTCTCCCTGAAGGGCATGAGCGGCCTTGAGCTCATCAAGGACCTCAAGGTCCGGTATCCCAAGTTGCCGGTGCTGGTGCTTTCGGTGTTCGACGAGTCGATTTACGCCGAGCGTGCCCTGCGTGCCGGTGCCAAGGGCTACATGATGAAGGAAGAGGCCACCGAGAAGGTGCTGACGGCGATTCGCCAGATCCTCGCCGGCCAGATCTACCTGAGTAGCGCCATGTCCTCGCGCTTGCTGCACGTCCTGGTGGGCGGGCGGACCGACGGCGGCGCATCGCCGGCCGAGCGCCTGAGCGACCGCGAGCTCGAGGTCTTCCAGTCCATCGGCCGCGGGCTTGGCAACATGGAAATCGCGCGGCAACTTCACATCAGCCCCAAGACGGTCGAGACCTACCGCGCTCATATCAAGGAGAAGCTGAACCTGACGAGCGCCAGCGAGCTCCTGCAGCACGCCATCCAGTGGACCCAGAACATGGGCGCCGGCGCCTGATCGTCTGATTTCCGCGGGTAAGCCTCGGATTTTTCCTCGCCCCCGGTGCGTGCCTAAATGGCCGTTTTGCAAGGACTTAGGCATCCCCTCGCGGTCCGCACGCCCAATTCCCCAAGGGGTAGGGGAATCCCCCTATGCCATCTTGAGCACTTCTCAGGATAGCAAACAGCGGCCCATCACCGATTGTGGCCCCGCCCCTTTTGAGGTCTATTACTTCCAACAGTCGATTGCAGGGGTGGGCGTGAAAGGGTGGACGTGGAAGGAGCGACTTATGCCAGTGGTGATCGACAGGAAAGCAGGAGAGGCGACGTTCATCTTCGCGGGGTGTCCGCAGGCCAAGGAAGTGTACCTGGCCTGCGAGTTCAACCAGTGGAACCCGAGGAAGCGCATGTCGAAGTACCGTGACGGCACGTTCCGGACCAAGATTCCCCTGTCGCCGGGCGAGTACCAGTACAAGTTCGTTGCCGACGGCGTCTGGGTGAGTGATCCGGAGGCCGACCGTCAAGTGGCTGACCCCTTCGGAGGGGTCAACAGCGCGGTTCGCATTTAGGGCGCGACACGAGAGGGGGACGCCGCGACGTCGGCGGCGCAGCCAGGGAAGGGAAGCCACGATGGATACGAGCCCGTTCTGGTTGCTGACGGATGCGATGGGGCAGACGACGTTGGGCGGCGCGAGCTGGCTCCGCTGGGGGCGCAGCGTGACGCACACGGTCTGGGCGGGCTCGATCGCGGGCTATTGCTGCGACAGTGTCCATCTGCCGTGCCTGATGGACCCGGTTTACGAGCGTTACGGGGCGACCGCCCGCCTGTGGCTGTCGGAGGTTCACGACGTACGCGCCGCCGACCCCGTCCGCGTGGCCTCACATTCATGGACGGTGCTCGATGAGTGGGAGCGGCCCACGTGGGTCGACGGCCCGCTGGCGATGAAGGTGCGGCTGCGCTTCGGGCTGCTGGCGGCGGCCGCGGCCCACCCGAATCCGGAGACGGCCGCGCGCATCCGCACGACCTCGCTGCGCGAGATCTGCGTGGCGGGCTCGCAGATGGAGCGGGTGTGTGCCGAGAGCCGGCGCCACGGCCGGGTTCCGCAGGCCACGTGCCTGGCGGCGATGGCCGTCCGGTCGGCGGCCGCCCTCAAGGGAGGGACGCCGGAGCTGGCCGACCTGGTGTCGCGGCACTATCCGGTCTACGCGTGGTATGCCGCGATGGCGGCGGCGTGTGCCTGCGTGGATCTCTCGGAGTTGGCCGACGAGGCCGTCCGGTGGGAAACTCAAGCCATCCGCTCGCACAAGCAGACCGAAGCGATGGCGATGGCGATGGCGTAGAGGATGGGCCGGAACCCGCCGGACGCGGTCGCACGACGCGTCCGGCGGGGCCCGGGGGGGATGAGAAGCGCGGAGCGGTGAACATGGTTAGGGTCAGTAAATCAGGCGTTGAATTCTCGTTCTTCCGGCCTGGCGCCCGCGAGGTGTTCGTGGTCGGAGACTTCACCGGGTGGCGGCACGACCAGGTGCCCATGAAGCGCAATGCCCGGGGTTATTGGAAAGCGCGGATCCGTCTGCCCAACGGCACGTTCCGGTTCCGTTATTACGCGGACGGCCAGTGGTATACCGATTATGCGGCGTTCGGCATCGAACCCGGTCCCTACGGTCCCGTCGGTATCGTGTACGTGCCGCCGGAACCCGAGGCAAACAGAGAGGAAACACCATGCCTACAAGAGACGCAGTGAGCGAATTGACGGTCGAAACCGTCGCCCGGATGATCGACTTCTCGGTCCTGGCCCCGGACCATACCTTCAAGGACGTGGACCTGGCGTGCGAAGAGGCCGTGCGCTACGGGTTCGCCGCGGTCTGCCTGGCTCCGTACGCGGTGGGATACGCGACGAGGCTCTTACGCGGGACGGGCGTGGCGATCTGCGGCACGGTCGGCATTCCGCTCGGCCATTCCGGGCTCCTGGCCAAGGCCGACGAGGCCCGCACCTCGGTCGAGTCGGGCGCCAGCGAGGTCGACATGGTGATCAACATCGTGGCCATGAAGAGCGGCCGCTATGCCGACGTGGAGAACGAGATCGTGGCCCTCCGCAAGATGACCACCGGCCTCGTCATGAAGGTCACGCTGGAATGCTGTTACCTGACCGACGCCGAGAAGGCCCGGGCCTGCAAGCTGGCCCAGGAAGCCGGCGCCGACTTCATCAAGACCGACACCGGGTTCGGGCGCGGCGGCGCCACGGTGCGCGACGTCCACCTGCTGAGCCGCGTGGCCGCGGGCAAGGCCGAGATCGAGGCCGCCGGCGGGATCACCCGGTTCAAGCAGGTCCACGACCTGATGCAGGCGGGCGCCTCGCGGGTCAGCACGTCGGAGGCGGTCAACATCATCAAGGATTTCTATAAGTGGGAGACTGAATAGCCGCGGTGCCGCTGGGACTGGGGTTGTGGCATAGCCGCCCCCGGGCGCGGAGGTTCCTGAAACCTCTGCGTCCGGGGGCGCGCTCTGTTTCGGACGCGACTTTCGGGGCCGGCGGTCTGGATTTTCCGCGCGAAACCGGTTAATACGAAGGCGCTACTTTTCAGGTTTTGCGCGGCGGGTGCGGAGACCCGCCGCGCAAATGGCTGTCTTAGGGCTGTCATAGTAACAAGGGCTCGCGGGCGTGCCCGGCGCTTGTTCGCCGGCCTGCGCGCCACTCGACACCAGGACGGGGGAAGGAGGCTGTCGCTTCATGATCGAAGAACTGGCTAAGGGCGTCTACTGGGTCGGCGTCGTTGATTGGGCCATTCGCCATTTCCACGGGTTCGAGCTCTCGACCCACCGCGGCTCGACCTACAACTCGTACCTGATCGTCGACGAGAAGGTCGTCCTGGTCGACACCGTCTGGGAACCGTTCCAGGACGAGTGGCTCGCCAACCTGCGCAAGATCATCGACCCCGCCAGGATCGACTACGTCGTGGCCAACCATGCCGAGCCCGATCACTCGGGCGGCCTGCCGGCCCTCATGCGCCTCTGCCCGAACGCGACCGTCATCGTGTCGAAGAAGGGCGCCGAGAGCATTCCCGGCCACTATCACCAGGCGTGGAACTTCCGGACCGTCTCGACCGGCGACAAGATCAATATCGGCTCGAGCGACCTCGTCTTCATCGAGGCCCCGATGCTCCACTGGCCCGACAGCATGTTCACCTACCTGACGGGCCGCAACATCCTCATGCCCAACGACGCCTTCGGCCAGCATTACGCCACGGCGATGCGATTCAACGACCAGGTGGACCAGGCGGAACTGTTCGAGGAGGCGCTCAAGTACTACGTCAACATCCTGACGCCCTTCAGCCCGCTCGTCACGAAGAAGATCGACGAGCTTCTGGCGCTGAACCTGCCGGTCGCGATGATCGCGCCGAGCCACGGCGTCCTCTGGCGAAGCGATCCCCTCCAGATTGTGAAGAAGTACCAGGAATGGGCCGCCCAGAAGCCCGAGAAGCGGGCCGCCATCGTGTACGACACCATGTGGCAGGGCACGCGCCGCATGGCCGAGGCGATCGGCGACGGCCTGGCCGCCGAGGGCGTTCCGTTCAAGCTCCTCCATATGGCAGTGACCGACCGCAACGATGCCCTGGTCGATATTTTCAAGGCGCGGGCGGTCCTCATCGGCTCGCCCACGGTCAACATGGGCCTGCTGCCCACGATCATGCCCATCCTTGAGGATCTGCGGGGACTGCGGTTCAAGAACAAGATCGGCGCNNGCGTTCGGTTCCTACGGATGGAGCGGCGAGTGCGTCCGACTGATTGACGAGCACCTCGAAAAGTGCAAGATTCCGCTGGCTGCGCCGCACCTCCTGGCCAAGTGGCAGCCGAACGCCGAGGACCTCGAGAAGTGCAGGGCCATGGGCCGCGCGGTCGGCAAGGCCGTCAAGGCGGGGTGATATTTCATTAGAGATGCATCACGATTTATGGCGCGTGCCACGGCCGGCCTTGTCCGGCCGTGCGAACGGGCATTGGCGCACCGCACGGCGGGCCAAACGCGTACCCCGACTCGCCGCGCCTTGGGTTGTGCGTGCCGCGCCGCGGGTGGAGGGGGGGTGCCATGCTTTCGCGCTGTTGCGAAAGCATGTTCTCGCAAGCGGAGACAAGTACTGTCCTCGGAACTTCGAAATCCCCTCACCCCAGGAATATTGCCTAAAGTGTCTCGGCAAACCACCGACAATGTGATCAGGCTGTCTTCCGGGGGCATATTGCATAGGGAGCTTGCTCATGTCGGCGAACGCAATCAGCGGCGTAGTGTCCGGCTACGTGCAGCAGGCGGCATCCGCCAGTAACGCGCAGGCCGCTGTGGCACAGGCCGTACAGGAAGCCACCGAGACCGCGGAGACCACGCGCCGGGAAGCGGCGCGGGGCGATCAGCAGGCCGTTCGCCTGCTTGCGCGGAGGCAGCAGCAAAAGCAGATCCAGAACCCCGCTCCCGAGCCGTCGGCCGAGGGCAACGCGGCTGGCTACCTGGCGTAGTAGTCCGCCGACTTTCGGCCTAGTAATTAGTACGACAACGCAACTTCCCAGGCTTTGCGCGGCGGGTCTCCGTACCCGCCGCGCAAACCGTGTTTTCGACCGCGCCGCGAATTCCGCCCTGAATTCCTGTTCCTGAGTTCCACCGCTCGTGGCCCGACCGTCCTGTCTCGGGATTTACCCTATTTCCCATTTGCCCATTCACCCGATATGGGTATACTACCTGACGAGGAGGAATCGGCGATGACAACCAGGACTGTGGATGCACGGGGCCGGCTGACGCTCGGTCCGCGATACGCCAACCGGCTGGTCATCGTGCGGGAGCACCGGGACGGCGCGTTGGAGGTCATCCCGGCCGAGGCGGTCCCCGCGCGCGAGGCCTGGCTCCACAAGAATGCGGAGGCGCGTGAGGCCGTCCGGGCGGGCATCGAGGAGGCGCGGGCGGGCCGGTTCGCCAAGGCCCCGAAGCTCAAGGCCGGCAGCAAGGACGATGAGGACGACCGCTGATGGCCACCGTCCGCTGGACGCCCACGGCCCGGCGGCGGTTCGACCAGCTCCAGGCCGCCGCCGACAAGGCGATTGAGACCCGCGCGAGAACCGGCAGATCGAAGTCATCGCGGCAGGAGGGGCTTTTCAAGCAGGTCCGTAAAACCATCCTCCTCCTTGCCGCCGATCCCCGGCACACGGGGCTCCAGACGCACCCGTATCACTCCATTCCAAGCCCGTTCGACCCCAAGGCCAAGGTATTCGAGGCCTATGCCCAGAATCGCACGCCGGGGGCCTATCGCGTCTTCTGGTGCTACGGCCCGGACGCCGGCGAGATCACGATCCTCGCCATCACGCCGCATCCGTAAGGTCCGGGAACCGCGGCCAGCCCGAGGATATTTCGAGGGACGCATCAGCCGCGCTCGCCCAAGGCTTCGCGCAACTCGCCCCCTAGCACGTAGCGCGGCACGATCGCTAGACGCATCAGCCGCGCTGGCCCAGGGCTTCGCGCAACTGGACGATCAGGGCCGGCAGGTCATCCTGAATCGTGTCCCAGAGAACATCCAGGTCCACCTTGTCGTACCCGTGGATCAGCCGGTTGCGCATGCCCCTTGCCTGCTGCCAGGGAATAGACGGCCATCGCTGTTGGCCTTCCGGGCCGACTCGCGTGGCGGCCTCGCCGACGATCTCCACGAGCCGGACCAGGGCCAGTTGCAGGATTCGGTCCCGTTTCAGGTCGTCGCGCTCGCGGCCGCGCATGATCTCAACCGCCTCCAACGCGTGGTCCAGCATGTGGCGTAGTCGAACGGTGTCGTCATGCGGCGCCATATTGCACCTCCGCTTCGGCCAGGACCTGCTCGCGGAAGTAATCGCTCAGGAACCCCGGGGTGTTCAGATCGACCTTGCGCCCCAGGAGCTCGCCCAGTTCGATCTCCATGCCGGCCAGTCGCAGGAGCCCGACCCGCGCCTCCGGCTCGAACTCGACCAGCACGTCCACGTCGCTGTCGGGGCCGAAATCGTCGCGCAGCACCGAGCCGAACAAGGCCAGCCGCCGGATGTGGTTCCGCCGACAAAAAGCCGCGATTCGGTCTTTGGGAATGTCGATATGCGACTGTCTCATAAATCACTCCCCGCTGCGGCGGGCGATCTCGGTTCTTACGTACGCATGCCGCCGGGCTGTTTTCCGCCCAGGGCCGCCCCAAACCCGTTACATGCCGTCAGAATTATGCGGAATCCCATCGCCAATGGCAATAGTGCAGGGTCACGGCCCCATGCCGCCAAGCCGCACGTTCTTGGCTAGACATTTCAGCTTTGCAGGTTTTGCGCGGCGGGTCTCCGCACCCGCCGCGCATAGTCGCAAGTTGCACTTTCGTCTTCGCTCACGGCCCCTCAAGAAAGTACCGCATCGACACCTTCTTGAACTCGCGGATCGAGAAGAGCACGGCGTGATCGGCCAGGCCAGTCTCGGCGGCCATGCGGGCGACCGTGGCGCGGACCTCGTCCTCCGTGCGCCCGTGCACCATCGCGAAAAGGTTGTACGGGAACCCCTCCAGCGGCGGCCGGCGGTAGCAATGGCTGACCTCCGGATACCGCGCCAGCCGCTGCCCGGCCTCGTCCACCGCCTCGGCCGCCACGCGGAAGACCGACATGCCGTTGGCGCCGAAGCCCAGCTTTTGGTGCCGCACGACCGCCCCGAACCGCCGGATCACCCCTGCGGCAAGCCACGCGCGAATCTGCTCGACGATACGCTCGACCGGCCACCCCAGCCGCGCCGCGGGCGCCGCCAGCGGCTCGCGCTCGGCCGCCATGCCGTCCTGGATCAGCCGCACGAGTTCCTTTTGCTCCGCCGAAAACTCGGTCGCCGTCGGGCCGGCCTGTGGCGCCGCCGACTCGGCCGCTGGCCCTTCGTCGGTCAGGTCGAAATGGACGCGGATCTTGTAGACCGCGAGGGCCGGCAGGCTATGGAACTCGCGGAGGCCCGTCTCGCGCCGCAAGGCGGCGAGCGTCTCGTCGAGCGCCGCCGCCGACGGCGCCGTCAGCGTGAACCAGAGGTTCAGCGCGTGCTGTCGCTCGTAATTGTGCGTGACGCCCGGCAGGCGGCTGACCTCGGCCGCCACGGCTTCGATGCGATCCGGGGGAATCCGCCCGGCCACGAGCGTCGAAACGTACCCCAGCCGGCGCGAGTCGAAAACGGGCCCGAGGCGCCGGATCGTTCCGTCGGCCACGAGCCGCGCGACTCGGGCGACGAGGTCCTCGGGCGCCAGGCCCAGCCGCGCCGCCAGCGCGTCGAACGGCCGGGCCTCGACCGGCAGGTCGGTCTGAATGGTCGTCAGGATTCTCTTGTCGATGTCATCCATAGGTATATGTTGTAGCGGCGGCTAATAGTACAACGCTACTTTGCGCGGCGGGTCTCCGCACCCGCCGCGCTAAACTGCTCTTAGGCCGGGTGGCACGGCCTCCCGATGTTGGGTGGCCGTGCGCCCCATCGGAGCAAGCACGGCCACGCAAAGGCGGCCGCCGCGGCGGCTGCCACCCAAGGTGGCGATTCAGCAGCCGAACCTAACCCTGACTTACCTCGTGCTTCACAATGGCGTCAATCAGGCCGGGAATCGTGTGCGAGGCGGCCTCGAGGGTCGGCGTGAAGCCGAGGTCGCGCAGCGTGGCGCTCGTCGTTGGGCCGATGCTGGCGATTCTGGCCTTCGATGCCCGCACTCCGTCGTCGCCCACGGCGCCAATGAAGTTCTTGACCGTCGAGGAACTCGTAAACGTGAGCCAGTCGATCTCGCCGCCGGCAAGCATCTCGGCGATCGCGTCGCGATTCGCAAGGTCCGGCACCGTGCGGTACGCGACGACCTCGCGGACGATCGCCCCGCGGGCCGCCAGCGTGTCGGCGAGTTCCTTCGGGGCGATATCGGCGCGCGGCAGCAGGATGCGCACCTCCGAGAGGTTCTGCTCGGCCGCGAGGGTCTCGGCCACGGCGGCGCCGGTGAACGTCTCCGGCTGAAGGTCGGCCCGCAGTCCGAAGCGGGCGAGCTGCGCCGCAGTGGTCGGCCCGATGGCGGCCACGCGTCGGCCCGCGAGCGCCCGCGTGTCAAGCCCGGCGGCGGCAAGCGCCTCGAAGAACGCGTCCACGCCGTTGACGCTCGTGAAAACGATCCAGTCGATCGCGGCAAGGTCGCGCACGGCGGCGGCCAGCGGCGCGGGGTCCTCGGGCTTCTCGATGCGAATCGCCGGGGCCTCGATCGTCTCGGCCCCCAGCGCTTCCAGCCGCGCCGCAAGGTCCGACGCCTGCGCCCGCGACCGCGTGACAACGATCCGCCGGCCGAAGAGCGGGCGCCGCTCGAACCAGTTCAGCGACTCGCGCAGCGCCACGACCTCGCCCACGAGGATGAGGGCAGGGGCACCGAGGCCCGCCGCGGCCACGAGTTCCGGCAACGTGCTGAGCGTGCCCGTGACGACGCGCTGCCGCGCGGTCGTCCCCCAGTGAATGACGGCCGCCGGCGTGTCCGGCCCGCGACCGTGGGCGACCAGGTTGCGGGTGATCGCCGGCAGGTTCGACACGCCCATGTAGAAAACGAGCGTGCCCTTCCAGCGGGCGAGGGCGTCCCAATCGAGGGCCGAGTCGGGCTTGTCGTCCGCCTCGTGCCCAGTGACGAAGCCGACGGCGCTCGCCATGAGCCGGTGCGTGACGGGGATGCCCGCGTAGGCCGCCCCGGCGACCGCCGCCGTTACGCCCGGCACGACCTCGAACTCGATCCCGGCCTCGACGAGCGCCAGGGCCTCTTCGCCGCCGCGGCCGAACACAAACGGGTCGCCGCCCTTCAATCGCACGACCGTCGCGCTATCGCTCGCCTTCTCGATGAGCAGCCGGTTGATCTCGTCCTGCGAAAGCGTGTGGGCCGACGAGCGCTTGCCCACGTAGATGCGCTCGCACCACTGCGGCGTGTAATTGAGGAGGCGCGGCGAAATCAGCGCATCGTAAACCACCACGTCCGCCAGGCCCAGGACCTCGCGGCCGCGAAGCGTCAGCAGCCCCGGATCGCCCGGACCCGCGCCGACCAGGTAAACCCGACCTCGGCTCATCGCGTGTCTCCGCCAGACCTCACGCTGTTGCACTTATTCTATCAAGTGGACGCGGCTATGCCCCACCGGAATCCGCGCCGGTCGGCTCACGCCGCCGAGCGGTTAGTGGTGCGTCAATATTGTTCTTGTGGGTGCCATGCTTTCGCGCCGTTGCGAAAGCATGGTCGTTCGAGGCCCAAGAACATGCTTTCGCCCGCCGCGGCGGGGCACCCCGCACTCACAGTTTCGATGTTGACGCACCACTAACCGCCCACCAGCGGCACGAACCGGCATGGGCAGAACTCGCGCCACGAGAGGCGGCCGCCGCGCTTTGTGACGCATGTAAGAATCTGCCCCTCGGGGCCGCCCGTCGGCGTGAGCAGCAGGCCGGGATCGCCCAACTGGTCGAACCACGCCGGGGGGATCACATCGGCGGCCGCGGCGCACAGGATGCGGTCGAACGGCGCCTCCTCCGGCCATCCGAGCCGCCCGTTGCCCACGCGGTATCGCACGTTCGCAACGCCCATGCCGCCGAGCGTTTCGCGCGCCCGCTCGAGCAGCGGCCCGTGGACCTCGATCGTGTACACCTCGCGCGCCAGCGCCGCCAGCATCGCCGTCTGGTATCCCGAGCCGGTGCCGATCTCCAGCACGCGCTCCGCGCCCGTCAAGAGGAGGCTCTGCGTCATGATGGCGACCATGTACGGCTGGCTGATGGTCTGGCCCTCGCCGATGCCGAGCGGCCGGTCTTCGTACGCATAGCTGTGCAGGTCGGGCGGGACGAACAGGGCGCGGTCGATCGTGCGAAAGACCTCCAGGACCAGCGGATCATCGATGCCGCGCGGGACGAGTTGCAAATCGACCATCCACCGAAGTTGCCGGTCGGCGTCTACCATAGCGCCAATCTTACGCCGCCGGGGCGCGGGGCGACTAACAAAAAACGACGGCGCCACTTGGCCTTTGCGCGGTGGGTCTCCGTACCCACCGCGCAACGAAGCCGCCGGGGTGCGGTCGAATACTCGGGCTGCGCGGCGGGTGCGGAGACCCGCCGCGCAAAGGTGCGCGGTAAGACTACGCGTCGGTCGGCTGCACGAGGTCCCAGTCGGGCGGGACGGGCTTGCGGGCCTCGAGCTTCGGCCGGCCGCCGGGGCCGCGGGCGATGACGTTGTACACCTGCCAGGCGGGGTCCTTACGCGGCAGCGGCTGAATCGCGTCCCGCGACGTGAAGTAGAGGTGCGGGCCGCGGCTCTCGGCGCGGGCGCCGCAGGCCGTCAGCACGAGTTCGGCCACGAGGGCGATGTTGCGGGTCTCCTCCAGGAACTCCGTGCCCGCCTGCGTGGCGGCCCACGGGCGCTTGACGAGCTCCGCCAGTTCCTCAAGCCCGGCCTTCACGCCCTTGGCGGTGCGCTTGATGCTTGCATAAGTGCTCATAAGATGCTGAATCTGCTTGCGGGCGTCGCGGACGTCGATCGGCTCGCCCTCGGTCGCCGCCGCAGGCTCGTGGCGGGCCTTGGGCTTCGAGGGCGGAAACGCCTGGACGAAGTTCGCGTAATCGGCCGCCGACTGGCCGGCGATCTTGCCGAAGACCTGGCTGTCCATGAGCGCGTTGCCGCCGGGGCGGTTGGCCCCGTGCTGGCCGCCCGCGACCTCGCCCGCGGCAAAGAGGCCGGCGATGCTCGTCGCGGCCTGCTCGTCGATCTTCACGCCGCCCTGGAAGTGCTGGCACGCCGGGGCGAGTTCCAGCCAGTCGCCCGCCTCCAGGTCCACGCCGCGCTCCTTCAGCCACGCCACGCTCGGCGCATTGATCGCCCGGAGTCGCGCCAGCGGCGAGTCGCGGTAGGGCGGCTCGGACGGCGGCAGGGCCGCGAGGTTCGGATACTTCGCCCACAGGGCCGGGTCGATCTTCGCGAGGTCCAGGCCCGCCGGGTTCCGCGAGAAGTCCATGTGAACCGTGTGGCCCTTCCGCATCTCGGAGAAGACGGCGATGTCGATGATGTGGCTGGGCTCTTCGCGCGAGACCGGCCACGAGGCGCCCTTGCGGAAGAGCACCGTGTAAATCTGCCCCGGCGGCGTGCCACGGGGAAAGTAATCGGCCAGGAACTCACGGCCTTCTTCGGTCACGAGGCGCGGCCACGCCCGCATCAGGCTGCCCGAGCAGGCGAGCCGGGTCTTGACGCTCGACAGGCCGAACTGGATGAACTCGAGGTTCACGAGTTCCGCCCCCGCTCGGTAAGCCATGGCGTAGCCGTCGCCGGTCATCCCCTCGGGGAACACGGTGACCTCGTACGCCTGTCCCGCGCCGCCGGTGGCCAGGACCACGGCGCCCGCCTTCACGCGCCGGCCGTCGGCCAGGTACACGCCCACGACGCGGCCCTTACCGTCCTGCGCCAGGTCCACCGCCGCGACGTTCTCGAGGACCGGCAGGTTGAGGCGGCGGACCTCCGCGGTGAGCGCCGCGTGAATGTGGTTGGCGGTGTGCGGCCCGGTGTAGCAGGCGCGGGCGTACTTCGAGCCGTCGGTCACGAACTGGTCGGCCAGGCCGTCGGGACGCCGGGCGAACGGAACGCCAAGCTTATCGAGATACGAGAACGCGGCGCCGGCGCCCCTGGCCAGGATTCGCGCGAGGCTTGCGTCGGACACGCGGCCGCCGATCCGGTAGATGTCCTCGGCGTGATACCGCCACGGGTCGGGGCCGCCGGGCTCGGTGTGCTCGAGCGTGGCGTGGAAGGCCATGCGGTCGGAGCAGGAAAGGGCCGTGACGCCCGTCTTGCCCAGTTCGCCCTTCGTGAGGACGAGGACCGTAGCGCGGCGGTCATGGGCCGCCAGGGCCGCCCTCAGGGCCGCGCCGCCGCCGCCGATAATGACCACATCCGCCCCGAGCATTTCCGGCATTCGGCTGCTCCTCTCGCGTGAAGGATTTCTGTGGCGTCCGGCAGAGCGGCGCCCTCCGTTACCCTATCGCCCCGCCCCGCGTGATTCAATATAGTGCCCTGCAGGGGAGGCGGTCAATTGGATTGGCGGCGCCCGCCCGGCGTTGTTCGGCCTGAAGGGCCGATACAGTAACAAGCCCCCGGCACCGCCGGGGGATGAATCGGTCAAACAACGCCGTCCCGAACCTTCAAGCCGGCCGGCAACAGCCTTGCGGCGCGCCGCCGGAAGCTGTAACATCCAGACGTACAAAACGCTATGATACCGTGAAGCCGGCATCCGGGACCGCGCTCACTGGGGGACCACGCCATGATGCGCCGCATCGCCTTGCTCCTGCCGCTCGCCGTGTGCCTCTTCGGTTGCGCCCAGAAGGATGTTCGTACTGAGCCACCGGCCCAGGAGCAGGCGGCCCCTGAAGCGAAGGCCATTCAGACCCTTCTTCATTTGGGTGGCCGGATCACGCGGGACGATAGCCTACCGGGCCATCCCGTTATTGCAGTTGACCTCGCCCATTGTGCGGTCACGGACGCCTGCCTGAAGGAACTCAAGGCTCTGAAGGGCTTGCGGAAGCTCATTCTTAGTTGGACCCCGATAACGGACGCAGGTCTGAAGGAAGTTGGGGAACTGAAGAGTCTGCAAGAGATTGACCTTTGGAACACTAAGATCACAGACGCTGGCGTTAAGGAACTCATGGACCTAAAGGATTTGCAGATTCTTTCGCTGTGCGACACCAAGGTCACGGACGCAGCCTTGAAGGACATCAAGGAACTCAAAGGCATTCGCGACTTGGACCTCAAAGGCACCGAGATAACGGATGAGGGCCTGACGCAACTCTGGGGACTCAAGGGTCTGCGCGTTCTCTCCCTCTGTGGCACGGAGGTTACCGACGAGGGATTGAAGAATCTCAAGGTACTCACGGGCCTCCAGAAGCTTGATCTACAAGCCACCGGCATTACGGATGCCGGCCTGAAGGAACTCAAGGCACTGAAAGGTCTGCTTGAGCTCAATCTGAGCTCGAACGGCGAGATTAGGAACGCTGGCATGAAGGAGCTCAAGGAAATCAAGAGCCTGCGTAGCCTGGACCTTGAAGTCACGAGGGTCTCGGATGCGGGCCTGAAGGACCTCAAGGAAATCAAGGGCCTGCAGACGCTCGTGCTCCTGGGCCCCTTCACGGATGCCGGCCTGAAGGATCTCACGGAAATCGAGGGCCTACAGACGCTTGAGATCGTGGCTCCCATCACGGATGCCGGTGTCAAGGAAATCAGACGTTTCAAGGGTCTGCGAAAGCTTGGCCTCGCGTATGCATGGATCACGGACGCCGCCCTGAAGGACATCAGGGAACTCAAGGATTTGCAGGAACTCGACTTACACTCCACCCGGATCACGGACGCCGCCCTGAAGGATATCAAGGAAATCAAGGGCTTGCAGACGCTCGACTTACATGACACCCGGATCACGGACGCCGCCCTGAAGGATATCAAAGAACTCAATGCCTTGCAGGCACTCAACATCTATGGCACCCGGATTACGGACGAAGGTATAGCAAACCTGAAGGATCTCGAGGGCCTGCGGGCGCTCAACCTCATGAAAACGCAAGTGTCGGACGCGAGCATGAGGGTGATCTGTGGCCTGAAGAACTTGAGGAAACTCAACTTAAGTAACACGGAGATTACGGACGCAGGCCTGAAGGATATCAAGCAACTCAAGGGCTTGCAGATGTTCTTCATTGTGGGAACGAAGGTCACGGACGTCGGCTTGAAAGACCTCAAGGAACTGAAGGAACTTCGCATACTCGCCGCGGGCGATTCACCTGTCACCCACGAGGGCATGGAAGACCTGAGACGATCTCTGCCGGGCACATTGATCATTGGACCTTAGTACTACAACGCCACTTGGG
>PMZT01000219.1 GCA_003170085.1 Planctomycetia bacterium | reverse complement strand
AAGGTCCACGCGAACTTCGATATTCCGACGGATGTGCTGGCGAAGATACAAGGCGGCTGAAAAAGAGCCGCAAAGTCCAAGGTCAACGGCAACAGCCGGGGGCCTTGGACCTTTCGCTTGGGTGTGGCCTCTGACCTTGGACCTTGGACTTTGGACCTTCGACTTCCTTGGCTTACCCGGCGCGATGGACTGCTTTGATAGCTTCACCCGCCTCCTTCTCGCCCCGGAATCGCGGCAACGCCAGGCACAGACCGTCCGGGCCCAACTCGCTGGCGAGCACGACCGCATCGTCCACGCTCGCCCAGACGTACAGCGACCAGCCGCGCCGCCGAATGTCCTTCAGGGCATCGAGCCACTGGACCGGCGACCCGGCCGGCGGCTCCGGGTTCCACTGGATGCCGTTCAGCTTCGGCAGCGTTCCGAGGAGGTCGAGGAACCGACGCTGGCACGTCCCGTCGAGGTGATAGAGCGAGAAATCCAGATACTGCGTGACGCGCCGCAGGTCCGGCATGACGAACCGCCCGTACATCTCCGGGGAGAGCATCACCGCGAAGTCGCACTGGACCGCTTCCATCCGCCCCTCGGCCATCACCTGGAGCCACGTCGTCGAGTCGCCGTAGCCCAGTGACTTCACGAGGCGATAGAAATGGTTGTGGGCGGCCACGTAGAACTCCGAGAGGGCCTCGCCCCAGCGGAAGACGTCCTCCGGCCGTTCCACCACGTCCAGGCAGAGCTGCTGCGGGGTGCGGAACTGGGAGAGCGTCGTGTACGGGTCCATGAAAACCGGCCCGTTCACGAATCCGCGGCTCCCGACGACCTCGGCCGTGCGCCGCCAGACGTGCTCGATCGACCTGGCGACCGGGTGCTCCGGGTCGAACACGGGCAGCGGCCGCTCGTAGACGTCCGGAATCGGCCGGATCCACGCCGAGCCGCCGTGATACTCGTAATCGGCGCCGACGAGCGTCGAGACCGTCACGAGGTGCGATCCCCAGCACGGCGTAACGCCCGGCATCGCCTCCGCCAGGAACAGCGTCCGCCGCAGGTGCTGGTCGGCGCACCAGGCGTGCCACTCCGGCAGGAGGTCGAGCCCCTTCGTATCGAGCGTCGGCCCGCGCCATGGCTTATCGACAAACGTTGGATTGTCGGCCTCGACGATGAGCGCCGGCCGCCCACCGACCGATTCGCCCCGCCAGAAGGCGCGAAGGCGCTCGCGGGCTTCGGGTTCGTTGGTCTTCAGAGTGAAGGGCATATCCGCTCCACGTGTGCGCTCCCCGAGATCCCGATGAGACTACCAAGGAGCATGGGCGGTTTCAATGAGTGCCGCAAGGCAAGGAAACGGTCAACGGCATGATCGGGATAACGGGCTCAAGAGCCAGGGCACCCGATAGAGGCCACGTCAACAGCCCCCTCACCCTACCCTCTCCCGCAAGGGGAGAGGGAAAAACGGCATGCGGTCAACAGCACAAACGATCACGGGTTGGCGAGCAACCCGTGGCACACGGCCACTGCTCAGGCACTCTGGCACTTAGGTACTCAGGCACTTTCCGTTATTCCACCGTCACGCTCTTCGCCAGGTTCCGGGGCTTATCCACCGCGCAGCCGCGCAGCACCGCGACGTGGTAGGCGAGCAACTGGAGCGGGACGACGTTGAGGATCGGCTGGAACGGTTCCGGTACGTCGGGCACGTGAAGGACGTGCTTGGCGAGGCGCCTGAGGCTGTTATCGCCCTCGGTGGCGATGGCGATGATGTGCCCGCCGCGGCTCCGCACCTCTTCCATGTTCGACAGGACCTTCTCGTACTGGAGGCCGCGGTTGGCCAGGAACACCACGGGCATCCCCTCGGTGATGAGGGCGATGGGGCCGTGCTTCATCTCGGCCGCCGGCAAGCCCTCGGCATGCACATAGCTGATTTCCTTGAGCTTGAGCGCGCCTTCCAGGGCCACCGGGTAATTGTACCCGCGCCCCAGGTACAGCCAGTTCGGGCAGTCCTTGTACTTCTCGGCCACGTCCTGGATCTTCTTGTTGAGCTTCAGCACGTGGCGCACCTGCTCGGGCACCTGCTGCAGGCCCTTGATGATCTCGCGGGCCTGGTACGGGGCGAGGTGCTTGCGGCGGCCCAGGTACATGGCCATCATGATGAGAACCTCGAGCTGGCTCGAGAATGCCTTGGTCGAGGCCACGCCGATTTCCGGCCCGCAGTGGAGGTACACGCCGGCGTCGGTTCCGCGGGCGATCGACGAGCCGACGACGTTGACGATGCCCAGCACCAGGGCGCCCTTCAGGCGGGCCTCGCGCACGGCGGCCAGCGTGTCGGCCGTCTCGCCGCTCTGGCTGATGGCGATGACGATTGTGCCCTCGTCGATGATCGGGTTGCGGTAGCGGAACTCGCTGGCGTAATCCACCTCGGTCGGAATCCGCGCGAGGTCCTCAAAGAGGTACTCGCCCACGAGGCCCGCGTGCCAGGCCGTGCCGCAGGCCGTCAGGACGACCCGCCGCGCGTGCGTCAGTTGCTTGGTCGCATCGCTCAGGCCGCCCAGGATGACCTCGCCGGCCTCGACGTCCATGCGGCCGCGCATCGTGTCGGCCAGGCTCTCGGGCTGCTCCATGATCTCCTTGAGCATGAAGTGCTCGTAGTTCTTTTTCTCGATCTGTTCGAGGCTCCACTCGACCGTCTGCACGGCCCGGTGCGTCGGGACGGCGTCGATGGTCGATGTGTGGAGGCCGCTGCGCCGGAGGGTGGCCATCTCGCGGTCTTCCAGGTAGATGACCTGCTTGGTGTGCTCGATGATGGCCGAGGCGTCGCTGGCCACGATGTACTCTTCCGTGCCCACGCCGATGATCAGCGGCGAGCCGTTTCGCGCCGCCACCAGCACGTCGGGCTGATCGGCGTGAATGACCGCGATGCCGTAGGCCCCGCGGACTTCGCGCAGGCCCGCCTGCACGGCCTTCTCGAGGTCGCCCGTGTAGTACCGGGCAAAGAGGTGGGCGAGGACCTCGGTGTCGGTGTCGCTCTTGAACTTCACGCCCTCCTGCTCCAGGAGCTGCCGCAGGGCCGACCAGTTCTCGATGATGCCGTTGTGCACCACCGCGAGCTTGCCAGACATGTCGGTGTGTGGATGTGCATTGACGTCGTTCGGCGCGCCGTGGGTGGCCCACCGGGTGTGCGCGATGCCCAGCGTGCTGGTGGTGCACTGGCCCTTCATGATCGCTTCGAGCGCGCTGATGCGCCCCTTGGCCTTCACCACCAGCAGTCGCCCGTCATGATCCTGCTGCAGGGCGATGCCCGACGAGTCGTAGCCACGGTACTCCAGGCGCTTCAGCCCTTCCATCAGGATCGGGTACGCCTGCTTCGAGCCGATGTAACCTACGATGCCGCACATAAGCGCTCCTCATGGCCCCGCCGTACCCAGCAGGGCCTGTGACGGCCGCTCGGAAGGGGCCGTCGCTCGGGTTCGTCCGCACTTCGTAAAGTCACTGCCTTGGTTGTATCGGCCCAAGCGCGATACCACCTTGAGCCGGTCTTGGGGAGGGGGTATCCGGTTTGACGCCCGTGCGCAGCGGGCCGACAACCAAGCATACCCCGTGCGGGCACGCCGATCAAGGGCGGAGGGCGGGACATCGGCCTCCGAAAGAAGTTGTGAGCAAGCGAGTCGGAGGCTATCATAAGCGGCGGTGGTGAAACAGATGATGCCGTCGGGCGAAGGGTACGAAAATCGGTGGACCAGTACACAGAAGAGGAAAAACATGAATCTCAAGAACAACCGCATGAGAATCGCCGTCACCTTCCTGGGCCTGTCGGTGCTGTGGGCCGTTGCGGCGGCGGCGGCGGAGGAGCGAATCTCCCTGTTTGACGGTAAGACCCTCAAGGGGTGGACCGTGCTCAAGTGCGAGGCCGAGGTCGACAACGGAGAAATCTTCATCAAGGCGGGCAATGGGCTGGTCCAGAGCGAGCAGAAGTACGGCGACTTCGTCCTCGAATTGGACTGGAAGGCCCTGAAGCCGGACAAGTATGACAGCGGGGTCTATTTCCGCTACGACGAGACCATGATGTCCGAGAAGAGTCCCTGGCCGCCCCGCTACCAGTCCAACTTGCGGAAGGGCGACGAAGGGAACGTGGCCGGCGTGAAGGGCGCCAAGTGCGATCGCACCGACCTCGTCAAGCCCGGCGACTGGAACCATTTCAAGCTGACGGTGCGAGGCGCGAAGGCGGAACTCGAGATCAACGGCACGCTCGCATGGAAAGGCGAGGGTCTGGAAGGCCCCAAGGAAGGCTTCATCGCCCTCCAGTCCGAAGTCCCCGCCGGCGGCCAGTTCCGCTTCCGTAACATCTATCTCACCAAGTGAGTCTGGAGGCTAGGGGACGAGCCCAGGGGACAATACTGATTCTGTATCGAGGCCTGGCTGGGGAAATCGGTATTGTCCCCCGATATCCCCGTGAGGGTATGGCGCGTATCGCGCGAGTGGTGGCGCCGGAATATCCGCACCACGTGACGCAGCGCGGCAACCGCCGGCGGCGGACTTTCTTCGGTGCGGGCGACTATCGCGCCTATCTGGCCCTCATGGCCGAAAGGGGAATGGCCCCCCCCGCAATTACAATCACCTCGTTCCGACGCTCAGGGATTGTCATTCTTCCAATTCCCAAATTTTTCCAACACGTAGAACCCGAAGGCCCACAAGACATGCATACACACCCGAGCGGCGCTTTGGGTCGATATTCCTGGGTGGGAGCCTTCCTCGCTGAAATAGCCATATACGCCGTCCACCAGCTTCTCCTTCTCGGCTTTGTCGAAGAAACAGGAATCCTGGAGGTACTGCCGAATGCGAACAGGTCTGGACAGACACGGCGATTGCCGCTTCCTGGTCGCTATCGCCTTGGCGATGTCGCCCAAAAGCTGCTCCACGAAGTTTCTTGCGTGGGAGATCGAAGAATCCCATTTCTCTTCCCGGAATAAGTCGATGCTCTCTCTCAAGTGATGACAAAGCGTCTTCTCGTTCAGGTCGCAGGCGTGCTGCCGTACAAGTACCTCCAAAGCTGTCCGATTATCCTCAGCTTGAGGGACGTCGGGCACAAGACCGCCGGTGCCAAGTGCAAATCCATCCCTCATTAGGGCTTGCCGAAGCCATGGGCCACGATCGTCGTGAAATGAGTTCGCGGTCTCGAAGACAATCTGCTGGAGCAGGTCGTGGCGACGAAGCTGCTCCAAGCCTCGAAAAACGCCCAGGAGTAGCTCCATCTTGTTGCCGCCACTGACCAGTTTGTCTGGGACGTCGAGGCGGTAGAGAAATGCCTCGATCCATGTCCTGGTCTGCCTTTCCAAACATTGCATAGCAATGCCGAGCGTTGTTCTGCTCAATGTTGCCACGTTGTGCCCTCGGTTTCTCCTGCCCCTTCGACTCTTCGGAATTACTTCTTCTCTTGAGAGGAAATGTTGGGAGCCTTTTGGTCTTCTTGTGCTTTGCGAATCTCTTCTTCGATCTCTTGAAGCTCTTGCTGGGCCTTTTCCGCCTCCGGAGTACCGGGGTAGGCTGCGATGATTGACTTTAGTAGGGCTTGGGCCTTCTCGTTAAGGCCGTTTCGCCGAAAGGCATGAGCCAAGTTCAGATCGCTCTTGGCTTTTTGCGTGTCTTCCGAATCGTTAGTACCCGGCGGCTGGAGGGTTGTATGTTCGGCAGGGCTTCCTGCGGCAGGTTTGTCGTCCACAACTGAACAGTGCTCCAAGAAGACCAACACCAAGAAATTTCGGTCTTCATACAGATACGGGCGCACTTCTTCTATAACGCCGCACAAAGTGACTTTACTTCCGGGAGATTCTTTGGCCAGAGAGTCACCGGACTGTTTGCTTACAATGGCTTGGATGAGTATCATTGGCTCGTCAAAACCAGTTGCCATAAGGACAAAGGGATAAGCCTCGGCCTCATTCAATTGCTGCGTAATGCGCGAAACCTCTTGTTGAAGCTTGATGACATTCTCCCGAGTGATCGGAGGGTAATTCATTCGAGGGTCACGTAGGTACGGCGTCTTGGGGGGATTCTTGGCAAGTTGCTCCTTAGCCCGCGTGAGATTCGCATTTGCTGCACTTAGTTGATTCTTGAGCGAATCCACCAGCAACTCCTTCTCGCGGACTTGGATGGGATGATCGCGCTGGAGGCCACTCATGGTATCGAAAGGATATCCAATCACGTAAGTTATTGTCTCTCGGTCTTTCGCCCTATCCAGTTTAACTTGCCAATTCACCGACCGGCCAACGAACTTTTGTTGATTCAACCAAGCCTGGAATTCTTCCTTTGCCTTCTTGTTCTGGAGGTCCGTCATCGGCGCGGTCATCTTCAGAGAGGCTGCCTTCTGGAAGACCAGGTCATAGAAAACACTCTGCGAGAACTGCCCTGGAATTCCATTTCGCTCTGGAAGTGACTCGCCAGCACGAGAAGTGAGTGCTTTCCACCCGGACATGGACAGTTGCGGGCCCAGCGCATCGAGGTTATCAACAATGCCTTGGGCGAGCTGGCAGGAAACAGCCTCTCGCGCCGTCAGGGTTAGTATGCGGTTGTCGGCCTTTAGGACATCTCCTTTGCCGTTTCGCTCAAGTACTACCTTGTCACCTTCCTTTCGCATGGTTAGTGTGAAGGCCGGATCGGTCATCGCTTCCGCAATCAGGCTCGGATGGCCGCCATGTTCGGCGGCCTTGCGGCAAACGGCTCGCCAAACCGACTGGAACTTCTCGGCGACATCGGCGGGGAGGCTCCGGGGCATTCCGTCGGTTCCCACAGAATAGGATACCGCTCCCCCGATGGTTGCACTTTCGGTTACATAGATGTCCTGACATGCGAGCGTGATTGTAGCCCCAGCCGATAGAGCCCTTCGCACCAGGGCAACGAAACGAAGCCCTTTGTGGGCTATGATAAGATCAACAATCTCCTCTGCATCGTGAATGTCACCGCCCCCGCTGTCCACTTCCAAAACCACAACGCTGGCTTTCTGTTTCTCGGCGCTTTGTAGATATGCCTTCATGGTCGCCGCTGTGAAGTCGCGGCCTATGCCTCCCTTGACCGGGATCAGTAGATAGGTTGGCGCTTCAAGGCCGGGGGGATTGTCAAGCTGGGTTTGCTTGGCAGGATTCTCTTGAGCGTATGCCAGATCTGCAAACACAAATACCAAGGAGCACAAAAGCAAATGCCTAATCAACCGAGTCATGGCGAACCCCCCAAGAGATAGCTTTACCCAATTATCGCGCGCCATACCTTCAGTGCAAGCAGAAATCCGGGCGGGTTCCGTGAAATCGGGGGACACGGATACTGATTTTGTATCGATGCCTGGCCGGGGAAACCGATACCGTATCCCCCGATTCCTCCCGATTCCCCCCAGGCCCTACGCAGCGTTACGGCTTGGCTGCGGGCAGCGGCGACGTGATGCGCACCGCCACGATCAGCCCGACCTCGTCCATCGCGAAGCTCACGCCCGGGTACAGCAGCCACGTTACGGAGACTTGGCGCGGCGTGGGCACGGACTCCATCATGAGGGCGTAGGTGCCGGCCTCCTGGGCCATCGGCCGCTCGCCCAGTTGCAGCAGGAACTTCTCTTTGTACGCCTGCACGCGGAACTGGGCGATCGATGGCACGCAGTTCGGGTGGCTGCGCAGCCAGTTGGCCCACTGGGTCACGGTCGAGATCTGGGCCGCCTCGAACTCGGCGGCACGCTTCTTCGATTCCTCGGCCGTCGAGACCTCGGCCGGGAAGGCGAAGAAGTGCGCGCGGTTCTGCCCCGCGGCCTTCAGGACTTTCTCGGTGACATCGCCAACCTGCCCGGCGCCCTTTGCCGCCGCCGACGCGGGCGCTGCGGGCACGGGAGACAACAACGTGCCCGGCGGCACCGGCACCACGGCCAGAGGCGCAGCGGCCGGCGCAGCAGGCGTTGCGGATGCGGTGGCCGGAGCGGTCGCAGAGGCCGGGGTTGCAGGAGCCGGCGCGGCTACAGGGGCGGTTGCAGGGGCGGTTGCCGGCGCAGTTGCAGGGGCGCCCGGTGCGCCCGGCGCGGCGGTCGTCGGAACATAAACCGCTTGCTTGGCCGAACGGACGAGATACCACACGATCGCTCCGCCGCCGGCGAGAACGACCACGAGTGCCGCAACGCCCAGGATGCCGATGATCAGGCCCGTCCGCGACCCCGGCTGTTTCGCTGCTGCGGCCGCCGCGGGCGCCGCGGGAGGCAGCGGCGCGGCTTGCGGCGGAGCAGGCGGAGTGGGCGGAGCAGGCGGCGCGTGGGGAGCAGGCGGCGCTGCGGCAGGCGCGCTCGCCGGCGCTGCGGCAGCCGGTTGGGGCGGCGCTGCGGCAGCCGGCGGCGTCTTGGTCGGCGTCTGAGGCGGTCCCGCGGCGGCCGGTTTGGTCTGCGGCGCCTTTGCCTGTGCCGGCGCAGGGGCGGCCGGTGGCCGTGCGGGCGCGCCAGGGCCTTCGAGGATCGTCGCGACGGGCGGCGCGGCGATCGGTGCGACCGCGTCGGGCGTGTTCGGAATCACGACCGCGGCGCCGCAGGCGGGGCACTGGGCACGCTGCCCGGCCGCCTTGTCCTTGAACTTGTAGACCTTGCCGCACGAACACGTGGCTGTGATGGGCATGGCAGTCCCCGAATTGGATTCGGAACCGGCGGACAGAGTTTATCAGCGTGGCCCGACAGCGCCCACGACTTTATGTGGCCTCAGGCAACTCGACTGCGAGAACATGCTTTCGCAACGGCGCGAAAGCATGGCACCCGGCCACTCGCGCGGCGGATGCGGAGACCCGCCGCGCACATGCTGATGAGACCCGCCGCGCAAAACCCGGCGCCCGTTTGTCCGAAGCGCTAGTGCGATCCCGGCGACGCGGGGGCGCCTTGGGCCGGCGGCGCGGGCGCCTCGCCGTGGGCCAGGATGGCACCCGAGAGATAGAAGACGGCGGCCAGAATAACGATCAGGAAGACGGCGACGATGCCCCAGATGAGTTTCATTGCAGGCGATACCCCTCAAAGTGAATCAGTTCGTAGGTTGAACCCGTGAGGCGGGCGGCGGTTTTGCGGAAACTGCCCGGGGGCGGGCGTGCCACATTGCTCAGATGATTTCTTACGGTTTCTTCAGGTCCAGTTGCAGCTTCCATGAGGTGTGCGACTTCGTTTTTTCGGCGGCGAAATCCACGTCCTGCTCCACGGCCGATTCCACGTGCACCGGGCGGCCGGCCGTCATGTCGTACTGCAGATAGACGACGTGGGTCCGGGTGTACTCGAGCACACCGTGCTTGCCGTCGGCGCCGCCGATGCCGGACTTGCGCCAGCCGGCATGGAACCCCTGCATGTTCTCCATGTTCTCGCGGTTGACGTACGTCTCCCCGAACCGGAGCTCGTTGCAGGCCCGCATGACGACGTTGACGTCCTTCGCGAAGATGGAGGACGCGAGGCCGTAGATCGAGTCGTTCGCCCAGGCGATTGCTTCGTCGAGGTCGTGGAACGTGACCACGGGCATCACAGGCCCGAAGATCTCCTCTCGGACGATCGCCATATCCTGCCGACAGTTGGCGATGACGGTCGCGGGATAGAAGTTGCCCTCGGGCCGATCCGCCGCCCGCTTGCCGCCGACGACGATCTGGCCGCCGTCCGCGACGGCCCGCTCGACGCGTCCGCTGACCGCTTCGAGCTGGCGAGCACTCACCAAGGGACCGAGGTCGCGGCCCTCGTCGACGAGCGCGTTCCCGTACGTCGCCTGGCCCATAGCGATGGCCAGCTTGTCGGTGAACTCGTCGGCGACGTGCCTGTCCACGTACGTCCGGTCGGCAGCGCCGCACACCTGGCCGGTGTTNNACCATGCCGATGAGCGGGTTCGACGCAAGCTCCTCGCCGACGACGGGTCCGTAGCCGCAGACGAGGTTGACGACGCCCGCAGGCACCTCCGCCTCGTCGAAGATGCGGCCGAGCTCGAGCGTGCTGTTCGGGGTGATCTCGCTCGGCTTCACGACGATCGCGTTGCCGGTCAGGAGGGCCGGCGCGACCTTGCGCGCGAGCACATACAGAGGGAAGTTCCAGGGCACGATCCCGCCGATGACGCCGATGGGTTGCCGCAGCAGCAGCTCCATCTCGTTGGGCCGGTCGCTCGGGATGACCTCGCCCTCGACCCGGCGTGCCCACTCAGCCGTGTAGTCGAAGTAGTCGGCCGTTCCGTTGGCCTCGCCCCGGGCCTGGTCGAGCGGCTTGCCCTGCTCCTCGGACAGCACGCGGGCGAGGTGCTCGGCATCCTTGCGGATCCCCGCCGCGATGCGGTGCAGGTACCCGGCCCGCTCGATCGGCGCGCGCTTCTCCCAGGAGCGCTGGGCCTTGTCCGCGAGCTCGATCGCCTCCCGGGCGTCTTCGGCCGAGGAGTCCGGGACCTCGGACACGACCTGCCCGGTGGCCGGATTCTCGACCGTCAGCGTCTTGCCCCCGTGCGGGTCCGCGAACCGCCCGTTCACGTAGTTCTGGTAGCGGCGCGTTGCAACAGCCATCGTGACCTCCAAGTTGCCGGCCGCACCTAGGGGTGCGGACGACCTGGACCTGGAGCGGCGGACGC
>PMZT01000093.1 GCA_003170085.1 Planctomycetia bacterium | reverse complement strand
GCGGCGGCTCCCCGACGGCGCGCGCTTGGTTGGGGGTCCCGCGTCGCGCGCTTAGGCCCCGCCAGCGTTTTTACGTGCGCGCGCCGATAAAGTGCCTATAAATAAACAACGGCAGCGCGGCTGACGCCGCTTACCGGGCGGCTGCCCGGACCTGCCCGGAGACCGTCGCTCGGCTCCGGTTGCGCTTCGCTCGTAGCTGGCGCGTAAGTGTGCGTTTTGCGCGATCTGGCCATTTTGTCGCACCTTGTCAAGGGCGCTACGCGTCGCCTGCGGCGATTCGCCCGTGGAAATCGAACCGGCGGCGCGCCAGGAAAAAGCGCGCCGCTCGATTCCCACCGGCTCACCCCTGACTGGCGGTGCAGATCAGAGTTACATGATCGCGCAAAACAGCACCACAGCTACGACCTGCGACCGGCGAGTTCTCCCGGTTGCCAGCCTTCACAGCCTCTCAGCAGTTTCAACCGTCGCCACGGCGCTCTGCGGTTTGGCGCTCGTACTGCTCGTGGCCATCGCTCCGGCGCTCGGTCAGCAAGCATCGGCGGTCGGCACGGTCACACACGACAGCAGCGTCGATGCGATCAAGGTAGTCATTCCAGCAGCCAAGCGGAAACCGGCGATCATCGCCAAGAGCGATGCAGAGTTCAGCCTCACATTCAGCAACTGCCGCGAGAACGAAAAGCAGCACGTAAGCTGCCAGTTCACAGACCCGGCAGGCGTGGAGCATTGGGTCTACCTGCCAGGCATCGCTCTGAGCGGCGGCAAATAAGCCGCGCGGGCATTTGCCCGTGCTTGAACGCAGGGCCACCCTCCGCCGAAAAACCATATATAAAGCCCTGTAGCTTTGTGCATGGCTGGTCCCGTGACAGAAAAGGTGGCGTGCCGAGAACAGCGCGCTTTTTGCGTCGTGAACAAAAACAAAGGCGTTCACGCCGCCCGCGCGCTCGGGCACGCGCCGACTCCGGCCTCCGGCCTCCGTTCATGATTGAGAGGGGAGACGCCCCTAAACCCGCGTCTCCCCCCTCAAACTCCCCCCTCTTGCCCCACCCGGCGTCGGCGCAACGTACGCGCCGGCGCCGCACGGCGCACGGCCACCTCCTCTGGAAAACGGTCGTACTGTGGCCGAGCGCCGCCCGCGCGCGCTGACCATGGCCATCGCACATGGCCGACAGCGCGCGCGCTCAAAAGCTGTCTTTTGCCCCGCGTAGCCTCGAATCCGGGCCAGAGTCACCCGCGCGACCCACAGATGTATTCCCGGTGAAGATTACCCTCGAAATCCTGTTTTTGGTATAAACTGCATTCAGTCCCGCCAGCGGCCAGCGCCTGGCCGGTTTGCCGCCGATGGGAGCGGGGGGCCATGCCCCCTCTCCCACGTCCGGCCCGACTCGAGGCAGCACCCCATGAAATACATCGGCCTGTTATCGTCAGCCGCCAGCGGCAAGCTGGGCGGCGTCGTCGCCTCTCACAACCGTGGCGGTCAGTACTTCCGCCAGCACAAAGCCCCCACCCAGCCCCGCACGGCCGCGCAAAAGCTCGTCCGTAACCAGCTCCAGGCTTTCAGCGGCGCCTTCAAGTCCCTGACCGCCACGCAGGTTGCCGGATGGAACGCCCTCGGCTTGACGGTCACCTTGAAGTCAAAGCTGGGAACCACGTACCACCCCACCGGCCAGCAGCTTTTCGTCTCGTGCAACAAGCACCTGGCCAACATCGGCGTCACCACGCAACTGAGCAACCCGCCCTCGATCCCCTCGATCCCCGGCTTCACCACGTTCACCGCGACGCCCACCTACGCCGCCGGCGTCGTGACCGCCTTTGGCCTGGCGTTCACGCCTACCCCGTCCAGCGCCTTCGGCCTCCAAGTGCGAGCGACCTCCACCATGTCGGCGGGCCGCTCGTTCATCGGCAAGAGCCAGTACCGGAACGTCTACTCCTCCAACCCGGCAGCCTACGTGGACGCAACCATGTTCACGGCCTACGTGGCCAGGTTCGGCCCATTGCCCGGTCAAGGCAACATCGGTTTTGCCGCGCGGTATGTGGACCCCGCGTCCGGCTTCGCCGGTACGCCGGTCTCCGTCATGATGCCGTTCAGCCAGTCCGCCGCGGGCGTGAGCTACACCTTCGCCTCCGTGGATTCAGGCCTGTTCGCCCACTCATCCGGCACCGGCATCAAGACTTGCACGGTCACCAACCTCGGCCGCGGCGCCATCTCTCTGACCTGGGCTGTATCCGGCCTGCCCGGCGGCGTCACCGTCGCCTGGACCGTCAACCCGCAAGCGATCGCGACGCCCGCCGTCGCGACGTTCACCCTGCCCGCTCTCGCCGTCCTGGGCGTCGGAACCTATCCGATCCAGATCAGCGCGACCTTCGGCACGTTCGTCTACCAGATCAGCAACAATCTGGTCGTCGCCAGCTAACATGCTGATCATCGCCACCAACGGGGCCGCCAGCGGTAAAGCTGGCGGCTTTGTTGCGTCCCATGGCCGGGCCGGGGCCCAGTTCCGCGCCCAGGTCATCAACCGCCAGCCGCGCAGTGCAAGCCAGCAGCAAGCCCGCGCCTTGACCGGCTCACTCGCCCCCGCGTGGAGGGCACTTACCAAAGCCCAGCGCCAAGGCTGGTCACAGCTGGCCTCGTCAGTGCTGCGCACCGACGCCCTCGGCCAGGCGCAACCCCTCTCCGGCTACGCCTTGTTCGTCAGTTGCAGCCGCAACCTCCTCACCATAGGCGGCGGCCTGCCGGCCACAGCGCCGCCAACGCCGCCCGCCTTCCCCGCGATCGCGGCCTTCAGCGCCGCCGCGCTTTACACCGCGCCGCCGCCCGATAATTTTCTCGCAGGGTTCGCTCTGGCATGGGCACCCGCCACGCTCTCCCCGTTCGCCGGCGTGATACGAGCATCCGCCGCGCTCTCGCCCACGCGCGGCAACGTCCGCCCGTCCGACTTGCGGATTGTCGCTGCGCTCAATCCGCTGCCCCTCTCCGGCGTCAACCTTTTGGCGACATGGATTACAGCTTGGGGCGCACAACCGCCCAACGGCACGGTGACATTCTCGCTGAATCTGGTAGACCCCGCGTCCGGCTTTGCTTCGCCCGCCGTGCGCGCCACCGCGCCGTTCAGCGCCGCGCAGTACAACGCCTACATCCCCGGAACCATCCTGATCCAGATCAACGAAACGCCCGTCGCGGTCCTCTCCGACCAGGTCATCGAATTCAACGAAAATCCACAGGCGGGCGGATAATCACGGTAGGAGGCAACCGCCATGCT
>PMZT01000013.1 GCA_003170085.1 Planctomycetia bacterium | reverse complement strand
CCCTGTTCGTATCGAATCGGTGTCCAAAACGGACGTTTTGGGGCATGTTATGGCAACCGCTCGATATATATTATAGTATCGCAGGATGGGGGGGCTGGGCAAGATGGGCAATATAAATGCAAAGCGCGTGCCAAAGTGAGGTCCTGGCGTGCAAGTTCTTTTCTGGGGCAACAAAGATAGTCCAAAGCCCAAGGTCCAAAGTATGTAGGGTGGGTGCTCCGCACCCACGCGGATACACACCCGCCCCGACGGGGCGGCGGAGTGTAGCCGCGGGTGGAGCTCAGCCCGCTGCAAAGCGGGCGGAGCGCAACCCGTGGAAACGATCTGTTATCGAAACACCCGCCCCGACGGGGCGGAGGAAGCAATCGGCATGCGACGCGGATCGGTGCTACTTCGTTAGTTCGGGCACCCCCTTCGCCCCGCCGGGGCGAAAAGAGAATAAAGAACATCGCTTTTCGAGCGTTCCGCTTTCCACGGGTTCCGCGACGGGCCGCAGCGCGGCCGCGCCACTCCACCCGCGGCTACACCCCGTCGCCCCGTTGGGGCTGAAAAGAGGAGCACGTAGGGTGGGTGCTTCGCACCCACGCGGTTGTCGTGCCGTGAATTGGAAATCGCGTGCCACGTCGAAGATCCGCCGTGGCGGGGCCTGCCTTGCCCGGCCGCCGCCAAGGCTATGGCGGACAAGCCGGCCGTGTACCTTACGTCCTTACCGCCCCGTCGAAGACCCGCCGTGGCGGGGCGGGGCGGGACTGCGCTCTAGCCACGCGGCGAAAGCCCGTGGAAAACGGGGGCGGCCCCCCTCCTCTTGTGTCTTTGTTTCTTCAGCCCCGGACGGGGCGACTGAGACGCCGTTCAATCGCCCGCGTGGGGCTCACACCATAGAGGACGAAAGAAATCGACGTGGATCGCGCAGCCATCCACGGGCTTGCGCCCCGTGGCTACTGACAGCCGCCCCAGTGGGGCTAATGAAAGAAGGGAGGAATGGGGGGGCCATTCGATTTCCACGCCCTTGCGGACATTGACTAATCGCAATTACTCACCTTCGAATACCGGCCAAGACAAAATCGGTATTGCGTCCCCCGAATTAAGCAGTGAACGCCAGCCGTCACCTTCACCATCTTGTACCCTCGTATCATGCCCGCGTCAAGGGTCTCGATGTCTTGCTGAGCCTCCCTAGGTTTCCTTGTCCTTGCGCCGCCGGAACCCTTCAAGGTTGATTGCCTTGCGTTTGGCTTCTGCCCTAGGCGGCGCCCTGCGCCGTATTTCCTCCAGGATTGGCAGTGATACTTGAATGTTGAATTTCTTCGCCAACAGCGGGACTATGATATTGAAAGATTCGCCGACTTTCTTGGCATATTCGTCGAGCGCGTCAGCGCACACCACGTCCACATTCGTGCCGTTGCGGCATCCCTGCCAGCATACGCGGCCGTATGGGATGCGTATTGCCTGAAACTGTTTGGTGTCGGGATTAAAGATCGCGCAGAACAGAGGGCCGTCTACCACAAGGCACGGAAAGACCACTTCGTAAATGTTCGCTCCCAGGGACTCACCTCTTCTGATCAAATCCCAAGCGCCATACGAGATCTTGCGCAGGGCGTCGTAGGCGTAGTCAAGCTGTTTGCTCTTGGCCTGCTTCTGGCCAAGGTCAGCCTGTAGGACATTGTGGGCAAGGTAGGTTCCCTCAGCAAAATGGAATGATTTTCTCAGCTCTTCCACTTCCTCTTGGCTGAAGTTCGGTTTCTGGAGGGCGGCGCTCCGCGGCGTGTGAAGCCAATCGGTGAAATACCCCGATTTGTACAGATTACCCTGCATAAGTACCCAAGGCATTCCCTTGGAGTACTTGCACTCGCAAATCACCCAAACGAATAAGTGAGAATCGAAGTTGTCGCCGTGTTTCATATCGCAAGTGTAAACGTCTATCTCGCGCGCCTCGCCAGATTCGGACTCAACGTACATGCCGAGACCGGAGTCGCCCAACATAGCATTCCGCCTGAAGGCCATGTACGTCCTGTACTCCAGACGGCACCCATGACTGTTGAGCCAGTTCTCCACGGCGGCGGGGTCATCGGGTTTAGGATTGCTCGTCGTCATCTTCGCCTCCATCCATGCGGGGGCAAACCTCGGAATGCCAACCCGGGTTTTCCAGGTAGTGGGATCGTCACGTGTTACCCCTACATGGCCCATGAACACTCACGGCGCCGTCGATATGGCGAATTCCACCGCACAGTGTCTTTTGCCCCATCGTCTTGTACCCGTGTATTGTGCCCGCGTCAAGCGCTTTGAAGTCAAGTTGAATCAAAGCATGCTCTCGCCAGCGAAAGCATGGCACGCGACGGACGAAAGCACGGCGCGCGGCGGGTGCGGAGACCCGCCGCGCAATGTGAGGCATGCCCCCCTTGCCGTTCTCCTTCGACTTTGGACTTTGAACTTTGGACTTTTTCCTTACGCCGGATACCCCACCGTCTGGGCATACAGCACCTGCTGCGCGGGGCGGAGTTTCAGTTCGGCGGCAAGGGCGGGTTTGTTGCAGTTGTGGAACCACGCGCCCAGGCCCTGCGAGGCGGCGAAGAGGTACACGTTGCCGGCGATGAGGCCTGTGGCCACATTGTAATACGACTTCTGAATGTCGGGATCCTTCAGGCCCGGTTCCTGCATCCGCGACTTGGCGAACTTATCGAGATCGGCTACAAAGATGAGTCTGACCGGGGCCTGCGGGGCGGCGCCGCCGCGACCGCCGCGGCCGGCCATGGCGCGACGGTCTCCGGCCACCACGGGCACCAGGCGATGCGGCACCGCGTCGTACAGGTACACGCCCTCGGCCAGGGCCACATAGAGGTCGATCTCCTGCGAGTTGCTGGCCGATGCGGCGGTCCTTCCGACCTGGCCGCGCGGCCCGTTTTCGCGGTTCACGCCCCAGGCGGCCCACAGCAGGTTCGAGAGGACCTGCGGCGGGAGCGGGTCGGGCTTCAGGTTGCGGTTCGTCTTTCGCTCGTGGAGCGATGCCAGGACGGACTTACCGCCGTCGGCCTCGGGCTTCGGCAGCACGATCGGCTTGAGATCGCCGACGTCCGCGGGCGTCGCGCCGGCGGCGGGCGTCGCACCGGCGGCAGGCGCCACGGCGGGCGCTGGGGCGGCGCCCGGTGCGGAGGCGGGCGCGGGGGCGGCCTCTTCGGCAAAGGTGGACGCTGCGGCGGCAAGCACGGTCAGGGCGGGCACGGATTTCAGCAGGGTTCTGCGGTTCATCGGGTTCTCCTCGTGTGGCACGCCCGCCCTCGGGCGTGCGAATGCTCCGAAAAGCACAGCCCCGATTGTTCGGAACTGTGCCACATACAGATCTTCCTAATGTGGCACGCCCGCCCTCGGGCGTGCGAATGGGCTGAAAAGCACAGCCGAGGGCGGCTGTGCCACATACAAAAGCACTGTGACACATGCAAAGGCGGCTGTGCCACATACAAAGACCGTTCTGAGACAATTTCTAAATATGCCACGGGGCGCGCATCGGGCGGCGCAACATGCGGGCGGCGGCCTCGTCGTCCACGATCGCCTCGCGCGCGGGGTCCCAGCGAATCGGGCGGCCCAAGAGCATGGCGATGTTGCCCAGGTGCGCCACCGTGATCGAACGCTGGGCCGCCTCGATCGGGGCGATCGGCGGCGTGCCTTGGCGCACGGCATCGAGGAAATCGCGTCGATGGCCCTGGCGGTCGTTGCCGGTGGGGTTCGAAAGGTGAATCTCCGACGGCCCGATCGTCTCGCGCGCAAGGCTTGCGGGTTCGGTCTTGAGGCCCGCGCGGTGTACGAACACCCAGCCGCCGGTGCCCACGAATCGCACGCCGATGCGGAGGCGGTCGCTGCTGGCCACCTCCATCGTCACGCCCGAGGCATACGTGCACTCGAAGCGGAAGCGTGTAGCCACGTCCCACAGGCCGTTGGAGGGGAACTCGCCGCGCCCTTCCACCCGGAGCGGCCCGGTCGCGTCGGCGTTCATGCCCCAATGAGCGATGTCGATATCATGTGCCCCGGAATCGGTGACCTGCCCGCCCGAGTAATCGAGGATCCAGCGGAAGTTCCAGTGGCACCGTTTCTCGGTGTACGGCACCTCGGGGGCGGGGCCGAGCCAGAGGTCGTAGTCGAACCCCGCGGGCACCGGCATGGGCGGCTGCGGGCCGACGGTCGGCGACTCGGCCAGGCCCACCTCGACGCGCTGGAGCTTGCCGATGCGGCCGTTGCGGACCAGCTCGCACGCCAGGCGGAACTGCGCGGTCGAGCGCTGCCAGCTCCCGGTCTCCCACACGATGCCGGCCCGCGCGACGGCGCTCACCATGTCGCGGCCCTCGGCGATCGTCAGGGCCAGCGGCTTCTCGCCATAGATGTGCTTGCCGGCCCGCGCCGCCGCGATGCCGACGATCGAGTGCCAGTGGTCGGGCACGGCGATGCAGAGGGCATCGACGCCCGGCCGGGCGATCATCTCGCGAAAATCGTGGACCGGGGCGCAATCGCGATTGTCGTACGACTTGTTCACGACGGCGGCCGCGGCCTCGCGGCGGGAGGCATCGACGTCGCACGCGGCCACGATGCGGCAATCCGTTTCCTGCACGAAGCCCTGGATGTGCCTGAGGCCCATGCTGCCGAGGCCGATGAAGCCGAGGGTCAGCCGCTGGCTGGGCGCCGGCAGGCCCTCGCGGCCCAGCGCCGCGGCGGGGACGATGTACGGCGCCGCCGCAACCAGCGCCGCGGCCTTCAGAAACGTCCGACGGGTCGGCACAAATACCTCCGTGGGCGAAGATGTCAGTCGGCCAGTTGTATATACGCAGTGCAATGCACAACAACAACCGCGTGGTCGCCGCGGCGACCACCCTACATTTCAACTGCATTTCAACAACTGCGTGCGTGCAAGCACGCACCCTACATTACTTCGTCCGACGGGGCGCACGGCCACGCAAAGGCGCCCGCCGCGGCGGGTGCCACCCAACCCCGCGCCCGACGCAGCCCGGTTACTTGCTCTTCTGGGCCGCCTGAGCCTTCAGGAGCATCTCGATCCAGGGGCCGACGTAGTGGCCGTGATCATGGAACGTGCGGCCGCTGACGAGGTTGCCGTCGATCACGCACGGGGCATCGACGAAGACCCCGCCGCACACCTCGAGGTCGAAGCGGCACTTGGCCACCGTGGCCATGCGCCGGCCTTTCACGCAACCGGCCATGGCGGGGATCTCGACGCCGTGACAGACGCTGGCAACGGGCTTATTCATCTCGAAGAAATGGCGCGTGATGCGCAGGAGGTCCTTATCGTAGCGGATGTACTCGGGCGCGCGGCCGCCGGAGAAGAAGATGCCGAGATACTCCGTGGGGTCGATCTCGGCGAAGGCCACGTCGGCCTGGATCGTGTATCCTTCCCACTCCTTGGTGATGGTCCAGCCGGGCTTGACCTCGTGCAGGACCATCTGGTATCGCCGTTTCTCGGGCGCTGCCACGACGGGCTCAAGGCCGGCCTCCTGGAGGCGGTAGTACGGATACAGCGTGTCCACGGTTTCGGTGGCGTCGCCTACGATGATTAGAACTTTGTTCATACGTTGCTCCTTTGACCTGAGACCGGCCACCCCAAACGAACGCGCGTCCCGCGCCATGCCGCGATGTTAAGGCGGCGCCCGCGCGGGGTCAAGAACCAGCCGCGGCCTTTCCGCCAGGCGCGCTTGCCTGATCGACGGGGGCCGACGCCGGCGGCGGGCTGGGGTCGGCGCCCGCGGCGTAGATTTCGGGGGCGAGCTTGAAGCCCATCTTCTCGCACTTGTAAAGGAACCGCGGCTCGTGCCCGTCGCAAACCCACTCGCCCAGTTCGCGGCCCGAGGCGTCCACGCCCTTGCGCTGGTAGGCGAAGAGATCCTTGAGGACGATGCGGTCGCCCTCAACGCCGGCGAGTTCCGTGATCTTCGTGATCTTGCGCGTGCCATCGGCCAGCAGATCGTGCTGCACGATCAGGTCGATCGCCGAATCGATCTGGCGGTGGATGGCCCACAGCGGCAGCGCGAGCCCGCGCGCGAGCGACATGAGCTCGAGGCGCGAGACGGCATCCAGCGGCGAGGCGGCGTGCATGACGGCCAGGCAACCCTGGTGGCCGGAGAGGATGGCCTGGAGCATATCGACGGCCTCGTCGCCGCGGATTTCGCCGACGATGATCCGCGTGGGGCGCATGCGGAGGGCGTTGCGCACCAGGTGGGCGAGCGTAACGGAGCCTTTGCCCTCGACGTTCGACGGGCGGCACTCGAGGCGCACCACGTGCTTCTGCTGGAGCTGGAGCTCGGCGGTGTCCTCGATCGTGATGATCCGCTCGGCCTCGCCGATGTAGTGGCTCAGGATGCCCAGCGTGGTCGTCTTGCCGGTGCCCGTGGCCCCCGCGAAAATGATGTTCGCGCGGCCCTTGACCGCCACCGCCAGCAACGTGGCCATGCGCTTCGATAGCGTACCTAGCTGCATGAGATCGGCGGTCTTCGTCACGGTCTTCGTGAACTTGCGGATCGTGACCACGGCCCCGTTCAGCGCCAGCGGCGGAATGATGACGTTGCCGCGCGACCCGTCGGGCAGGCGGAAATCGACGAACGGGTTCGTTTGCGAGACCGTGCGGCCGCTCGTCTGGAGGAGCGCCTCGACGACGAGGTCGAGTTGCTGGGCATCGCGGAACTTGAGCGACGTGAGTTCCATGACGCCCTTGCGCTCGACGAAGACCTGGCCCGGCCCGTTGATCATGATCTCGGTGACCAGCGGGTCCACCAGGAGCGGGCGCAGCGGTTCAAGCGACGGGTGGTCGAGAAACATGGCGGAGCGTCCTCCGATCAGGCGCGGCCGCGGCATCGTGGCCGGTCTTCATCATACCGTGCATCAAAACACAAGACAACGCCCCGCTGGGCGGGTAAACTTAGTGTGCCGGCGCTGGACCGCGATTTGCGCGGCGGGTCTCTCGACTTGCGCGGCGGGTCTCCGCACCCGCCGCACTGAACGCAGCGCCGGCACATTAGGCGTAGCCTTGGGGGCGGTGACGAAGGGCAACCGATGAACCGGACAAACCTGCCGGCGCTCGCACGGATACGCCGTTGCGCGCTCGCGCTCATCGTATGCGTTATGGCGTGCACGCTTGCCGCCGGCGCCGCCCGCGGTGCGTCCGGAGAGTCGCCGGGCCCCGTGGCGCCCCCTGCCCCTCCGAGCGACGTTGCCATGCAGGTCGTCTCGCCCGAGAAATGGCAGACCCCCAAGCGCAGCGGCGAGAACGCCATCACGCTCACCTTGCGGATCACGAACCGCTCGGCCCGCGACCTCCTGTTCAACCTTTTCGACACCGTCGTCCCCGAGATGAAGGACGCCAAGAACAACGTGCGGCGGCTCGACCACGCCCGCGACGCCACGATGGTGCCCAAGCCCGTCCTCGTCAAGGCCGGCGCCGTCGAAGACGTCCGCTACAACGCGCAGCTCGCCCTCCAGGGCAACAAGCAGTTCCCCGACATCCAGATCAGCGACAATACGGGCGGCGTCTGGACCTTTCACGATCTCGTGCCGGGCGCGTACACGCTGCGCATGAAGTATGAGAACGCAACGCCCGCGGTCTCGCAGATGAGCGGCCCTCATCGCTGGCCCGGCGTGCCGGCCGATGCGCCGCTGTGGGTCGGCAAGGTCGATACGCCGCAGATCGCGATCGCCGTGGAGCCGCCGAGCGACCCGTCGGAGGTGCCGCGCGCCGGCGATGGCCGCCTCCGGGCCACCGTCACGCCCAATGAAACGCTCTACCGCATGGGCGAGGCCGTGACCGTGACCTTCACGGTCGAGAACGTGTCGCAGGAACCCGTGGCCGTGTGGAGCCACACATGTTCGTGGGGCCACAAGGTCTACTCGTTTGAGGCCACCCTGCAGGACAACCGCACGATCATCATTGACGAGCCGCCCATCGAGTGGCGCCGCAACGTGCCGTCGTCGGTCGTCCTCAAGCCGGGCGAGAAACTCGCGCGGGACTTCGACCTGAACCTGCTCTCGCAAGGGCCGCTGCCCTGCGGCGCGATCCGGGTGCGCGGCGTCTACGCGTCGAAGAACGACTTCGCCAGGGACCCCGAGACCGCGAAGCGGCTCGGCAACCTCTGGACCGGCCGCCTCGTGACCGACGCCGTGTACGTGGGCATCGAGCCTACGTGGAGCCTGCCGCCGCGCGACGTGCCCGAGGTCGTGTACGCGGCCCCCGGC
Organism: Planctomycetia bacterium; assembly: GCA_003170085.1. Classification (GTDB taxonomy): domain Bacteria; phylum Planctomycetota; class Phycisphaerae; order FEN-1346; family FEN-1346; genus FEN-1346. Next base: position 32,327 of record PMZT01000013.1, on the reverse strand, counting down.
GGCCATGGGCCGTGGATGCTGCTGCTGCCGCTTGGGTCCGCCGGCGACCAAGGGCTGAAGGTGGGCGACGGGATGACCCTGACCATGTTCGGGCCGAAAATCCAGCCGCCGCACCCGCTGGCCGTCGTCCGGCTCGACAAGCTGTACCCGGAGGCCGACCTCGCGACGGTAACCGCGGTGCCCGGCCGTCAGTTCGACGCGGTTGACCTGCGCGACCTCGCGATCCGCGACTCGGGCAACCTTGCGAAACTCGAGATCACGCCCGGCCCTGCAACCGCTGCGCGCAGCCAATCGTCCGGCCCCGCCGAAGGTCCGCCCCGCGCCGGCGGATCTTCGACGCGGCGGAGCGAATCTGCCACGTTGCGGCTGCCGCTTCGCGTGGGGCCGATGGCGTTCGAGGCCGTGCTTGATCGCGACGCCGAGAAGCAGACGTGTACGCTGCGCGTCGACCGCCTCGACAGCCGTGAGGAAAAGGGCAAACGGTACACGCTCTGGTCAACGTCGTTCTCGTCCTGGCCCGACGCGATTGAGCTTAAGGACGGCCGCCTCGTCGCCCGCAACGCGTTCCACACCTGGCTCATCGACCCGCTGACCGGCGCGACCGAGAAGACGATCGACGCCCCGGCCAAGGCGCCGGCGAGACCGTAGCCGCCTTACCACACCCGCGCGTCGCGCGGCGGGTCTCCGCACCCGCCGCGCAGCCCAAGAAACGCCTGCGGACCACCCGGCCATTGACGGCGGCATGACGCCAAGTTATGATCTGAATGACAACCATACGTACAAGCGTGCACAATTGATCAGCCGTTCAGCCTGAAAGGCTGAGACGTACCAGCCCCGGGCAACGCCCTTGTCATTAGCCACATCTTTCTGCGGCCGCCCGGAGGACGGATGGACCAATCGCAACGTGCTGCGCTCCATTGCGAAACTGGGCGGATTCATCGGACGCAAGCGCGATGGCGAGCCGGGCTGGATCACCCTCTGGAGAGGCTGGCAGTTCCTGCTCTCCAGGGTCGAGGGCTTCAACCTTGCCCGGCCCGACGATTTCCTCAAGCCCGCTTGGCTGCAAATCCGATAGGGTCGATGAGCGAGAGAGTGTGGGTGCGCAGAGAGTCTCTGGTTCTCACGGTCGTGCTTTTTCTTGGGTTGGGCTTTGCGCGCCCCATTCCGCACGGAAAGTGATAAGCCCCATGAACGATCTCGGTTTACTGGAACGCATGAAACGCTGGTTCTCGGGCAAAGGCCGCGGCGCCGATGCCGCCCCTGCCTCGGCCAAGCGATGCACGCTGGGGCCGGCCCACGAGGATTCCAGCCTGGGCCTGAGCAGCGCCGGAGCTGCCGTGGCGGGCATTGCCGCCGGGAACAGACACGCACAAGGCAGGGTAACATACCCCGCCTCTCCCGCGACGGGCTCGAGGACGACCCCGGCGGGCGCGACAACGGCCGAGGGCATGGGCGGTGATGCGGCCTTCGACGCCCAGCCCACGACGCCCGAAGCGCATGCGGCGCCGCTCGACCCGCTGGACCCCGAATGGATGCAGTCGCTCGAGGAGTTGCCGCAGCGGATCGCCGAGTCGGTCGCCGAATCGGCCGCGGGCACCGAGGCCCTCGAACAGATCGGCCGCGAACTCGAAGGCCATCGCCAGACCAACCGGGCCATCGCGGGCGCCGTCCGCCGCCTGCCCGACATGGCCGCCGGCCAGGCCGAACTCACGCGCCAGACCAACACGGCGCTCGATCGCCAGGCCCTCGTCCTCGAGTCCATGCTCGACGGCATCACGGGCCTCCGCGCCGCTTTCCAGACCGTGGAGGAAAGCTCGCGGCGGCACCTGCGGGCGATCGCGCAGCTCGAGGCCGGCCACCGGCAGGTCCTGTTCGAGTACCAGACGTTGCTCTTGGCCACACACGCCCGCCTCACCCGCCTTGCGGCCCTGGGGATTATCCTCGCCGCGGCCGCCCTCGGCGGCGTGGGATATGCAATTTACCTCGTGACGACGATGGGACAGTAGTCGTCAGACGTTTTGATTCTCTGTTCTCGATCTATGATCGCAAAAACAAGAACGGCAACGGCCCCGAATCACGGGACTGTTGCCGTTCTTCAATGCTACTTGGTTCATGCGCGGCGGGTCTCCGTACCCGCCGCGCAAAGTAGCGTTGTCGTGTTACTCCACCAGTTTCTGCGGCGTTTCCATTCCGTCGCGGATCATTTCGATGAACTGCGCCCCGACGGCCCCGTCGACCAGCCGATGATCGACCGCCAGCGTGGCCGCCATCATCTTGCGGATCTGAATCCCGCCCTGCCGGAACACCACCCGGTCCTGCACCACGCCGAGGCCCAGGATCGTGCTCTCGCCCAGGTTCACGACCGGAATGAAGCTGCGGATGCCGAACATGCCCAGGTTCGTCACGGTCATGCAGCCGCCCTGGTACTCCTCGGGCAGGAGCTTCTTCGACCGCGCCCGGGCGATGAGGTCGGCCGACTCCTGGCTGAGCTGCCGCAGGGGCTTGGTGTCGGCGGCACGCACGACCGGTACGACAAGCCCTTCGTCGAGGGCCACCGCGAAACCGACGTTCACCTCGCGGCGCCGCTCGACGCCCGCCTGCACCCACCGGCTGTTGACGATCGGGAACGCCTTCAGGGCCATCGCGCACGCCTTGATCACGAAATCGTTGAACGTGACCTTGGCGCCCGGATCGCGGGCATTCAGCTTGTTGCGGAGGCACACGAGGTCCGTCACGTCGAAATCCATTTCGAGGTAGTAGCATGGGATCGTGCGCTTCGATTCGAGCATGCGTTCGGCCACGATGCGGCGCATGGGCGTCAGCGGCACGATCTCGCCCGGCACGCCATGACCGGCCGCCGGATAGACCGGCGCCGCGGCCGCCGCGGAAGCCTCGGCGGCGCGCCGCACGTCCTCTTTCATCACCTTGCCGCGCGGCCCGCTGCCGGCCACCTGCGCCACGTCGACGCCCTTGGCCGCCGCGACCTTGCGGGCCAGCGGCGATGCGAGGACCGATGGGGCCGCCTTCGCCGCCGCCACGATATCGGCCTCGACGATGCGCCCGCCGGGACCCGTGCCGCGCACCGTCGCAAGGGCCACGCCAACTTCGGCCGCAAGGCGCTTCGCCCGCGGAGAGGCGATGATCCGCCCGCTCGCCGTCACGGCCGCAACCGCCGCAGCCGACCGAGGAGCGGCAGCCACAGGCGCAGCAGCCGGCGCAGATGCACCTGCCGTGGCCTTGGCCGGCGCCTTGGCGGGCGCCTTGGCGGGGGCCGCAGCAGCGCCCGCGAGCAGGTCATCGGGAATCTTCTCGCCCGGATCGCCGATGATGGCGATGAGCGTTCCGACGGCCAGCTCTCTGCCGGCCGGCTGGAGGATCTTGAGGAGCGTGCCCCGGTGATAGTTCTCGACCTCGAGCGTGGCCTTGTCGGTGGTGATCTCGCAGAGGACGTCGCCGACCTCGAGCTTGTCGCCCTCGTTCTTCCGCCACCGCTCGATCTTGGAGACTTCGACCGTCTCGCCGAGTTTGGGAAGCGTGACTTTCGTGATCATCGTGGTCAGCCCCGGGTTGTTGTGCCTTACGCCTTGCCGAGCGTCCGCTTGGCGGCGGCAACGATCTTGTCGGCCCGAGGAATCGCCTCGTCCTCGAGCACCGGGCTCATCGGCACCGGCACGTTGGCGGCGCACACGCGCTCGATCGGGGCGTCGAGGTCGTCGAAGGCCGACTCCGTCACCTTCATCGCCACGTCGCACACGAAGTTGCCGTCCTTGTACGCCTCCGACGCCAGGACCAGCCGCCCGGTCTTCTTCACCGATTCCAGGATACAATCGATGTCCAGCGGCTTCAGGGTCCGCAGGTCGATAACCTCGGCCGAAATCCCCTCGGCCGCCAGTTGCTTGGCCGCCTCTTCGGCCCTCAGGGCCATGCGCGAGTAGCTGACGATCGTGACGTCGGTGCCCTCGCGGCGGAGGGCGGCCTTGCCCAGCGGAATCAGGTACTCTTCGCCCGGCACCTCGCCCTTATTGTTGTACAGCATCTTGTGCTCGATGAAAAGGATGGGGTTATCGTCGCGGATGCATGTCTTCAGCAGGCCCTTGGCGTCGTACGGCGTCGACGGCATCACGACGAAAATGCCCGGCGCGTGGACGAACCAGGCCTCCAGGCTCTGGCTGTGGTGCGCGGCGATGCACCGGCCCGCCCCGCCCTCGGTCCTCAGGACCATCGGCACCGTGGTCTTGCCGCCGAACATATACCGATTCTTGGCGGCCTGGTTGACGAACTGGTCCATCGCCAGCGTCATGAAGTCGACGTACATAATCTCGGCCACCGGCCGCATGCCCGCCATGGCGGCGCCCACCGCGGCGCCCGTGATCGCCATTTCGCTGATGGCCGTGTCGCGGACCCGCTCCTCGCCGAACTCCTTGAGGAGGCCCTGCGTGGCCGAGTACGCGCCGCCGTAAATGGCCACGTCTTCGCCCATGACGAACACCCGCGGATCGCGCCGCATCTCCTCGGCCAGCGCATCCCGAATCGCCTCACGATACATGATGACCGGCATAATCGACTACCTTTCTCGTTTCTCCATCGCGGCCGTTTGCGGCGCGCGACTATTGCCTTTTTTGAGCGGATGCCTGATGGGTGCCATGCTTTCGCTTGCGAAAGCATGCCCTCCCGCTACGTCAACACATGCTTTCGCAACAGCGCAAAAGCATGGCACCCCGCCGAATCCCTTTCCAGAAACAGCGCTACGCGCCTACTTCAGCCGCACCAGGCCCTTCGGACCCTCGACCCAGCCGACGTACACGTCGTCGTGCAGTTCGGAGGGGTTCGGATACGGGCTATCCTCAATGGCGAACTTTTCGGCCGCCGCCAGCGACTGGTCCACCTCGCCCTGGAGCGCCTCGAACGCCTTCTCCGTCAGAACGCCCTCCGCAAGGAGGTCGGCCTTGAACAGCTTGATCGGGTCGCGACCGTGCCAGTAGGCCTCCTCTTCCTTCGTCCGGTAGATGCGCGGATCGCTGCGGCTGTGGCCGCGATAGCGGTACGTCATGCACTCGACGAGCGCCGGCCCTTCGCCGCGGCGGGCGCGTTCGACCATCTCAAGAACCGCGGCGCGGACCTCCAGCACCTTCTGCCCATCGACCTTCGTGCCCGGCATGTTATAGCCGCGGGCGCGGCCGCAAACGTCGTCCACCGCACACGCGCGGCTGAAGGCCACGCTCATGCCGTACAGGTTGTTCTCGCAGACGTACACGACCGGCAGCCGCCACTTGCCGGCCATGTTCAGCGACTCGTGGAAGGTGCCCTCGTTCGACGCCCCGTCGCCGAAGAAGCAGAGCACCACGCTGCCCTTGCCCTGCATCTTGCACGCCAGGGCCGCCCCCGTGCCCACCGGGATGTTGCCGCCGACGATGCCCGTGGCGCCCAGATTCCGCTTCGAGACGTCGGCGATGTGCATCGACCCGCCGCGACCCTTGCAGTACCCGGTGGCCTTGCCGCAAAGCTCGGCCATCATGAGCTTCAGGTCGGCCCCGAGCGCCAGGCAGTGGCCGTGGCCGCGGTGCGTGCTGGTAATGAAGTCCTTGTCGCTGATGGCCGAGCACGCGCCCACCGCCACCGCTTCCTGGCCGGCGTACACGTGGCTGGCACCCTGGAGGATGTTGCGGCCCAGCAGCTCGAAGACCTTGTCCTCGAAGGCCCGGATTTCCATCATGCGGCGGAGCATGCCCAACTTGACCTCGGCCGAGACGCCCGCATCCTTCGCCGGGGCCTGCGCCCGTTTCCGCTTCACTTCTTTGACCTTGCCCATCCTAACCTCCACAAGAGAATGCCGTTACGCACGACACCATCGCCTCGAAGTGCCCGTAAACCCAAGGCAAAACCGCGGCATTATACCTGCAGCGCCTGGGGCACGCAATCAAGGATATCGAGGGCCGTCAGTCCCAGAATGCCGCGACGCTCGGCCGCAAGGTCCCCCGCCCGGCCATGCGCCCACACCGCCAGCACGGCCGCGTCGAACGGCTGCATGCCGCCGGCCACGAGCGCCGAGAGCATCCCCGTGAGCACGTCGCCCGCCCCGGCCGTCGCCATGCCGGGGTTGCCGGTCGTGTTGACATACATCCGCCGGCCGTCGCACACGATCGTGCCGTGGCCCTTCAGGACCGCGATCGCGCCCAGGGCCGCCAGGGCCGTTGCCGCCGCCGGGCGATCTTGCTGCACCTCGGCCGCCGATGTCCCCAGCAGCCGCGCAGCCTCACCCGGATGCGGGGTAATGATCGTTGGCGCCGGGCGCACCTTCAGAACGCTTGCGGCATGGCTGCCCAGGACGTTCAGGCCGTCGGCATCCAGCACAACCGGAATCGCCGCGTGCGCCAATGCGGCCTGCACCACGGCAGCCACGCCATCGGTCTGGCCGAGCCCCGGCCCCATCGCCAGCACCTGCCAGCCCTTGAGATGATCGAGAACGATTGGCGCGGCCTCGCGGGCCAGGCACGCCCCGTCATCGGGCAGCGGAAACGTCGTGCAGCACGGGGCGAGGACCGCCACCGTATCGAGCGCCGCCCCGGCCGTGCCGATCTTCACCAGCCCCGCCCCGCTCTTCAGGGCCGCATTGCCCACCAGCGACGCTGCGCCCGCCATGCCGCGGCTCCCGGCCACCACGAGCACCAGCCCGGCGGTGCCCTTGTGGGCATCCGGCGGACGCATCGACGGCCGGGGAATGTCGGTCACACGGTCCATGTGTCGCTCCAACGACAAACAGAAGTCCAAAGTTCAAAGTCCAAGGTCCAAAGTCAGCGGTCAAAAACCGTCCAAAGTCTGAAGTCCAAGGTCCAAAGTCGGCGGACAAAAGCAGTCCAAAGTCCAAGGTCCAAAGTTCAAGGTCAGAAGAGTCACAACCATCAAGCGTGCCCGCGGCTCCGTTTCTTCTTTTCGGCGACTTTAGACTTTGGACTTTGGACCTTGGACTGCCTTGTTTTAAGCCGTTTGGCCGTCCGAATAATCATTGCCGCAAGGTACCCGGCGCCAAAACCGTTGTCGATATTCACCACGCCCACGCCCGCAGCGCAGCTATTGAGCATCGTCAGCAGCGGCGCCAGGCCCGAGAAACTCGCCCCGTATCCGACGCTCGTCGGCACGCCGATCACCGGCACGTCAACCAGGCCGCCGACGACGCTGGCCAGCGCCCCCTCCATCCCGGCGACCACAATGACCACGTTCGCACGGGCCAGGGCCTCGGTATGGGCCAGCAGGCGGTGGATCCCCGCCACGCCGACGTCATAAAACGGCTGCGTGCCGCAACCCAGGACCTCGGCGGTCACACGGGCCTCCTCGGCCACCGATTGATCGCTCGTTCCGGCCGACACGATCGCCACCAGCCCCGTCGGCGGCAACGCACCTTCACTGCCCACGAGCACGATCGCCCGCGCCGCCTTGTGATACACGGCCCCCGGATGCGCCGCCCGCACGGCCTCGTACACCTCCGGCCCGGCCCGCGTGCCCAGGATGGTCGACCCGTGCGCCGCCATGCGCCCCACGATCGCCACGATCTGCTCGACGGTCTTGCCCTGGCAGAAAATGACCTCGGGGAACCCGCATCGCAGGCTGCGATGATGATCGAGCTTGGCGAACCCCAGGTCCTCAAAGGGCATGTGGCGCAGCCGCGCCGCCGCCTCTTCGGGGGTCACGCGGCCCTCGCTGACCGACTTCAGAAGCTCTTTCAGGCTCTCGGGATTCATAGTGTCGGCGCCTGCCTTACTAGGAAGGGCACATTATAAGGCCGGGAAGAGCGGGGGTAAAGGCGAAAGGACAGGCTTGTTGACCTTACGGCTTGAATGGGAGGCCCCTGCCCGATAGCATGTAGAAAGGGTCTTTGGACTATCTGGGGTGTGGACTCGTGAGCGTGTTTGAAATTCCCAATCCGTTGCCTGGCGAAAGGCCAACCGCCTATGCCGACCGCGCGGGCCGCTGGTATGCCGAAAGGGTCTCCCCGGCTCACAAGAAAGAGTACGGTCAATATCTGACCCCTCCTCCCCTGGCGAATTTCATGGCTTCGCATCTGACACCCGACAAGTCAAGTGTCAGAATCTTGGACCCGGGCGCCGGAGCGGGCGTACTTGCGTGTGCCGTGGCAGAACACTTCGCGCAGAGCCCGAAGAGAAAGGTACGCCACCTTCTAATCGAGGCATACGAGACGGATACGGGCCTCGCGGCAGTTCTGAAGAGTTCCCTTAACTTCCTGTCCAGTGTTCTGGGTCAAGAGGGCCTTCTCGTCGAGACGCGTGTTGTCACGGAGGATTTCATCCTCAGCAACGCCGGCATCCTGGGAACAACCGCTACGCTGTTTCACGCCCCTGAGGGTCCGGCCCGCTTCGATGCTGTGATCTCGAATCCGCCGTACTTCAAACTTCCCAAGTCCGATCCGCGCGCCCGCGCCGCGGCGGAAATCGTCCACGGCCAGCCCAACATCTATGCCTTGTTCATGGCCGTTTCGGCTCAATTGCTAGCGCCGCAAGGCCAACTCGTTTTCATTACGCCGCGGAGTTTTGCCTCCGGCCCTTACTTCCGCCGGTTCCGACAGCATTTCTTCGAGACAATGCGTCCCGAGAAGGTGCACATCTTCGAGTCTCGGCGTGAGGCATTCGACCGCGACAACATTCTCCAGGAGAATATCATCATCGTGGCCCGCAGAGACGATGAGCGGTCCCAGCGGGAAGAAAACGCCAACGTCTCCGTGTCGTCCAGCGAAGGCTTCCGCGACCTTGACAAGATCAAGCCCCGCGTTGTACCACTGGATTCAATACTTGACTTACGTGTCGCCGGGAACATCCTCCGAGTTCCCACAACAGAGGCAGACGATCAGACCCAACGTCTGGTCCGCTCGTGGGATGGCTCCTTGCATGCTTTTGGAATGGAGATCTCAACGGGACCCGTCGTGCCCTTCCGGTGCCATGAACTCCTTGCTTCAACAGGCAATATCGCGGCCACTCATGCTCCACTCTTGTGGATGCAACACGTGCGCTCCATGAGCATCCGGTGGCCTGCGTTAAGGCTAAAAAAGCCTCAATATATGCGGCGGGCAGAGAACGCCTTGCCTCTGCTGCGGCCGGATAAGACCTATGTGCTGCTGCGCAGGTTCAGCGCCAAGGAGGAGCGTCGCCGCCTGACCGCCGCGCCCCTTATTGGAGGCACGCTGGGGTCGCCTTGGCTGGGAATCGAGAACCACTTGAATTACATCTACAGGCCCGGCGGAGAGTTGACTCAAGATGAGGCCTGGGGCCTGGCCGCGTTTTACAGCAGCGAACTCATGGATCGCTATTTTCGAGTTCTTAATGGCAGCACTCAAGTCAGTGCTACAGAACTAAGGTCCATGCCTTTGCCTCCCCTGTCCGTCATCAAGAGGCTGGGGCAGAAAGTGCGTCAGCTATCAACGATCGGAAACGACCAATTGGACACATTGGTCAAGGCCCTTCTACTGGAAACGCATCCGGACGAGCGAAAGGCGGTTGCCCTTGGCTAAACTCCGCGAAGCCCAGGCGATTCTCAAGAGTTTGGGATTGCCGCCCCATCAGCAGAACGAGATGTCAGCGCTCACACTCCTGGCCCTCTGCGGAATCGGGCCGAAGGACGCTTGGTCGCAGGCAAGGCGGGCAAGCCTCACGGTGACGAAGGGCATCATGGTGTTTGTCAAGCAGCAATATGGCAAGAAGTATGCCCCGAACACCAGAGAAACGTTTCGCCGGCAAGTGCTGCACCAATTCGTGCAGGCACGCATCGCCGACTACAATCCCGACAACCCGGACCTGCCGACCAATAGCCCACGAGCGCATTATGCGATCTCTGAAGCGGCCCTCGAAGCCGTGCGCATCTACGGTACGAACGATTGGGAGGCAGCCTCTGCCAGGTTCAGGGCTCAACAAGGGGCTCTTCTGGAGGTATACCGCGGCCAAAGAAAGGCACGGCTCATTCCCGTCCGCCTGCCGAACGGCACCGACGTTCAGTTGTCAGTGGGAACGCATAACCAGGTACAGGCGGCCGTCATTCATGAATTCGTGCCGCGTTTTGTGCAAGGAGCCCGCGTTCTCTACCTGGGTGACACGGCCAAGAAGATATTGATTCTTGAGCAGGAGCGCCTGCAAGCTCTGGGGCTTGCGGTTACCGAACACGAGAAATTGCCGGACCTTATGGTTGAGGACACGAAACGAAAGTGGCTATTCCTCGTGGAGGCCGTTACCTCTCATGGCCCCATGTCATCGAAAAGGGTTTTCGAGTTGAAGCAAATGCTCGCCCCCTGCCCCTTGGGGCTGGTCTTCGTAACCGCGTTCCTCACTATGCAGGAGTTCCGAAAGCATAGCCAAGACATCGCTTGGGAAACCGAGGTCTGGATTGCCGAGATACCCGAGCACCTCATCCACTACAACGGCGACAAGTTCCTGGGGCCTCGATGAGGCCCTTGGCAAAATATACTCACGCCCTTGCTTCCAAATCCAGCCCCGCAAACTGCCCCGCCTCGGCGTAGTGGTACGCCAGGCCGGCGACCATGGCGGCGTTATCGGTGCAATAGCGCATGGGCGGCAGGAGGATCTCGATGCCCGAGGCCTCGGCCTCTTCCTGGAATCGCGCCCGCAGGCGGCGGTTGGCGGCCACTCCGCCGCCGACGATGATCCGGTCCACGCCGCGCGCCTCGGCGGCACGCAGGGTCTTCCCAACGAGCACGTCGACGACGCATTCCTGGAAGCTGGCGGCCACGTCGGCGATCGTCTCGTCCGACAGCTCCGGGGCGCGCTTCTTGACGTCGGCCCCGTGGCCGCGCACGTGGTACAGGACGGCGGTCTTGAGGCCGCTGAAGCTGAAGTCGAGCGACGTGCGCGAGAGCCACGGCCGCGTGAACGCGACGGCATCGGGCCGGCCGCGCTCGGCCGCCTGGTCGATGCTCGGGCCGCCGGGATACGGCAGGCCGAGGAGGGCCGCGACCTTGTCGAACGCCTCGCCGGCGGCATCGTCGGTGGTGGCGCCCACGAGTTCGTGCTTGCGCGGCCCGGCCGAGTAGTAAAGGCTGCTGTGGCCGCCGGAGACGATCAGGCTGATGCAGGGGAACGGCAGCGCGTCGCGTTCGAGGCACGCGGCATAGATGTGGCTTTCGACATGATTAATGCCGATGAGCTTCAGGCCGTGGAGCCAGGCGAGCGTCTTGGCCGCGGTCAGGCCCAGGAGGAGCGACCCGATCAGGCCGGGGCGATAGACGGCGGCCACGAAGTCGATGTCGTCCATCGCCAGGCGCGCCTCGGCGAGCGCCTCGGAGACGACCGGCAGGAGCGCCTGGAGGTGCGCCCGCGAGGCGATCTCGGGCACCACGCCGCCGTACTTGCGGTGAATCTCGACCTGGGTGGCCACGACGTTGGAAAGGACACGGCGGCCGTCTTCCACGACCGCCGCGCTGGTTTCGTCGCACGAAGTTTCGATGCCCAGGATTCGCATCAAGGAAGTCCAACGCTACGTTGCGCGGCAGTGCTGCGCACGTGTTTAGTTCTACTGCCTATAGCAGAATCTGCGACCGATCCAGGGCACCCACATAGGGGTGCCCCTACGATTGCGCGCTGCGTAGGGGCGGCCNNTGTGGCCGCCCGTCGTGTCCGGCTATAACGCTAAACACGTACGGTCGGGAGACCCGCCGCGCAAATGCCTAAGTGGTGCCGCACTCTTACTTGGCGTCCGCCTTCTTCTCTTCGGCCTTCTTGGCGTCCGCCTTCTTTTCTTCCACCTTCTGCCCCGGCACGGGGCCGATCGTCGTCCAGATCGTCTGGCACGGCAGGCCGTCAATATATGTCATCGGCAGGTAGCTGCCGGGACCGGCCAGATAATCGGGCACCGCGGCGGCGGCCGACCACTCGATGGGCGGGTTGCCGGGGTCGCCGATGCGGAACCCGAACCGCAGCGCCCGCCCGCGCTCACCCTTCAGCGGCGCGAGGGCCTTCAGCGGAATGGCCGCCGCGTAGTACGTCGCCTTCTCGCTGGTTTCGCGCGAGATGTCGGCCGTGGCGCCCTCGACCGGCCCGTACCACGGGTCCTGGTTGCCCGGCAGATGATCGCGCAGGGGCGTCTTGGGGCCGCGCAGGCGGATCAGTTGCGCGCCCTCCTTGGTGAATGTAATGGCCATAAGATGATCGGTGTCGCGGAAGGCCCCGCGCGGGAATCCACGGTCGCGGCCGCGCTGGCCGAAGTCGTCGTCGGCCCTGTCGGCCAGGCCCCACGCCAACTGGAGGGCGTCGCCGTCGGTCGCGTACCGGCCGCCGCGGAACGTGTCGCGCTCGCGATGGACGACGGCCGAGAAGTAGAAGAACTTCTCGTCCCACGCGGTGCGGACCTCGGCCCGCACGTTGCCGGCGGCGTTCTGCACCGTCACCGGCTCGATCCCTTCCCAGCCCGTCAGGGCGTAACCCACCTCGATCGTGCGCTGCGGAATCACGGTCGGCCACACGGCCTGCGTGCGGCGGACCCACTCCTCGCCCAGCGACACGGCGATCTGCATCTCGTACGGCGGTCCGACGGCCGCGGGCGTTTCGGCGGGCGGCGGCGCGTCCTTCGGCGGAGCGGCCACGGTCGGCATATCAAGCTCGAACGTGACCTCGCGGGCCTGACCGGCGTCGAGGCCGAACTTCTGTTTCGCATCGCGGGCCCGCCAGCCGAACGGTGGCAGCAGGCCCGCCATGGCGTCCAGGCGGTACGGGCGGTGGCTCTGAACCCAGAGGGTCGCGACCATGCGGCCGGGCGAGTTGCCGGGGGCCAGGTTGCGGAGCCAGATCGTCGCCGGCGGAATGCCGAAGATGCGGGCCTGGCGGACGCGGTCGCGAAGCTCGCCGGCGTTCAGCTCGGAGCTGATGATGAAGATCGGCGCCTCGCCCATCGGAACGATCAGCCGCGCGTTCTTCCAGATGCCCACGGTGTGGCCGACGACGTCGCGGGCCTCGAGGCCGGCGCCGTTCTCGAAGACGAGCGCCCCGCGGTCAGGGCTAGCCGGGTCCTCGCCCACCCAGGACCACACGACCGCCACGCGGCGCTCGGGGGCGACAAAGAGGTGCGCCTCCAGGAGCGGCACGTCTTCCCAGATTTCGCCCTGGTAGGTGGCGCCGCCCAGGAGGTGCGTCATCCAGGCATACGCCGCGGCGCTCGGCAGCGGCATCGGCACGCCGCGTCCGTAGCCGACGTAAACGCGCTCGGCGCCGGCGGCAAGCGAGAGGACGTGGCGGGTCACGAGCTTCCAGGCCAGTTGCTGGGGCGACGCCGCCCCGGGGTCCTCGCCGGTCTGCCCGACGACGACCCGCTTGACGCCCGCCCGCCGCGCCAGTTGCAGCCCGTAATCCAGCGACCGGCGGTAGGCGCCGTTGCGGAGATTCATGGCGGTGGCATCGGCCTCGATGTAGAGGCTGACGCCGTTGGCCCCGGCCAGCGTGGTGCCGTCGGCAAGCACATCGGCCAGGATGTCGGGCGAGGCGGCCACCCACACGGAAACGGGCGAGGTGCTGCGGCGGACGGCCTCGGACNNGCCACGGTCGTGCGGTACGCGGCCACCGCATCGGCCGGCGAATCGCCGCCGAGGGCCGGCGACCGGCCAAGCTGCCAATCGCGGATCGCCTGCGCGTAATGCTGCACCGCCTCGGTGGCGATCGTGCCGAGGAGGCCCGGGTCGGGCCGGCGCTGCGGCACGTCGAACGGCACGATGCCCATCGGCACGAGGCCGGCCTTGAGGAGGCCGTCGAGTTCCAGGTCGCGGGGCGTCCAGTTGAACTCCGGCGGAATCTGGGGCGAGACGGCGGCAAGGTTCGTCACGTGGCGGGTGTCGGCCCAATCGAGCAGGAGGTGCCCCACGCCCAGGCGGCGGCAGATCTCCACGACATCGGGCGAAAGCGTGCCGGCGGGCACGGCCAGGCCGAAGGTCGCCTTCGGATCCAGCACCCCCTCAGCCGGCTGGACGACCACCACACCCGAGGAGGCCGTGGCCGTCTTCGTCTCGACCGTGGCGGTGACGATGACATGATAGTAGCCAAACGTCGAGAGTTCCTTCAGGACGAGGTCGGCGGTGGCGGTGCCGGCGGTGTCGGGGAGGACATCGGGCATCGTCCCCTCGCCCACCTTGCGTCCATAGAAGTCTTCGGCGTAATAGCGCAGGTGGACCGGCGCCACGGGGCCGGCCTTGAGCTTCACGGTCATTCGGACGGGCAGGTCGCCGCCGGTTCCCATGCGGCAAAGGCCGCCGGTGGCGGTGGGTTCGAGGGCCACGCTGAAGTCGGCGTCGGCGACGGCCGCGGCCGGCGTCTCGAAAACATGGCGATGGAAGACCTGCTCGAGCACGCGACGCTGGAGGTCGGTCAGGTTGAGCGAGCGCAGGTCGTCGGGCGCCTCGAGATCGGCCGCCGTCGGGGCCATGGCCGGAGCCGCGCTTGCCCAACCGCACCAGACCAGGCAGACGGTGAGCAGGGCCGTTACTGCCCATCGGTTGTCCATGGAACGGTCTCCTTGGAGAAGGACGCGGCCGGATTATAGCGCCGCAGCGTGCACACTCCAAACAAAAACGGCGGGGGGCTACCACGGGTGTGGCCGCAAATCGTGGCAGCCCCGACAGGGGCGCAAGAAAATAGCCCACGGCGTGAGCCGTGGGGGAGCAGAGGTTCATGGGTTTGTTCTTCTGTTTCTGTTGGAGCCCCGGTAGGGGCGACAGAGGAGTTTCTGTCGCCCCTACCGGGGCTCACACGGACAAAGAAGAACAAGACTCTTGGCCTTCCGTTTACCCACGGCTCACGCCGTGGGCTATTTTCTGTCGTGCCTTCGGCACTCAAGGCCCGGCGTTTCCATGACGTGCACCTTCCACGAAGAACGGCCGGCAACCTCTACCACGCCGCCAACTCGCCCACGATCTCCTCAACGAGGTCCTTGATCGTGATGAGGCCGACCGTGCGGCCCTTGTCGTCGCGGACAAGGGCGATGGCCGTCCGGGCCTTCTGCATTTCCAGGAGCGCGTGGCTGACGGTCATGTCGGGCGGCACGGCCACGAAGTCGCGGCTCATCATGCTGGCCAGGTCGAACGAATCCCCCGCCGCCAGCACGTCGTTGATCCGCACGATGCCGAT
Source organism: Planctomycetia bacterium (assembly GCA_003170085.1). GTDB lineage: Bacteria > Planctomycetota > Phycisphaerae > FEN-1346 > FEN-1346 > FEN-1346. The sequence goes on along the minus strand of PMZT01000013.1, from coordinate 17,205 downwards.
CACGTTCTCCTTCTTCCCTTCCCACACCGGCAGGCGGGTAAACGAATGCTTCCGCAACTCTTCGATGAACCGCCCGCGGTCGATGGTCACCGGGACCGCGGCCACGCGGCCCATCGGAATCATGACTTCGCGCACCAGGCGTTCGCGCAGGCTCAGGACCTTGTTGACGAGCTCGTGCTGGTAGCGGCTGATGACGCCCTCGGCGGCGCCCTCGCCCAGGATGGCCCGGAGTCGCTGGCGCGGGTGGAATGGCTCGGCGGCCTCGGCCTCACCGCGGTGGGCGATCCGCACGACCAGGTTGCTGATGCCCTTCATGGCCGCAAGGATGCCGACCGCCCGCAGCGCGCGGTACACGCGGCGCACCGGCCGCGCCATCGGGTACATCCAGTGGTCGGCCTCGGCCACGAAGATGCTCTTGGGCACGACGTCGGTGAGGACGAAGAGGAGCGGCATGAGGATGAGCGTGGCGAGAAGTTCGACGGCCAGCGTGCTGTCGGTCCATCCGGCCGAGGCCACAAGGGTCGTCACGACCACCGTGACCAGGTACTGCCCGCACGCCACGCCGATGAGGCTCACGATAATCATACCGCGCAGGTCGGCCAGGAGCGTCTGGAGGACCTTGGCCCGCGCATCGCCCGACTCGATCCGGAGGCGCAGGCGGATGCGGTTGAGCCGGTACAGGCCCGTCTCGAGGCCGCTTGCCAGGGCCGCCACGACGATGCCCACGAGGAGCGCCACGTAGAGCCACCACTGCATCACGAACTCGGCGACGGCGTTCATCATGGGGCGCCTCCCCCGGCGTCGGCCCCGTCGGCGCCGGCGCCTGTGCCGGCGCCCGCCCCGGCCGGCTGCTCCAGCAGCTTCAGGCCCACCCGCGTCACGCGGTGATGCCGCACCTCGCTGACCGTGAACTGGAGGTTGCGCCAACGGACCGTGTCGCCGGGTCTCGGCAACCGCCCGAGCAACGAGGTCAGGAACCCCGCGACGGTGGAGTACCGGCCGCCCTCGTCGGGCACGTCGAGGTCGAACGCCTCGGCCCAACTGCGGATCGAGAGGTTTCCGGCCAGCACGTACTCGGTGTCGCTGACGCGCCGAACGGGCTCGGCGGCGGGCTGGTCGGTCTCGTCCTCAATGGCGCCAACGATCTGCTCGAGGCAGTCTTCGAGCGAAACGATGCCCGAGACGCCGCCGTACTCATCCACGACCACCGCGAACTGGATCTTGCGGGCACGGAAATCCCGGAGCAGACTCTCGACCGACTTCGTCTCCGGCACGTAGTAGACCGGCCGCACGAGTGCGTCGAGCGGCTTGCCGGGGTTCAGATACGCCGTCTTGGCGTAGACCATGCCGACCATGTTGTCCATCTCGTGCTCGTAGACGACCATCTTCGATAACTTCATGCGGCGGAACACGGCCAGCACGACCGGCATGGGGGTGACGATGTCGCAGCCGAAGATCTCGACGCGCGGCTGCATGACCTCGCGCACCTTGAGTTCGCCCAGCTCGAGGATGTCGGCCAGCATGTCGCCTTCCTGGCTCGTGACGGCGCCCTCGCGCGCCGCCACCTCGATGATCGCCTGAAGCTCGTCGGTCGTGACGTAGGAATGCTCCTGGCGGCGCGCGCCCGAAACGAGCCGCGTGATCGGCACGACGAACGCGTAGCCAAGCACCGTCCGCACCGGCCGCGCCACGTACCCCATGAGCGTCAGCGGCAGCCCGGCCAGCGGGGCCAGGCGCCGGGGCATGGCGGCGGCCACGCTCTTCGGAATGATTTCGCCGACGATGATGACCGCCAGCAGCACCCCCGTGCCGATGACGTACCGCCAGAACGTGCCATACGCGGGATGAAGGCCGCCGATCTCATCGATCAGCATGACGCCCGTCACGAAGAACGCCGTGTTGACGAGCATGTTGCCCAGCAGCACGGTGACGAGGAGTTGCCGCGGATCGTCCATCAGCCGCGCCGCGAGGCGCCACAGCGGATTGCCGGAGGCGCGGAACCGGCGGAGCTCGTCGCGCGAAAGGTTGAAGAGCGCCGTCTCGGCCATCGAGAAATAGGCCGAGAGCGCCAATAGGATGAGCATCGCCACGAAGTGGCCGGGAAAGTCGGCAAAGACCGTGAGAAAACCCATGACTGGCTATTCTACTGCCCCACGGGGCGCGGCAGCAATGCTGAAGTAGGCACAGGCCGCTCAAGCCGGGTGGCATGCCCACGCCGTCCGTTGCGTGGGCATGTTGTCCGACCGGGGAAGAACATGCCCACGCGAACAGCGTGGGCATGCCACCCGCCGTGCAGACCGTCCGAAGCAAGCACGGCCACGCAAAGGCGCGAGGCCGTGCCACCCGGCTTCAAGGCGCCAATGCGTTGCAGAACTACGCCAAGCCGCCCGCACCGCGGCACACGAACAGGTTGTCGTGCCCCGGCACGACGATCTCGGCGATCTCAACGATGTCCTGGAGCGACAGTTTCGCCTTCTCGAGGTCCCACGGGGCCTCGCCCAGGTCGCCGTGCTCGAAATGGTCGCGCGTGAGCACCGCGTCGCCGGCAATGATCGTCCCCTGCGTGGGCGTGTACGCGAAGATCGAGGCGTGGCCCGGCGTGTGGCCGAACGTGGGATAGAGGTCCACGCCAGGGGCGAACTTCTCGGGCGCCGCCTTCAGCCGCGCGAGCGCCTGCCGACCCGGCGCCTCGGGCGGCCACTCAGCCTGGGCGTAGCGCAGCTCCTCCTCATACGCCAGCCACTTGGCCTTCCCAAAGAGGCCGATGCCCCGCATGTGCGATGCATCAAGATGCGTCACGAAGACGTGCGTCACGGCGTCGGACGCGAGGCCCGACCGGTAATAGAGCGCCGACCGCAGGACCTCCGGCGGCCACCCGGGGTCCACCACGAGCACGAGCTTGCCCGCGCGCACGAGCGTGGTCGTGGAGTACTCTTCGCGCACGGCCGTCTTCTCGTTCCAGTACTTGTTCGCCGCCAGGCTGCCGATGGCAATCACGTCGATCCGCACGTCTGACATGGGGTGGCCTCCGTCCGTTATCAGTACTCAACGAGTCTCATGCAAACCTTGTCCTGCGCTTGGCGGGCCTTCCAGAGGTCACCCAGCGGCATGTCGTTCATGATCACCGAGAAGATGATCAGGCGGCCGCTCCTCGCGCGGACGTACCCCGAGAGGGCGCTCGTGCCGTAAACGTACCCGGTCTTGGCCCACACGCGGCCCTCGGCGGTCGTGCCGCGCATGCGCTTCGAGAGGCTCCCCTCCTGCCCCGGCTGGGCCAGGGTGGCGACGAACGAGTCGCCGTAGCGCTCGAGCATGACGCGCAGGAGTTCGGTCACCGCGAGGGCCGTCAGGCGGTTCTCCTTCGAGAGGCCGCAGCCGTCGTCGAACACGCACCCCTCGGCCGGGATGCCGCGATCGGCCAGCCAGCGGCGCACTTCCTGCGTGCCGGTGGCCCACGAGCCCTGGCGCGGCGGGAGGAGCGTTTCGCAGGCCATCGTGGCGGGATCGCCGGGCTTAGCGGGCGGGCGGAGGTACGGCCCGAACGCGCCCAGCATCTTCATCAGGCACTCGGCGTAGAGGCCCTGGCTGCGCTTGTCGGCCACGGCGATCGTGGCGTCGAGCCGCGACGCATGCACGAGGTCGCATGTGAAATCGGACCGCGGGTTGCCGTCCTTGCCCACGAGCCGCTCGCGGACCACCGGCCCCGCGACGGCGATGCCCTCGGCCTGGAACGCCGCCGCCAGCGCCGAGCCGAAGAACCGCGTGGGGTCGAGCACGGTGCGGTTCTCCGACGCCTCGCCCGAGCCGGCCCAGTAGCGGCCGCTCGCGCGGAGGCGCATCGGGCCGGCCGCGTCGTCGAGCCGCGCGATCGCGAAGCCGTGCTCCTTCTTCTCAGCGGTCGTCAGGATGCCGCCCTCGACCACGGCGTACCCGCCGGGCGGATCGAGGCGGATGATGGCCGGCTCGCCGGGCCGGCCCGGCGACACATGGATGTCAATGCAACTGTCGTTCACCGTCAGCGCGCTCACCGGCGCCTCGTACCAGTCGGCCCGCTGGTTGGCCGGCCAGTGCGGGTGCTGCAGGACGCCGTCGAAGAGCGAGTCATCGAGGACCACGCGGCCCACGGCCGTCAGGCCCCGCGCCCACAGGGTCTCGGCCCACTTGCGGAAGGCGGCCACGGGGTCGCCGCCCCAGAATCGGCCCGAGAAGTTCGGGTCGCCGCCGCCGATGATCGCCAGGTCGTACTTGGCGTCGGTGCCGGCCGACGGCACGCGGCCCACGTACGTCTTGATGCGCCACTCGGGGCCGAAACGGTCGAAGCACGCGGCCGTGGTCACGAGCTTCATCGTGCTCGCGGGCACCATCGGCTGATCGGCCCGGACGGCGTAAAGGACCTCGGGCGCCGTGGGCGGCTGGGCCGTGGGGTCGCCCGGCAGAAGGATGCGCACGGCCACGGTGGTCTTGGGCATCGCGGCCTCGGCAAAGATGCGGTCGAGGTCGGCTTGGAGCGACTCAGGCGTCGGAGGCGTCGCGGGCGGTGGCACCGGGGCGCGGGGGGCCTTGGCCTCGGCCGCGGCACCGGACGGGCGACCCTTGCCATTGGCCGCAAAGGCGCTCGACGAGATCCCGAAACAAACGGCGACACTCAGAATGGCGGCGACGAAGACGGCGGGAAAAGACTGGCGCATCGTAAAGAAATCCTTTATGCTGTGCTCCGGCCCCCGGGCGCGTGGGCCGATCATCCGTCCGACTGGACAGACTGAGCGGCGGCGATTATAATCCGCCCGAGCGCCATGTAAAGCACCGTTGCAAATGTGCCTGGCGTTTTGCGTTTTTTCGTTCGAGCTCGTGGCGGTAAGCGTGCCATTGGCGCGGCGGGTACTCCAGACCCGCTGCGCACAACCATGAGAGTAGCGCTGTCACACTGCGAGCGCATGAGCGCCGCGCCAAGAATGATCGGGGTTCCGTCTATGTCCACACCGTTGCCTGTCGGCCGGATCGTCTCGGGCGATCTGCTCAAAGTCCTTCCGCGGTGGCCCGCGGAGAGCGTCGACCTCGTCTTCGCCGACCCGCCGTTCAATATCGGCTACAAGTACGACAAGTACCGCGACGACCTCGCGCCGCTGGCGTACATCAACTGGACGAAGGATTGGCTCGACGCGTGCCTGCGGGTGCTGAAGCCGGCGGGGTCGATGTGGGTGGCGATCGGCGACGAGTACGCCGCCGAGGTCCGCGTGATGATGCGGAAGCGCGCGACCCTTCGCAACTGGGTCATCTGGCGGTACACGTTCGGCCAGAGCTGCAAGGGGAAGTTCAATCGCAGCCATGCCCACCTTCTCTATTTCGTGAAGGATCCGAAGAAGTTCACGTTCAACGCCGACGCCGTGCGCGTGCCGTCGGACCGGCAACTGAAGTACGACGATGCCCGGGCCAACCCGAAAGGCAAGCTGCCCGACGACGTGTGGACCTACTCGCGCGTCTGCGGCACGTTCAGGGAGCGCGTGGGCTGGCACCCGTGCCAGATGCCCGTGTCGCTCCTCGTGCGGATCGTCGCGGCCTGCTCGAGCCCGGACGACGTGGTCCTCGACCCGTTCGCCGGCAGCGGCACGACGCTGGTGGCTGCGGCCCAGTTGAGGCGGCAGTGGGTCGGCGTGGAGCTTTCGGAGCACTACGCCAAGCGGGCCGAGGAGCGCGTGAAGACCGACGGCGCCACGCCGTGGCAGTCGCCGCCTCCGCCCACGCCGCTCGTCAAGCACAAGCGCCACGGCCCGTACCGGCCGCGCAAGCCGGCGCCGAACGCGCCGCCGACCGACGACGCCGCCACGGGCACCTGACGGAATTCGGAAGGCAGTGCTGCGTATAGCAGCGTTAGTGGCCGCTCCAGGGCACCCACACGGGGGTGCCCCTACGAGGAACCCATGTTCTACTTCATGCTGGCGGAGACACGCATCGAGACCGCGAAGGAAGAGATCAGCGGCTTCGTGAAGTTCCTCATCGACAACCCCTTCGGCGTGGCGCTGACCCTGATCTTCCTGGTGGCCCTCGTCGGCGCGTTCGCCGCGGCGCGCAAGCGCGACCGGTGCCTCAAAAAACTCCGCGATTACCCGGTGACCGTGCGCGATCAGGCCGGGCGATCGATCTGGGGGCAACTGAAAGTCTTCTCGAAGGGCCTCGAACTCATGTACGCGCAGTCCACCGAGAACACGAAGAAGCAATCGATCCTTCTGTACGAGCCCGAACTCACGAGCCTCCTGGCGATCTACCGCTTCCTCGACCGGCTGGAGGGCGATGTCGCGGCCCGGCGGAACCGCCAGGTGCGGCTGCTGATCCAGTTGCGGCCGGCGGCGCGGCTCTGGCGAGGCATCCGCAACGTCCTGAACACCTTCCGCGATGCGTTCGTGCAGGTCATGGGGGCCACGCTCACACAGGCCGCCAAGACCACGCCGAACCCGCTGCTGACCGCCGGCCAGGCGCCCCTGACCTCGCTCGGCACGACGATCGTGGGCGAGCTGGGCCTGGCCTACGAGCCGATCCTCGAACAGTACATCGGCAGTCCCGTCGTGCTCGAGTTCACCAACCCCGCCGACGCCGAAAAACGCGTGAACGAGCTGCGCGGCTACCTGGCCGAGTACAGCGAGAAGTACGTCCTGCTGGTGAACGTGCGGCACGCCTTCCACGACGAGGCGCCGCTGAGCGCCGGCGGCACGCAACTGCTGGAGGGGCGGCTGCTCCTCAGGATCGTGGAAGAGCGGCTCGTGATCGAGAACCGTTCGGCCATCGCCGTGACGGTCGAGGGGATCACCGTGAGCGCCGAGACCGTGACGATGAGCACGCCCGTGCCGCCGCTCCAGACCGTCGAGGTCCCCCTGCCGCCCCAGGCCCGTGCCGGCGGCGCGAAGGCCATCCTGGCCTACGAGCGCGAGCTCGACCTGATCGTGCCGCGCACCTGCGGCTTCGTGAGGTTTGCGGTTGAAGATGAGGGGTAGAACTGCGCGGCGGTATTCCTTGAAACGCCCACCGAGGGCGTGATCTGGCCTGAAGCATGGCCCGCCGACACAGATCACGCCGCCCACCCGCAACTACCACGGTTTTGTACTAGAATTAGGGCGGAAATGCCGATAGAATCAGTGGCCCGGTGACAACCCGCACCCAAAAAGGGGTTTGTTATGAAATTGCGTGAGATCCGCCTCGACGGATACAAGAACATCTCGGAATGCCGCATTCCCGTACGCGACTTCAATGTCGTCGTCGGGCCCAACAACAGTGGCAAGTCCAACCTGCTGGAGGTCTTCAGGACACTATGGGGTCTGTGCTTTGGGCCTACCGAGGAACGCAATGCCTTCTTTCAGGGTTTGCCGTTTGACGGCCGGCTGTCGGTGCACCCGATCAACAAAGCACTATCACTCGGGATAAGCTTAGAGACAGCGGTCGACGGGGAACCTTGGAATGTCGATTTCGACCTCACCGTTCACCACCAGTCCATTGACCCAAAGAAGCAGGGACCTCGTGGCTTCGCGACTGAGATACTTCGCGCGAAACAACCCTCAAAGACCGGCCCGGCTAGAACCTACCTGGACCGCGATGGCAAGACGCTGACCATCGGCAGCAAGACCCATCCCATTGCCCTGGACACCTCCGTTCTTACCGCCCTGCCGGTGCTTTATCCTGAGTCGAAGGGGTTGGCCTCTGAACTAGCGAGCTTTCTAAGCGACCTTCTTGCTGTCTCAAGGGCAACGACCTATGCCTTGTCGCCGGAGGCGCTTAGGGCAAACTTGTACGGAGAAAAAGCTTTGTGGGATGCCAGAGTCCCCGGTTATGGAGTCCTCGCCGCCGTGGACGAAATATTCTCCGCTGAAGACAAAGGGAAGTGGGATCTTTTCCGAGAGACCGTAATGGATATCCTTGACCTGGAGGATATTCATTTCATGGTGCACGATGAGTCTATTCCGGACTCCGAGGACAAAGGCCGGGAGAAGAAGCCTACCTTCCGAATTCGCGCTTTCTTCCTCAAACGCAAGGGTGCAGACTATGCCATCATTGACGAGTATTCTGACGGAACACTCGTCGTCGTGGCCTTGGTCGCGGCGCTGATCCTACAGGACCGTACGAGTGGCCCAACGTGCATCGAGGAACTCGAGAACTGCCTGCACCCAATGGCTCAGCAGAAGCTTCTGCGATTCCTGCAATCCAACGCATCCCACTGGCAGACGATCGTAACCACCCATTCTCCTTACCTGGTCAACGGTGTGGACCCCGACAACCTGCTGGTGGCCGTTGTCGACGAAAAGGGATACAGCCGGTTCCGAAAGCCGGAAGACCGTAAGGCAATCAACGAACTTTTGAAGGCGGGGTACATGAGCTTCGGCGACCTCCTGGCCAACAACTTCAAGGACGTCCTGAAAGAATAGGCCGCATGGCTCCCGACCCAGGCAATGTCCTGACCGTGCTCCTGGTAGAAGGACCGACGGAGGAGATTTTCTATGGACGGGTCAAGGCCGAGCATCTTGATCACGCTTGTTCGGTGAAGATCGAGTGTATCGAAGGCCTCTATAACGTAAACACCAAGATACTCCAGGCGTTGACCACAAAGCATAAGGACCAACGAGTCAGAGCCTACTGTTGCCTCGACCGAGAGTCCCGTTACGCAAGTGTTCCTGTCTTCGACTTGGGTTTCATCCGGCGAGATCTCCGACAGAAGGGCGCGAGCAATGTCCTCAGTGTCGATGCCATCATTGCTACTCGAATGATCGAATCATGCTTCTTCTATGACGTAGCAGGAATCTACGCCCACTTGAGGGTTCCCAGGGCTCAGCGTCAGCCCAAAAAGTACCGACCGCCGGAGAAGTTTTGCGTTGAGGATCTCAAGGATCTTTTCAGGCGGTATGGCAAGAACTACATCGAGGGCGACCGCGCGGAGAACTTCATCAACAAACTCGATCTTAAGAAGATTGTTCGGGAGTGCGCGTCACTACGCGATGGCATTAACCTCATCCTCCGCCGCGGGCGGTCTTAACGATTCAAGTCCAGTCGCCTTCCCCGAAGTATTCGAACTGCATGCTGGAAAAGAGGGAAATGCCGGCCAGTCGCCCCACGTTACACCTCCACGGTGGTCACGAGGGCGGGCTTGGTGGCCACACGTTTCCTGCGCGGCGTGGTTTCGAGGTACAGAAGGATGGCCTCTTTCACGTTCTTCAGGGCCAGCTCGATGGTCTTGCCCTGGCTCATGCAGCCGGGCAGTTCGGGCACATCGGCCACGTAGCCCTTATAATCGGGGTCGAAGATAAGATTGACCATGAGTCGCATCGCATTTCTCCTGGAAGCCTGATTCATCCTACCGGGTACGGCCAATGGCGCCCAGATCACCTGAGCCATTTCCCCAGCCGCTCCTTGACCTTCTTGTGCGGCACGCCGCGGCCCTCGCGGATCTGGCGCTCGCCGTGCTCGAACTTCGCGCGGACGTACAGCGCGTGAATGATATCATCCATGCTGGCATCGTCCGGCATCGCGTCGATGACGTGCTTCGCGGCTTGCTTGGCAACCATGGATGCACTCCAAATCACGCCGAGGTCATTCTAGCCCACGAGCTCTGGGCCTGCAAGGGGAAGACCCGCTACAGGTAAGTATCCAGCCGGTGTTCCTTCAGCTTGGCCACGAGGTCGCGGACGCGCTCGGCGTGTTCGCGGGTGGTGACGAGCGTGGCATCGGGCGTCGAGACGATGATGAGGTCGCGCACGCCCAGAGCCGCCACGAGGTGCCCGCCCGAGGAGTACAGGAGGCAGCCGCTGGCATCCATCGCCACGACGTTGCCGTGGGCGATGTTGGCGTGCTCGTCGGCCGGCAGGTGGCCGCGCAGGACCCGCCACGTGCCCACGTCGTCCCAGCCGAAGTGCCCCTCGACCACGCGCACCTGGTCGGCCTGCTCGAGGACGCCGTAATCTATGCTGATGCGCGGCAGGCGCGGATAGACGCGGGCGAGCGCGGCCTCCATGCGGTCGGTGTCGAGGTCGGGCGTAAGCTGCTGGAGACCCTCGGAGAGCTCGGGCAGGCTGCGCCGCATGGCCTCGAGGATGGCGTCGGTCCGCCAGAAGAAGATGCCGCTGTTCCAGAAGAAGTCGCCGGAATCGAAGTACGCCTCGGCCACCGCCATCGACGGTTTCTCGTGGAAGCTCGAGACCTCGTAAACGGGCTGCCCGTCGGTCTCCTTGACCTGCGCGCCGCGCAGGATGTACCCGTAGCCGGTGGCGGGGTACGTGGGGCGGACGCCGATGGTGTAAAGGGCGGCCGGGTCGCCCTGGACGCAGGCGTCGATGTGGCTGACGGTGTCGCGGAAGCCCTCGGCGGGGTGGATGATGTGGTCGGCGGGCATGCACAGGATCGTCTGGTCTCCGGCGCGTTTGCGGATGATGCCGGCGGCCAGGCCGATGCAGGGGCCGGTGTCGCGGATGCGGGGCTCGACGATGAGGTTCTCGGGCGGAAGGCCCGCCAGGAGCCGCCGCGCCACGTCGCGGTGCTTGCGGTTGACGAGGACCAGCGTGCGCTCGGGCGGGACGAGGCCCTCCAGGCGCTTGAGGGTCTGGACGACCAGCGGCTCGCCGCCGAGGATGCTGAGGAACTGCTTGGGACAGTTGGCGCGACTGACCGGCCAGAAGCGCGTCCCATCTCCGCCCGCCATGATGACCGCGTACATTTCGGCTCGCCTCCTGAGGGTGCCCCGACAAGCGGTTCCGATACCTGCTTAGTATGACAGCGTTACTTTCAAGGATTTGCGCGGCGGGTCTCCGCACCCGCCGCGCAAGTGAGAAGCTACGCTCTCATACTGTTATCCGCATTGCGGGCGGCCGGGTCAATTGTTTTCCGCGAAGGGGGCGTGCATCAGTTACGGGTGCTGCCCGCCGCGGCGGGCGATGTTGGGTGGCCGTGCGTCGTTCAATTGCGGATTGCGGATTTGAAACAGCACCCGCACGTCGCTTTTCCAAATCCGCAATCCGCATTCCGCAATCCGCAATCGCGTTCGGCGTGGGCATGCCACCCAGCGCAGGAAGCGCGCCCCTTGAAACCGGCCGCGCGGGCTGATACACTCCGTGCCGTTTCGTGATTCCGCAGCGCGGGGCACCGCCTTGGCACAGCCTTTCATTATCATCATCGAGGACGACGTCGGCGTCCGCACGGCGCTGGCGCGAAGCCTGGAGCAGCACGGCAACCTGGTGCGCGCGTGCGCCACGGCCTCCGAGGGCATGGCGCACCTCCAGTCCATCACGCCGGACCTCGTCCTGCTGGACTATCGCCTGCCCGACGCCGACGGCCTGGGGCTGCTCGAACAGATCCGCCGCCAGTGGCCCGACCTGCCCATCATCATGATGACCGGCTACGCCAACGTCGAGACGGCCGTGAAGGCGATGCACCTGGGCGCGTCCGACTACGTTTCGAAACCGTTCGACCTCGAGCAGATGCTGATCGTGGTCAACAAGGCCCTGGAGGCCAAGCGCCAGCGGTCGGAAATCCGGCAGGTCGAGCCGGAACCGTACGCGCCGTTCGGGTTCGACCGGCTCATGGGGCGCAGCCCGCAGATGCTCGAGATCATCCACCTGCTGCGGCACCTGGCGAAGTCCGAGGCGCGGACGATCCTTCTGCAGGGCGAAAGCGGCACCGGCAAGGACCTTGCCGCCAAGGTCATCCACTACAACGGCCCGCGTGCCGAGCGGCCGTTCATGAACATCACGTGCACGGCCCTGCCCGAGCCGCTGCTGGAGAGCGAGCTCTTCGGCCACGAGCGCGGCGCGTTCACCGACGCCCGGCAGCAGAAACTGGGCCTGTTCGAGCTGGCCGACGGCGGGACGATCTTCCTCGACGAAATCGGCGACATGCCGGCGGCCCTTCAGGCCAAGCTGCTGCGGTTCCTCGAGGAAAAGATGCTGCGCCGCGTCGGCGGTATCAAGGATATCCATGTCGACGTGTGCATCATCGCCGCCACCAACCGCGTGCTGCGCGCCCTGGTGGAGCAAGGCGAGTTCCGCGAGGGCCTCTACTACCGCCTCAACATCTTCCCGGTCACGCTGCCGCCGCTGCGCGAGCGCCCCGAGGATATCCCGCTGCTGGCGGAGTTTTTCATCGCGCAGTATAACCGGGAGTTCCACAAGGAAGTCACGGGCATCGACAAGACGGCCATGGCCGTCATGCAGGCCTATCGCTGGCCGGGGAACGTGCGGGAACTGAGGAACCTGATCGAGCGGGCGATGCTCATGGCGCGCGGCGGCCTGCTGACGCTGGCCGACCTGCCGACGGAGCTGAAGACGCCGGCCGCCCCGCCCGCGAAGGCCGCGAACCCCGCGGCCGGCATCCAGCTCGGGCCGGAAGGGCTGGACATCCGCGAGGTCGAACGGGAACTGGTCGTCAAGGCCCTGAAGGCCACCGGCGGCAACCAGTCGCGGGCCGCCGCCCTTCTCAAAATGAGCCGCGACCAACTGCGCTATCGCGTCCGGAAATTCGGGCTGAAGGCCGCCGACAAGGGGAACTGACCGCCCGCGCGAATCACCCTGATCTCGCCAAGGAGCCTGTCGTGAACCTCATCGAAGCCATCAAGAACCGCATCCGCGCCTCGCAGAAGCGCATCCTGCTCTCCGAAACGCACGACGACCGCGTCCTGTGCGCCGCCGCCCAGATGTCGCGGGAGGGCTTCTGCCGCACCATCGTCCTGGGCGACCCGTCGGCCCTCTCGAAGCGCCTGGCGGAGCTGGGGGCCAAGGCCGGGGCCGTCGAGTTCATCGACCGCGCCGACAAGGCCCGCGACGAGGAGTTCGTCGGCGGCTACTACGACCTGCGCAAGGCCAAGGGCATGACGATCGACGAGGCCCGCAAGGTCCTCCAGGACCCGATCTTCTACGGCGCGATGTGCCTCCGGGCGGGCCTGGTGGACGGCATGACCACCGGCAGCGCCTCGCCCACGGCCACGGTCATCCGGGCGTCGCTGCACTGCATCGGCACGCGGCCGGGCACGAAGACGCTGTCGTCGAACTTCATCATGATCTTCCCCGACAAGAGGTGGGGCCTCGACGGCCACCTGCTGTTCAGCGATTGTGCCGTGGTTCCCGATCCGACGGTCGATCAACTCGTTGACATCGCCCGCAGCGCCGCCGAGTCGTGGCGGCAACTCACGGGGACCGAGCCGGTCGTGGCCTGCCTCTCGTTCTCGACGAAAGGCTCGGCCAGGCACCCGGCCGCCGAGAAGATGGCCGAGGTGGCGCGGCGCGTGAAGGCGCTTGAGCCGGCCCTGCGCGTCGACGGCGAGCTTCAGGCCGACGCGGCCATCGTGCCCGAGGTCGCCGCCCTGAAGTGCAAGGGCAGCCCCGTCGGCGGGCAGGCCAACGTCCTGGTGTTCCCGGACCTGGGGGTCGGCAACATCTGCTACAAGCTGTGCGAGCGCCTGAGCGGCGGCCAGGCCGTCGGCCCGGTCATGCAGGGCCTCGCGAAGCCGATCAACGACCTGTCGCGCGGATGCCAGGTACAGGATATCGTGGACGTGGCGGCCATCACGGCGGCCCAGACATTCGCGTCGTGACACCGCATGTGAAGAATCGCCATAGATAGAATACAGGGCAATGTCATGTCGCACGAGCCCGCCAACCTCATCGCCGAGATCAAGGATCGGGTGCGCCCGGCCCAGCGGCGCATCCTCCTGCCCGAGTGCTTTGACGACCGCATCCTCCAGGCCGCCGCCGAGATGGCCAGGCAGGGCTTCTGCCGCGCGTTCCTCCTGGGCGAGCCGTCGGCCCTCTCGAAGCGCCTGGCGGAGCTGGGCGCCAAGGCCGGGGCCGTCGAGATCATCGACCGCGCCGACAAGGGCCGCACCGAGGCGTACGTCAACCGTTACCACGAACTCCGCCGGGCCAAGGGCATGACGCCCGACGAGGCCCGCAAAGCCCTGGAAAACCCCGTCTTCTACGGCGCCCTGTGCCTGCGCGAAGGGCTGGTCGACGGCGTCGTCGCGGGCGCCGCGACGGCCACGCCGGTGGTCCTGCGCGCGGCGCTGCACTGCATCGGCACGCGGCCGGGAATCCGCACGCTCTCGTCGTGCTTCCTCATGCTCATGCCGCGCCGCGAATTCGGGATGAACGGCACCCTGCTCTTCAGCGACCCGGCGGTGGTCATCGAGCCGACGATCGAGCAGCTCGTCGACATCACGCTGAGCGCCGCCCTCTCGTGGCGGCAGTTCACGGGGACCGAGCCGATCGTGGCCTGCCTCTCGTTCTCGACGAAAGGCTCGGCCAGGCACCCGGCCGCCGAGAAGATGGCCGAGGTCGTGCGGCGCGTCCGCCAGATCGAGCCGACGCTGCGGGTCGATGGCGAGCTTCAGGTCGATGCGGCCATCGTGCCCGACGTCGCGGCCCTCAAGTGCAAGGGCAGCCCGGTCGCGGGCCGGGCCAACATCCTCATCTTCCCCGACCTGGGCGCCGGCAACATCGGGTACAAGCTGGCCGAGCGGCTCGGCGGCGGCCAGGCCGTCGGGTCGATTCTGCAGGGCCTCGCCAAGCCGATCAACGACCTCTCGCGCGGCTGCCACGTGCAGGATATCGTGGACACCGCCGCCCTCACCGCCGCCCAGACGTTCGCGGGGTAGTGCTGCAACGCCACTTTGCAGATTGGCGGTCAGCCCCGCAGTGGCGTCTTTCTTAGCCCAGGGTGATGGGCGAAGCCCGAACCCTGGGTACGCATAAAGAAATACGGCTATCAAGCCCCATCGGGGCGCCTTGGGCCGATGCGTCCGGCTGCCCATCGTTCGACAAGACGCCCCTGACGGGGCTTGGCCCTGTCCGGGGCCGCGCTTACCCAGGGCTCGACTAAAGTCTTCGCCCTGGGCTAAACAAGGCGCCCCGACGGGGCTTGTCGGTTGAAATTCGTAGTGTTGCACCACTACCCGCGGCGCTACTTCCCGAGTTCCGCCTTTCGCGCCGGCCGGCGCACAAGCAGGTAGATGAGCGCCCCGATCGCGTGCGTCAGGACGATGACGAGTGCCCAGATGAGGCGGCTGTTGCCCACGTCGGTTTCCTTGGTGAGGCAGTCGATAAGCATCCAGATCCACAGCGCCGTCAGGCAGAGGCCGACGACTGCCAGGCCGGCGAAGAGAATGCACATCAGGGCCGACGAGCCGACGGCCATTGCAGCAGGGGCGGAGGTTTCCATGGCGTTTCACCTCGCGAGTTGAAGGACCGTGTTATTTCGTCCAAGCCCTGACCGTGCAACCGGCCGAGGCACACCCACACTATACCCACGGGGGACGCACGCGGGAAAGGAGAATCCCCGCAACCCCAGCGGCGGGTGGCGTGCCCACGCCGAACGCAGCATTCACCCGCAACGGAGAATCTCCGCGAGACTCAGGTGGCCTGGGCCTTGGCGCGGCGTTTCTGGCCTGCCTTCTCGGCCTTGCCTGCGCCCGTGCCCTCGCCGGCGCCCTGTGCGGCGCCGCGGCCGTAGCCCTTGGCGTAATCGGCGCGGCAGCGGAGTTCCGTCTCGTTCGGGTCGCCGCCGACCTCCTTGACGAGCGACGCGTGCATCGCCTCGATGCGGGTCTTCTGGTCCTCGCGGGCGGCAAGGTTCTTCAGCTCCTCGGGATCGGCCGTCAGGTCGTACAGCTCGCGCTGGGCGGGGTGCTGGTCGTCGGGCGGCGTGTGGTAGACGTACTTGTACTGGCCCTGCCGGAGCATCGCATACCCCGACGCGATGTTGTGGGCGTAGTATTCGCTCACGGCCAGGTCCTTCCACTTGGCCGCCGGGTCATCGAGATAGGAGCAAAGCGACGTGCCGTTCCAGTCGTCGGGCACCGTGGCGCCGCCGAGTTCGGCGATCGTCCGCACCAGGTCAACGTGGGCGCACGCGCCGGGGCGCCGCTGGCCGCCTTTCCACCGCTCGGGGTGACTGATGATCAGCGGCACGCGCGCCGCCTGCTGGTACAGGCAGTTCTTCCACCAGAGGCCGTGTTCGCCCATGTTCTCGCCGTGGTCGGTGGTATAGATGACGATCGTGTCGCCGGCCACCTCGCTGGCGGCCAGGGCCTTCAGGGTGCGGCCGATCTGCTCGTCGATCCACTGCGTGAGGCCGTAGTAAAGCTCGCGGCCCTTGCGCACGATGTCGTCGGGCACGTCCACCACCTGGAAGCCGGCCCTGAGGTGCTTGTAGTTCAGCGGCAGACTGTCGAGGAACCCCGGCGGGATGTTCGGCATCGCCACCTTGCCCTGGTACGGTTCGTGATACGCCGGCGGAATGATCAGCGGGAAGTGCGGCGCAATGTAGCCGGCGATGAGGAAGAACGGCTTGTCGGAGCGTTTGCGCTTCGCCAGAAAATCGGTCACGCCTTCCGTCACGGCCCCGTCGTGGGCCTCGTGGCCGCAACGCGCCGCCGTGTGGAACTCGTTGAACCGGCCCGACAGGCCCCGGCACGCCAGGTCGTCCGCCTGCCGGCGGTGGCCGTGGCCGGTATGGTGACTCGGGTTGAAGTTCTTAGAGCCGACGTCGGTGAAACCGTATCGGCACGTGGCATCGTAATGCATCTTGCCGCAAAGGAACGACTCGTAGCCGGCGGCGTTCATCGCGCGGGCGATCGACGGGTAGTCGGCGCTGGGAAGCCAGCATTCGTTGTTCCATCCGCCCGTGCGGCTGATGTACTTGCCCGCGGTGATCGCCAGCCGCGCGGGCACGCACAGCGGCGAGTTCGTGTAGGCCGCATCGAACGTCACGCCGCGCGACGCCAGGGCGTCGAGGTGCCGCGTCTGGACGAGCTTGTTGCCATAGCAGCCGGTGACGGTGGCGTTGTGCTCGTCGGAGATGATGAGGAGGATGTTGGGCCGGCGCGACTGGGGCGGGTCCGCGCCCCACGCGAACCGGCCGCCGAGGGCCGTGAGCGCCGCCCCCGCGGCCGCCGCCTTCAGGAACTCCCGCCTGCGCACGCCTTGCTGCGTCGCCATGAGCCGCTCCTTTGGTTCGCCGCCGGCCTTCCGCCGTGCGTCGCTGCCCGTTCGCACGGCCGGCCTGTCCGCCATAGCCTTGGCGGCGGCCGGACAAGACCGGCCGTGGCACACGCCGTGGACCGCACCGAACACCTACTTCCGCCGTGCTGAACTTGCCCGGAGCGCGGGTTATTGCGAGGGCGGCGCGCCGGGCGGCATTGTGGCACAGCCCCGATTGCTCGGGACTGTGCATTGCCTTTCCCACCCG
>PMZT01000058.1:3198-10714 GCA_003170085.1 Planctomycetia bacterium | reverse complement strand
GCCGAGAATCACAGCCAGACGTACGCCGGGCCGAAGCAGCTCGCCAAAGCCGCCGCTTTCCTCGCCCAATTCCTTCTGAATCTCTTTCAACTCCTTTTCGGCCTGGGCACGGCCGTTGATCTTCGCCAGAACCCATAGTGCTCGCTCATGTCTGCCCACGGCGGCCAGCCAGCGGGGACTTTCGGGCACGAACGCCAGACCGACGATCAGGCAGAGTACGGGCACGCCCTGGGTGGCGAACATCCAGCGCCAGTGCCCGCCGAACGAAAGCCAATACGTCACGAGCACCGACAAGCTGAGCCCAATCACAATCGCCAACTGGTTCACCACAACCAGCCGTCCGCGCAAATGGGCTGGAGCGACTTCGGCGATATACATCGGCGAAAGACTCGACGCCAGGCCGATTGCCACGCCGCCGGAGATTCGCCAGCAGACAAAAACCGTAAAGGTTGGGGCTAAAGCATTGCCGATCGAAGTAACGGCAAACAACAAAGCGCACAGTATCAGGAGTATTTTACGTCCGAACCGGTCGCTCAATGCGCCGGCAATTAGTGCGCCAAAAAAGCAACCGATCAGAGCGCAACTGTTGGCCCACCCGCTGGCGAACTCATTGGTGGTCAGTTGAAAGTATCGTTCAAAAAAGGGTTTTGCGCCGCCGATCACTACCCAATCGTAACCGAACAGCAGCCCGCCCATGGCAGCGACCAAAGAGATAGTCCAGACATATTTCAGGTTGTAAGAGTTATTCATAAGAGCGGCGCCGATGCGATGATTGAATTGTAATGAAAACGGACAGGAACCGCTGCGGAATGCTTCAACTTTAACGGTATTTTTGTCTAAAGAAAATAGGGGTGCGTCTCGGCGTTTTTTAATTATTCAGGCACCGAGGCCGCGGCTCCAACTGGTTGTCCTGCTTTCAGTTTCCATATATCCACCGACACATCGTTCTTCTGCGGCGCGCCGGGCGTGCTGCGCCCGTTGTCCTTGTACTGTTCCAGGAGCGTTTTGAGTTCGCGGACCTTGTCGGGCTGCTCGGCGTAGAGGTTCCGGCGTTCGGCGAGGTCCTGCATGAGGTCGTAAAGTTCGCCCGGCTGGTCGTTGGGCTTGTAGCCGCGTTCGGCGTCGAACCACTCGGGCACCTTGTTGTCGCCGCCGCTCCGGGCGTCGATCAGCACCCACTGGCCCTTGCGGATGGCGAACTTGCCGTTGCAACTGTGATGGACCGTGGCCTCGCGGATCGGCCGGTCGAGCTTCTCGCCCACGAGCGCCGGCAGAATGCTATAGCTGTCCTCGCCGGCGTTGTCGGGCAGCTTCGCGCCCACGATCGCGGCGGCGGTCGCAAGAAGGTCGGTGTGGCAAATGACCTCGTCGCAGACCGTGCCCGGCTTGATCCGGCCAGGCCAGCGCGCCAGGAACGGCACGCGGTGCCCGCCCTCCCAGACGTCGCGCTTGACGCCGCGCAGCTCGCCCATGCTGAAATGGCGATACTTCTCGGCCCGCGCGTAGGCGATGACCTCCGGCCCGTTGTCGCTCGTCACGATGACCAGCGTGTCGTCGGCCAGGCGGTGCTCGTCGAGCGCCTTCAGAACCTCGCCCACGGTCCAGTCGACCTCGACCACGTAGTCGCCGTAATCGCCGGCCTGGCTGCGCCCCTTGACGAACTCGGCCGGCACGATCGGCGTGTGCGGCGCGTTAAGGGCAAGGTAAAGGAAAAACGGCTGGCCCGCGTGCCCCGTGGCCCGCTCGGCGATGTACTCGGTGGCCCGCTTGGTGAAGCGCGGCAGGACGTCCTCGAGCTTGAAGTCGGGGTCCTTCGGTCCCTGGCGAACGTACCCTTCCTTCAGACGCTCCTGCGTGGCGGTCGGCAGCGCCACCGTCCGGTCGTTCTCGATAAACACGTAGGGCGGCATATCGAGTGATGCCGAAATGCCGAAGTAATAGTCGAACCCGCGCGTGCACGGGCCGTCCGTGATCGGCTGGGCAAAATCGATCGAGTTCTCCGCGGCCCCTTTCCCCTTGCCCGCGCCGTCCTTGCGCGGCCACGTCATCCCCAAGTGCCACTTGCCGATGCATGCCGTGGCGTAGCCATGCTGCCTCAGGAGCGCGGGCACCGTCAGACGGTCCGGCGCGATCAGCGGCGGGCTGAAGCCGCCCAAGACGCCGGTCTTCATCGGGCTGCGCCAGCAGTAGCGGCCCGTGAGGATGCCGTACCGCGTGGGCGTACAGACGGCGGTCGGGTCGTGCGCATCGGAGAAGCGGACGCCCTGCGTGGCCAGGCGGTCCATGTGGGGCGTCGGGATCTTCGACTTCGGATTCTGGCACGCGAGGTCGCCATAGCCCAGGTCGTCGGCGAGAATGTAGACGATGTTGGGCTTGCGGCCGGCGGCGCCGGAGACGGCCGGTGCGGCCGACGCAGCCGGAGCATCAGCGGCTGATGCCCCGCGCGGCGCAAGCCACGGCGGCAGCGCCAGCGTCGCGGCGCCCAGACCGATGCCCTTCATGAAGTCACGTCGGTTCGCCATCCATAGCCTCCTTAACTTCGGGGCACCCACATGGGGGTGCCCCTACNNGTAGGGGCGGCCCCATGTGGCCGCCCGCCGTGTCGGGCCATAACGCCAGGCAGCCACGTGCGAGTTGCGTTGTAGTGCTAATCATCAATCCGCGCCAGCCGCATCCTCTCGCGGGCCGCGGCGGCGGCCGTGGGCGGACGATAGGCGGGGTTCGGCGTCGGCATCACCGCCTTGACCGACTCGCGCCACGCGTGCAGCCGTTTGCATAGCTCTGCGGCCTTCTCGGGCACGCGAGCGGCAAGGTCGTTCTTCTCGCCGATATCCTCGCGCACGTTGTAAAGCTCCACGCGGTTATCCTCGTACCACTCGATGAGCTTGAAGTCGCCCGCCCGCACCGCGCCGCACGGGGCGCTGCCCTGGTTCGAGTAGTGCGGGTAATGCCAGTACATCGCCTCGCGCGCGGGCATGGCGGCGCCCCTCAGGAGCGGCACGAAGCTCACGCCGTCGCAGTGCTGCTCCGGCCGCGCGGGCAGGCCGGCCATCTCAAGCATCGTCGGGTAGAAATCGTTGCTGATAACCGGCGCGTCGCAGGTGCTGCCGGGCCGGGTCACGCCGGGCCACTTCACGATCAGCGGCTCGCGGATGCCGCCCTCGTAAAGCCAGCCCTTGCCGGCCCGCAGCGGCACGTTGGCCGTGGGCGATCCCTCGGCGGTCGAGAGGCCGCCGTTGTCGGACATGAAGAAGACGGCGGTGGAATCGGCGATGCCCAGCTCGTCAAGCTTCTTCATCACCCGCTCGACGCACTCGTCCACGCTCTGGATCATGCCGGCGTACGCCGCATGGTCCTGGACCACGCGCACCTGGCGGCCCAGGTCGTCGGCGAACCGCTGCGCGTCGGTCACGTGGAGGCCGGCGGCCTTGGCCTCGTAGCGCTTGACGATCTCCGGCTTGGCCTCGATCGGAACGTGCACGGCGTAGTGCGAGAGGAAAAGGAAGAACGGCTTCTCGCGATGGGCGTCGAGGAACTTCAGCGACTCGTCGGTCAGGCGATCGGTGATGTACTCGCCGGGCGGACCGTCGGGCAGGTTCTTGTTCTTGTAGGGGCTGAACCGCTTCATGCCGCCGGCGACGCCCGCGATCGTGTCGTAGCCCTGGCTGTCGGGATAGAACGGCCGGTCGCCCAAGTGCCACTTGCCGATGAAGCCGGTGGCGTAGCCGCCCTCCTTCATCGCCTCGCCCAGGGTGAACTCTTCCAGCGGCAGGTGATCGAGGTACTCGGCCGAAAGGAGTTTGCCGGACTTCACGCCCTTGATGAAATTCGTGATGCGCACGCGCGCCGGGTACTTGCCCGTCTGGATGCTGGCCCGCGTGGGCGAGCACACCGGGCATGCCGCGTACGCCTGCGTGAAGCGCATCCCCTGCTGGGCCAGGCGGTCGACGTTGGGCGACTCGTAGAACGTGCTGCCGTAGCAGTGCAGGTCGCTCCAGCCCATGTCGTCGAGAAGGATGAAGACGAAGTTGAGACGCTTGGCGGGCGCCGCGGCCGGCGTCTCCGCCCTGAGCCGGCCCGCGAGCGCGAGCGCCGCGGCGCCAACGCCCAGGCCCTTCAGAAAATCGCGACGGCTGATAGTACAAGTCATGGTCAGGTTCCTTTCTCTGCCGCCTTGCCCTTGGCCGCGGCCTTGCCCGCGGCCTTGCCCTTGCCGTCGCCGGCCGGAATGGGGAACTCGGCCGAGTCGACGTGAGATGCCTTGATGAGTTCCTCGATCTTCGCAATCACATCCGGATGGGCCGCAGCCACGTCGGTCTTCTCGCCGATGTCGGACTTGAGGTCGTAGAGTTCGAGCGGCCCGCGGGGACCGATGCGAACGGCCTTCCAGTCGCCCATGCGCACGGCCTGCTTGAACCCGCCCTCGTAGAACTCCCAGTACAGGTACTCGTGCGGGCGCTGCTCGCGGCCCTCGAGCACGGGAAGGATCGAGAGGCCGTCGATCTTCTCCGGCGGCTTCGCCCCGGCAAGATCGACCGCCGTGGGCGCGAAATCCCAGAACGCCCACGCATAGTCGCTCGTCGTGCCGGGCTTGATGCGGCCGGGCCAGCGGACGACCATCGGCGTCCGGATGCCGCCCTCGTACAGGTCGCGCTTGATGCCGCGCAGCGGGCCGCAGCTATCGAACAGGTCGCGCTGCTGGGCGGCGCCGTTGTCGCTCGTGAAAAAGACGATTGTATTCTCGTCGATGCCACACTCCTTCAGGAGCGCGAGGAGCCTGCCGACGTCCGCATCCATCCGCGTGATCATGGCGGCGTAGTTCTTCTTGGGTTGCGGCCAGGACTCCTTCGTGTACGGCTCGTCGCTGGGCACCTGGTACTTGCCGTGCGGAATCGTGTACGCCAGGTACAGGAAGAACGGCCGGTCCTTGTTCTCGCGGACGTACTTGAGGGCCTCGGCCGTGAAGAGGTCGTGCGAGTAGGTCTTGCCGTCGAGTTCCACCTTCTTGCCGTCGCGCCACAGGTATTCAGGATAGTACTCGTGGGCCTTGACCTGGCAGAGGTACCCGAAGTAGTGGTCGAAGCCGTGCTTCAGCGGCTCGCCCGGAGACTCCGTCTCGCCCGGCGACGGCGGTCCGCCCAGCCCCCACTTGCCCACCAGCGCGGTCGCGTAGCCGGCGGCCTTCAGCCACGTGGCCACGGTGGGCGTGTCGGCGGGGATCGGAAGCTGCCCCTCGGGCTTGATCTCGTGGTTGGCCCGGATGAACGCGTGGCCGGTGTGAAGGCCGGTCATCAGCGTGCATCGCGACGGGGCGCAGACCGACGAGCCGCAGTACGCCTGCGTGAAGCGCACGCCCTCGGCGGCCATCTGGTCGATCTTCGGCGTTTTGATCAGCTTCTGGCCGTAGCAGCCGAGGTCGGCGTAGCCGAGGTCGTCGGAAAGGATGAAGATAATGTTGGGCTTGCGGCTGCCCGGTGCCGGCCCGGACTCGGCGGCGACCCATCGCGGCAGCGCCATCGCCGCGGCGCCGGCACCCACAACCTTCAGGAACTCTCGACGGTCAAGAACGGTTGCCACGGGTTGGCCTCCTTGTTTAATACGACATCGCTACTTTCCAGGTTTTGCGCGGCGGGTCTCCGCACTCGCTGCGCCGAATATCCGCCGTGGCGGGCCGGCTACCGCTGAGCAGCGTTCTTGGCCGCTCCAGGGCAGCCACATNNGCGGCCCCATGTGGCCGCCCGCCTTGTCCGACGGCTGGCGCCCTATCTCCTTAAACCCGCCTCACGGCTTCGCGGGCACGGCGTTCGCGGGCGATTCCGCCAGTCGCGGAATCGGCGCCACGGCCTCCTCCGGCTGCGGCACGCGATTACTTGTAGCGCCGGGAAGGGCGTACCAGTACGTCGTGGCGGCGTAGTTGACTTTGCAGTCCTTCCAGTGCCATATTTCCATGTCAAACTTCAGCGACTTTTCGAACGGAATCGCGTCGAGGTTGCGCGTGCGGGTGTTCGTGGTGTGGCCGGCGTTGCCGGGGCCGTCGCAGCGCGGCTGGTTGCAGAACGGGGTCTGGAAGACCGTGGGGTTGCCGTACGAGTAGCCGTAATAGTCCTCGGAGCCGGTGCCGAAGTGCGACGGGAAGGATTCGCCGTCGACCCAGATCTTCTCATCGCCCTCGCCCCACCAGTCGCGGACGGGGTTGAAAAGGGCCAGCGTGTCGCCCATGTACACGCCCTTGCCCGCAATGGTCACGTAGTTCCAGTCCTTGTACGGGCGGGTGGGGATATCGCGCTCCTGCCGCCAGGTGGCGTGGAAGTGCATGGAACGGGAGTCCCACTGCCAGGGGCGGACCCTAAACCACATGCCGACATTAACCTCCTCCTTGCCAAGGTTTAAGATCGTGACTCTGGCCGATTTCTCATAGGGCATTACCCAAAAGCACTGCCTGCCGTGTTCGGTATTGCGCCACCAACTACTAATGCGGCAAGGAAACGGACCGCGGCCAAAGAAGTCATCCAGAGGGCACCAGACTGTCTCCTTGCCGTCAAAGGCGATTCGTATCACAAGTGTGCGCGATGGTTTTGTCCATTCCATCTGGCTATCAACAAAACTAAACCCAAAATGGCGAATGGCTGCGGGGCCGGCGGGAAGATCGACGGAAACCTCGTTGCCTGGCCTGACAAAATGACTTGCATGGATGCTATCCTTGTCATCGAACTTGAAGTCCGGAACCGTTTCAAGTTCATTGCACACCTTCTTAAGCGTTGCGAACGCCGCCTTCAGGTCCGCCATCGTAAGCGTCTTCACCCGCGTGCCCGCGGCATACGCGCGGTACTCGATGTTGTACCAGCGGTTGGGCGGCGGCTTGGTGGGGTCCTTGGCGCTGGGCTCGCAATAAGTGACCTTGCAGTGCTTCGCGTACGGAATGGGCAGGTAAAGGTTCATGCCGCCGGGGGAGCCGGCCGGGGCCTTGCCGCACTCCAACGAGATCGCCAACGGCACAAGCGCCCCGCAGGCGAGGATATCGTACGGCGGCCCTTCGATGGCGGGTTCCTCGGCCCCATCGAGGTAGAACCTGAGGACCGCATCTTGGGGCGGGAACTTGCCGCCCCACCACTGGCGGACGATGCAGCCGGGGCCGTCGGCCTCCATCAGGACCCACTCGCGGCGGCCCTTGTTCTCCTCCGACCGGATGAACTGGCTCCAATCGTTGTTCGCGAACCAGCCGGCGGGGTCGTCGGGCGTCTTCGACCGCCGGTCGTAGCTCGACGCATGGAGACACTTGTACGCCGGATCGGGCCAGCGGGCCACGGCGTCGCGGTCGATCATCTCGCGGAGGAGCGATTCGAGCGTGATCTCGCCCGGCGACGGCGCGGGGGGCGCAGCCGGCTCGGCCGCAGCGGCGGCGCCAGCCAGGGGGATCGCGAGGAACACGAGGAGGACGCGGGCGGTTCTCATGACTCGATCTCCGATCAGAGAGACATCGGTACTTTCCAGATGTAGCGCGGCGGGTCTCCGTACC
>PMZT01000058.1:0-3192 GCA_003170085.1 Planctomycetia bacterium | reverse complement strand
AGACGCCCCTTGCGGGGCTGACTGCCAGCCCGCGCGGCTGAGTGCCGGTGCGTCGGCGCGGCGGGTGCGGAGACCCGCCGCGCAAATTGCAGAACAGCCTTTGTTTGTGGCACAGCCGCCCTCGGCTGTGCTTTTCGTCATTCGCACGCCCGAGGGCGGGCGTGCCACATTTCCGAGAAAGTTCCTTACTGTTTCGCCCCCGGAATGAACGTGTCGGAGGCCTTCAGAGACAGGACGTACTCCACGAGCAGCCGGATCGTTTGCTCGGCATCGATGAGGCTCACGATCTCGACCGGCGTGTGCATGTACCGGTTGGGCACGCTCACGAGGGCCGTGGCCACGCCCGCGCGGTTCAACTGCATGGCGTTGGCGTCGGTGCCGGTGGCCCGCGGCTCGGCCTGCATCTGGTACGGAATCTTTTTGGCCTTGGCCACCTTCTCGAGGCCCGCCTGGACGGCCGAGTTGATGTTCGGCCCGCGGCAAAGGATGGGGCCGCGGCCGAGGCGGACATCGCCGATCTTCCGCTTATCCTTGTCGAGGCCCGGGTAATCCGACGCGTGGCCCACGTCCACCGCCAGCCCCACGTGCGGGTCGATGCCGAAGGCGCTCGTGCGGGCGCCGCGCAGGCCCACCTCTTCCTGCACCGTCGTGACCGACCACACGGCCACCCGCGGCTGGCGCTTGGCCAGCTCGATCAGGGCCTCGGTCACGACGAACGCGCCAATGCGGTCGTCGAACGCGCGGCAGGCCACGAGATTGTTCAGGAGATACCGCAGGCCCACGTTCAGCGTCACGGGGTCGGAAACGCGGGCGTACTTGGCGGCCTCGGCGGCGCTGCGGGCGCCGATGTCGATGAACATGTCTTCGATCTTCACGACGGCCCGGCGTTCCTCCTCGGTCATCAGGTGGATGGCCTTGCGGCCGATCACGCCCTGCACCGGGCCGCGCGCCCCATGCACGATCACGTGCTGGCCGGTCACCATCGTGGGATCGAAGCCGCCGATGGTCTGGAAGAAGAGGAAGCCGTTATCGT
Source organism: Planctomycetia bacterium (assembly GCA_003170085.1). Taxonomy (GTDB): domain Bacteria; phylum Planctomycetota; class Phycisphaerae; order FEN-1346; family FEN-1346; genus FEN-1346. The sequence goes on along the minus strand of PMZT01000058.1, from coordinate 2,159 downwards.
CGATGTGCGAGACCATGAGGCCGATCTCGTCGACGTGGCCCGCCAGCATGACGCGGAGCGCCGCCGACGTGTTCACGCCCGCCAGGACGTTGCCGTGAACGTCGGTCCGGACCTCATCGCACTTGCCCTCGAGGCGGCGGCGAATCACCACCTGCGCCTCCTCCTCGAACCCCGACGGGCACCACGCAGCCATCAGCTCTTCGAGGAACTGTTTGCGATCGGCCTGCATTCGATGCTCCTTATCTGGCGTTTACCCACGGCCATTCGTGGGCGACCACATGGGGTCGCCCCTACGACTGCGCGCCGCGTAGGGGCGGCCCCATGTGGCCGCCCGCCGTGTCCGACGGGTCTTGCATGGCACCCACGGCTTCGCACCGGCGATTGTACACAAGACGGGGATTGCCCGCCACAGATGATGCCGCTAGCATAGGCGTCATGAACTCGCTACCGCTTCGCGCCATCGTCGCGCTCCTTGCCCTTGCCACCTGCGCCGCGGCCGCAGACGGTCCGCCGGCCGACCCGCTCGACGCGTACAACGTCGTCTGGGACTCGCCCAGCAAAGACTCGTCGGGGTCGATGCCGCTGGGCAACGGCGACATCGGCCTGAACGTGTGGGCCGAGGCCGGCGGCGACCTCGTCTTCTACGTCAGCAAGACCGATGCGTGGGACGGCCTGGGCCGCCTGCTGAAACTCGGCCGCGTGCGCGTGAAGCTCACGCCCAACCCGTTCACCGCCGGGCAGCCGTTCCGCCAGACGCTGAGGCTGCGGCAAGGCGAGATTGAGATCGTCGCCGGACAGGCAGCCGACGCCGTGACGGTCCGCCTGTGGGCCGATGCGAACCGGCCGGTCATCCACGTCGAGGCCTACGGCCAGAAGCCGTTCGAACTCCAGGCGACCCTGGAGGTCTGGCGGACCAAAGAGGGGCCGCTCGAAGGCAAGAACCGCGACTCGGCCCGCGGCGTCCTGGAGTCGCCCGAGCCGCTCGTGGCCACGCCCGACACCCTTCTCGACCTGCCGGGCGACCGGCTCGTGTGGTATCACCGCAACACGACCTCGTGCTGGCCCGTCACGATGAAGGTGCAGGGCCTTGAGGGCCTCGTGAAACCGTCGGACGACCCGCTCATGGGCCGCACGTTCGGCGGCATGATCAAGGGCGAGGGCTTGGCGAAGACCGGCCCGGCGTCGCTCAAGTCGAAGGCGGCGTCGAAGCATCATGCCTTTGCGATCTATGCCCTCACGAAAACGCCGGCGACCGAGGCCCAGTGGCTGAGCGAACTCGACGCCACCGCGGCCCGCGCGGGCGCCGTCGCGCTCGACAAGGCCCGCGAGGCCCACCGCGCGTGGTGGAACGACTTCTGGAACCGCAGTTGGATCCGCGTGATCGGTACGGCGGGCGCGGAGGAGGTCGCCACGAACACCCTGCCCTTGAGGATCGGGGCGTCGAGCAGCGGCGGGAACCGATTCGCCGGCGACATCGCGCAGCCGATGATCTTCAGCCGCGCGCTTACGGAGGATGAAATCGCGATGCTCGCGGCCCGCAATCCCGGCGCGCCGGGGCTGCGCGGGGATCCTGCCCTTGTGGCCGCATGGGACTTCGGCAGCCTCAAGGACGGCGTGGTCGCCGGCACGGGCACCGCGGCCGCGCCCGCTAAGGTCGTCGGCGAAGTGGGCGTGGCGGACACGCATGCGCGGGGATCCGATCCCCCGGCAATGCCGGGGGCTTTGCGCTTGACGGGCAAAGGATACCTGGAGGTTGCGGACAGCCCGAAGCTGCGGCTGGCGGGCGCCTGCACGATCTCCGCGTGGGTCGCGCCGGCCAAAGGCACCGCTACGGACGGCCGCCTGTTCGACAAGTGCCCCATCGGCACGAACAACGGGTTCGTTCTGGACACGTACCCCGGCGGCAGGTCGCTCCGGTTCATCACGCCGGCGGCAACGCTCACGCAGAAGGACGCCCTGAAGGTGGGCGAGTGGACGCACGTGGCCGCCGTGTTCGACCCCAGCGGCGACGCGCGGCTGTACGTCGGCGGCAAGCCCGTGACCGCACAGACGGTGGGCACGGGCACGCGGACGACGATCGCGCAGGGGTACGCCCTCCAGCGGTTCATCAATGCGTGCGGCGGCCGCGGGGCGATGCCGATCAAGTTCAACGGCTCGAT
>PMZT01000171.1 GCA_003170085.1 Planctomycetia bacterium | reverse complement strand
ATGGTCGACGGCACGGGCATGTGCGGCGGGTGCCGGGTGCTCGTGGGCGGGCGGGTCAAGTTCGCGTGCGTCGACGGGCCGGAGTTCCCTGGCGACCAGGTGGATTTCGATTCGCTGGCCCGACGGCTGGGTACGTATCGCGAGAAGGAACGCCGCGACCACGACGCCTGTAACGTCGGTCTCGACAAGTAATGCTATATTGCGGTTGGCCGCCGCCGGTTGCGGCGTGCGTCATAAAGGATTTGCGCCACCATGGCTGAAACGAAATCGAACAAACCCGATCGCAAGCTCCGCGTGCGGATGGGCGAGCGCCCGGCCGAAGTGCGCCGGGGGGACTTCAACGAGGTCCCCCTGGGCTATACGCCCGACGAGGCGAAGGCCGAGGCCGCGCGCTGCCTCCTCTGCAAGAAGCCGCAGTGCGTGCCGGGCTGCCCGGTGGGCATCGACATTCCGGGGTTCGTCAAGTTGATCGTTGACGGGAAGTTCGAAGAGGCCGCCGACAGGATCCTCCTGGTCAACGCCTTGCCGGCGATCTGCGGCCGCGTCTGCCCGCAGGAAACGCAGTGCGAGGTGCTGTGCCTCCTGGGTAAGAAGGGCGAGCCGCTTTCGATCGGCAACCTCGAGCGGTTCGTGGCCGACTGGAAGCGCGAGCGCGGCACGTGTCCGCTGCCGGCGGCGCCGGCGTCCACGGGGAAGAAAGTGGCGATCGTGGGCTCTGGCCCCGCGGGCCTGACGTGCGCGGGCGAGCTGATCGGCCGGGGACACAGCGCGACGATCTTCGAGGCGTTCCACAAGACCGGCGGCGTGCTCGTGTACGGCATCCCGGAATTCCGCCTCCCGAAAGCGATCGTGCAGGACGAGGTCAACCGCCTGGTGGCGCGCGGCGTGAAGATCGTGACGAACAACGTCGTCGGGAAGCTCGACACGGTGGACGAACTCCTTGCGGAGTACGACGCGGTGTTTATCGGCGTCGGGGCCGGGGCGCCGATGTTTCTGGGCATTCCGGGCGAGGACCTGCTGGGCGTCTATAGCGCGAACGAGTACCTGACGCGCACGAACCTGATGCGCGCATACGACCGCGAGCACGCCGATACGCCGATCCTTCAGTCGAAACGGGTCGCGGTCGTGGGCGGCGGGAACGTGGCGATGGATTCGGCCCGCACGGCCCTGCGCCTGGGGGCCGACGAGGTCTACATTATATATAGGCGCAGCCGCACCGAGCTGCCCGCCCGCGCCGCCGAGGTCCACCACGCCGATGAGGAGGGGATCAAGTTCAACCTGCTGACGAACCCCACGCGCCTCCTCGGCAATGAGAAGGGCTGGGTCACGGGCATCGAGTGCCAGCGGCAGGAACTGGGCGAGCCGGATGCGTCGGGCCGGCGGCGGCCGATTCCGATCGAGGGCAGCGAGTTCGTGTTCGACGTCGACACGGTCATCATCGCGATCGGCAACCAGCCGAACCCGATCGTTCCGAAATCGACGCCCGACATGAAGACGAACAAGTGGGGCCTGATCCTGGTGGACGGGAAGACCGGCCGCAGCACCAAGCCGCGCGTCTGGTCCGGCGGCGACATCGTGACGGGTTCCGCCACGGTCATCAGTGCGATGGGCGCCGGCCAGGCGGCGGCGCGCGACATCGATGCGTACCTCTCAAGCCCCGAGCCGCGCGAGTGGAAGGTCGAGATTCCGGCCGAGACGCCGAAGAAGTAACCCCGGCGAGAATCGTTTTCCGAACGGGTGCCGCGAAGCCCTACTGCAAGTCGTTGTAAATCACCCACCAATGCTCGTTCAGTTGCATCTGGACCTGTCGCATGGGGCCGGGCGCGTTGATGGTCGCGTCCGAGTCGTCGCTGATGACGCTGAGGGGGACGTCGGAGTACAGGTAGCCGTAGAGGCCGGCGTGTCCGAGGTCGGCCACCAGGATGGAGACGATATACGCGTTCTTGCCGGTGCGCCGAATCCAGACGGTGCCCGTTCCCGTGCCGCAGTCGGCGGTCTCGTTCGGATCGACGGCCTGTAGAGACTCCGGCGACGATGGATCGTTGAGGAAGAACTCGCGTTGCTCGCCCATGCGGATACCCTGGGCCGCGGCGGCCTGGAAGATGGCCTGGTAGCGGCTCTCGTGAAGCAAGAAGTCGGTGCGGCCCGGCATGGAGGCCCAGGAACTGACGAGAAGCAGGAGGCCGATTGCTACGCCAATCAGGACGAGGGTGACGAACCCGCAGCCGGCGTTCTTCAGGACCTTGCCAGAGGCGCGGCGGCCGATGAATGGCCGTTTCAGAGTGCTCACCGATCCTTCTCCTGGCGAGGGGGTGCCAGCCGCGCGGCGTGCCACACGGACGATTGCTTATGCTTGTACACGAGGCGTGCGAGGAGGGCAAGACTTTTTGCGGCGGAAGCAGCACGTTAGTTGCGTGCGGTGGGTGGCCGTGACCCCCAGCAGAAACAAGCACGGCCACGCAAAGGCGCCCTCCACGGCGGGTCTTCGACGAGGCTGTGCCACCCACCGAACGCGAGTGTGGATTGCGGATTTGAAAAAGCGATGTGCGGGTGCCGTTTCAATCCGCAATCCGCAATCCGCAATCCGCAATCCGCAATTGAACGCCCCTCGGTCCGGCGATTACTTCTTCATCGCCTCGTCGATGCCGGCCTTCAGGTCGTCTTTCGACGTCACGCCGACGAACCGCTTGGCCGGCTGACCGTTCTTGAAGACGATGAGCGTGGGGATGGCCGTAATGCCGAACCGGGCCGCGGTGTCGCGGTGCGAGTCGGTGTCGAGCTTGCCGATCTTGGCCTTGGCCCCGTACTCGGTGCCGAGGTCGGCCACGGCGGGAGCCATCATGCGGCAGGGGGCGCACCACTCGGCCCAGAAGTCCACCAAACAGACGCCCTTGTACTGCTCGACCTCGGTGACGAAATTGGCGTCGGTCAGTTCGATCACGTTCTCGGCCATCGGCTCCTCCGTTCTCGGTTGTATGAAGCTACGTGCCTTGTTGTTCCGATCCGCCGCGCCGGCGGTTATGCTTTCTTCTCGCCCGCGAACAGGCCGCAGTGGCACTTGCCTGTTTCGCCGATCTCGGCCTCATGCGTCACGCACGGGCAGACGTTGTTTTTATCCACCTCGCGGTTGCCCGTGACGATACGACAGGGGCAGTAGAAGTCGCCCGACCGCGCCTTGCGCTTCACGAGCCCCTCGATGAGGGCCGCCACGATCCGCGGATCGCTGTTCAGCCGACACGCCGATTCAGCGACGTGCCGGTGGATGCGTTCCGTGATTTCCTTCTGCCAGATTTCGGTCTGGTCGCCCGGGGCGGCGTCGCTCATGCGCTCTCTCAACTCACTTTCACCAACGTACAAGTCGATTATAGCCCGCCGCCGCGCGGGGGGTAAAATAAAAAGAAATTCCGCAGTAAGGGGTCAGTTACGTGCGCCGGGTGGCATGCCCACGCCGCTTTTTGCGTGGGCATGTTCCGCCCCGGTCGTACAGCATGCCCACGCAACGGATGGCCCGCCACGGCGGGCAGGCTGTGGGCATGCCACCCGGCGCAGGGATCGCAAGCACACGTAACTGAGGCATTACAATCCGCAAACGCGCGCGGCCGGGGCAGGATGAGGCGGCGTTACTTCCCGGCCCAGAGGCCGCGGTGGTGGCGCTCGGCGTCTTCCTGGAGCAGGATGAACTCGTTGCGGTAGAAGTAAAGCTGATCGGTATCCACGCGCACAAGTCCTTCCTGCACGAGCACGGCGCCCACGAGCTTCGCCTGCTCGTATGGAAACGGGTGCGACGGCGTTTGGCCGGACGGCAGAAGCCAGATCGAGGCAGGGGGCGGCGACATCCCTTCCGGCGGCGGGCCGGAATCGAACTCCACATACACATCGCTGCCGACCGGGGCGAGTTCGCGCAGGCGGGCTGCGGCACGCTCGGCCGCGGCCTTCTCGGCGGGGAGCACAATGCCGCCGGGCTGAACCACGGAACCGTTATCGAGGCGCAGGCCCAGCGGCGCGACAAAGGCTTCAACCTTGTGATACGTACACTTCTCGATGGGGACATCTTGCGGCCGGTGCTGCCTCGGATGCACGTAATAGGTGAAGATGAGCCAGGAGCCCAAGGCAAGCCACGCGGCCGCCACGATCAGCAGCAGGAGTTGCATGTCCCGGCGCTGAAAGCCGGCGGGGGAGCGAGCCGGCGGCAGTGATGGATCGACCATGGTATTCTCGTGCTCAGCGGTGAGGAGGAGCCGTAAGGCACCGCGCGGCAGACCGGAAGCCCGCCGCGCTGGTCCTCAGTGGCTGCCCGGCGCTACCGCTTCAGGAAGTATTCCATCAGCTCATGGCCGACGGCCACGTGCATGCCGGTCTTGCGGGCGTTGGCCTCGGTGAACGTCCCGCCCGGCCGCGCAGCGGCCATACCCTCGCCCATCATGCAGAACGGGACGGGCTGGCGCTCGTGCGTGCGCAGGTCGAGCGGCGTCTCATGATCCGGCGAAACGAGAATCCGCCACGGCTCGCCCGACGCCTCGAGGGCCGCGAGGACGGGGCCGACGATCTCGCGGTCGATGGCCTCGAGTGCCCGCACCTTTTCGCGGGCGTCGCCATTGTGGCCGGCCTCGTCGGGCGCCTCGACGTGGACGACGACGAGGTCGTGTTTTTTGAGGGCCTCGATCGCGGCGTGGCCCTTGCCGGCGTAGTTCGTGTCGAAGTAGCCGGTGGCGCCCTCGACCTTGATGATCTCCCAGCCGATGAGCTTGGCGATGCCGCGCACGAGGTCAACGGCCGTGATCGCGGCGCCGCGCAGGCCCCATCGTTTCGCAAACGATTCGAGGGCCGGCCGTTTGCCCTGGCCCCATAGCCATATCTGGTTGGCCATGTTCTCGCCAAGGTCGCGGCGGACCTTGTTCACCGGATGCTCGGCCAGGATTTCGCGCGAGGCCGTCATGAGGTCCTTCAGGCGCGCCGCGTTCTTGCCCTTCGGCTGGTGCTTCTTCAGCGGCTGGCCCATGATGTCGTGCGGCGGAACGGTACGGACGCTGAACGTCTCGCCCTTGATAACCACAAGGTGCCGGTATCCGACGCCGGCGTAGAATCGCAGGTTCTCTGTGCCCAGGCGCTGCTGGAGCGCCGCGATAAGGACCTCGGCCTCCTTCGTCGAGATGTGGCCGGCGGAGTAATCGACCATCTCCTCGTCGCCCACCGTCACAAGGTTGCAGCGGAAGACCCAGTCGTCGGGCCCGAGCACGATGTCCTGCGCGACGGCCTCGAGCGGCGCGCGGCCGGTGTAGTTTTCGGTCGGGTCGTAGCCGAGGAGGCTGAGGATGGCCACGTCGCTGCCGGGCGAGAGCTCGTCGGGCACGGTCTGCACGGTGCCCAGGCGGCCGGTGGACGCGATGCGGTTGATGTGCGGCAGCCGCGCGACCTCCAGCGGCGTCTTGCCGCGGAGCGATTCCGACGGGCGGTCGGCGGCGCCATCGGGAATGATGACCACGTATTTCATGCGCGGGCTCCCTGGTTCGGCGCCAGCATCCGGATGCGCACCATGCGGCCGGCCAGCACCGGCAGCCGCTGGATCTCCTCGAGGGCCGCCGCCACGTCGCCTTCGCGGGCCTCGTGCGTCGTGATCACCAGCGGCACGCACTCGGGTTGCATTGGCTCATGCTGAAGCACCGATGCCACGCTGATCTTGTGCCGGCCCAGCACGCCCGCGATGGCCGCCAGAACGCCCGACTGGTCGCGCACGTCGAACTGGAGATAGTACCGCGACCGGATCTCGCGAAGCGGCAGGATGGGCAGGGTCGCGCGCCGGCCGGCCAGCCACGCCATGTGCTGCGCGGTGAGTTGAGCGCGGCCGATGCCGGCGTCGATGATGTCGGCCACGATGCTCGACGCGGTGGGCATCATGCCGGCGCCCGGGCCGACGTAAAACGTGTTGCCGACCGCGTGGCCGGTCACGAGCACGGCGTTATCGACGCCTGAGACGGTCGCCATGGGGCTGCCGGCGGGGACGAACGTGGGATGCACGCGCAGGCTCATCGCCCCGTCAACATACCGCGCGATCGCCAGGAGCTTGAGCACGTAGCCGAGTTGCGCGCCGTAGGCGATGTCGGACGGGTCGATCCCGGCGATGCCCTCGACGTAGACGTCGTCGAGGGCGATCTCGGCCCCGAACGCGAGGCCCGCCAGGATCGCGAGCTTGTGGCGGGTGTCCTCGCCGCTCACGTCGAGCGTGGGATCGGCCTCGGCGTAGCCCCTGGCCTGGGCCTCGGCCAGCGCGCCGGCGTACGAGGCGCCGGTCGATGACATCTGCGTAAGGATATAGTTGCACGTTCCGTTGAGGATGCCGGTCAGGGCGGTGAGGCGGTTCGCCACCAGGCCGTCGCGGATCGCGCGGATAATGGGGATGCCGGCGGCCACCGAGGCCTCGAAGCTGATGGAACGCCCCGCGCGGCGGGCGGCGTCGAAGAGTTCCGGCCCGCGCTGGGCCAGGGCGGCCTTGTTGGCCGTGACGACGTCCTTGCCGGCCGCCAGCGCTTTCTTCATGAGGTCCACGGCGAACGTGGCGCCGCCCACCGTTTCGACAACGACGGCGACGTCCGGGTCGGCCAGGACGCGGTCGGCCTGGTCGGTCAGAAGCTCTTTCGGCACCGCGACGGGCCGCGGCCGCTTGAGGTCGATATCGCACACGTACTTCAGGACGGGGCGGCAGCCGGTGGCGGCCGCAAGGCGGTCGCCGTCCTCCAGCAGCAGGCGGGCCACGCCGCACCCGACGGTGCCGAACCCGATGATGCCCACGCCAATCGTTTTCATAATGCCCTCAGGCGGTTCCCCCGGAAAACCGGGGTGCCAAGAAGATACGTTCGGAGGGCAGGGCCTTCAAGGAAAAACGCGGCTTTCGTGTAATCCCAGTTGCGGGTGCCGGGTGGCACGGCCTC
>PMZT01000307.1 GCA_003170085.1 Planctomycetia bacterium | reverse complement strand
CCGCCCGCCGTGTCCGGCCATAATCCTAAACAAATACGGTCCGCCCAGCCCAGCGCGGCGGGTACGGAGACCCGCCGCGCAAATTGGCTCTTGGCGTGGCAGTGTTACGCCGCCTTCTTGGTCTCGGCCGGCTTAGGCGTCACGGGCTTGACCGGCTCGTGCTTCAGGTACTTCTCAACGACTTCGAGGCTCCGCATGAGGTCGAGGGCTCGCAGGAGCTGGCGGTCCTCGGCGGGCTTGGCCTTGGCGGCATCGGCCTTGGCCGGGGTAGTCACGTCCTCGTCATCGGAGGCGGGCATCTTCGACTTGTCGTCCTTCGGCTTGTCGGACTTCGGGGCGTCCGTCTTCGGCGTGTCGGCCTTGGGCGCCTCGACCTTCGACTTGTCGACCTTCGGCTTGTCGGACTTCGGGGCATCGGTCTTGGGCTTCTCGTCCTTCGGCTTATCGTCCTTCGGCTTGTCGTCCTTCGGCTTGTCGGACTTCGGGGCGTCGGCCTTGGGCTTCTCGTCCTTGTCGCCTTCCTTCTTGAGAAGGTTGCCCTTGTGAATGACCTCGGCCTCCTGGCGTGCCCGGATGATGCCGATGTACTCCTCGGGCGTCATCGCGACGACGATGTCGGGCATGACGCCCCACTCGTCGGTCTCTTTCATGTCTTCATCACGATGGATATTGCGGCCGCTGGGCAGGTAGTACTTGCTCGTCGTGAGCTTGAGAGCCGCCTTCTCGCCCTCCAGCGGAATGACGTTCTGCACGCTGCCCTTGCCGAACGACCGCTCGCCCACGATGATCGCGCGGTGATGGTCCTGCAGGCAGCCCGAAAGGATCTCCGAGGCGCTCGCGCTGAACTGGTTCACCATGACCACCATCGGGTAGAACGGCAGCGGCGCGTCCTTCTTCGTGGCCGTGGCCTCCCAGTACGGGGTGGTGCGGCCCTTGGTCTGAACGATGATGCCCGAGTCGATGAACATGTCGCATATGTCGATGGCGGTCTTCAGGATGCCGCCGGGGTTGAACCGCAGGTCGAGGATCAGGCCCCTCATCCCCTCCTTCTCAAGCTGGTCGAGGACCTTCTTGAGGTCGGCGGCGCTGGCCTCGGTAAAGCTCGTGAGGCGCACGTACGCGATTTTCCTGTCGGGGTCGATGAAGTACACCCACTGGTCCTTGTCGTCGCGCTTGAGGCCCTTCACGGTCTGGACCTCGATGATGGCCCGCGTGATCGTGACCTCCTCCTTCTCGCCATTCATGTGCATAACTTTGATCTTGACCTTCGTGCCCGGGTCGCCGGTCAGCAGCTTGATGGCCTCCTCAAGGCGCATGTTCTCGGCGCTCTTATCGTCGATGGCCATGATGAGGTCGCCGGCCAGCAGGCCCGCGCGGTAGGCGGGCGTATCCTCGAGCGGGCTGATGACGGCCACCATGCGGTTCCGCATGCCGATCTGGATGCCGATGCCGCCGAACTTGCCGCGCGTGGCCTTGTTGAACTCGTTCAGCTCTTCCTCGGGAATGTAGTTCGAGAACGGGTCCAGACCGCTCAACATGCCGTTGATGGCATTCTCGAACATCTTCTTGGTGTTCACGTCGCGCACGTAACTCTTCTGCACGTGACGCACGATCTCGATGAAGCGATCGTATTGGTCGAACATTTTCGTGTCGGCCTTTTCCTGCTCCGCCACGGCCTCGTAGGCCCATACCAGGACGCCGCCCATGAGCCCCATCAGAAGCAAAGCCGCCAGATTCCTTCGGGACATTCGCCTTCTCCTCGCCATTCAGGCCACTTTGGATACAAACAAACGTATTGTAGCGGCCCCCCGCGGGTTTGCAAGGGGCGTTCAAAAGACAGTCCAAGGTCTAAGGTCTAAGGTCCAAGGTCTAAAGCCTGAAGCCCAAGGCGGGTGGCACCCGCCGCGTCGAAGACCCGCTCCGCCACGACGGATCTTCGGCGCGGCGGAGCGAATCTGCCACGTTGCGGCTGCCGCTTCACGTGGGGCCGATGGCGTTCGAGGCGGTGCTTGAGCGCGACGCCGAGAAGCAGACGTGTACGCTGCGCGTCGACCGCCTGGATAGCCGCGAGGAAAAGGGCAAACGGTACACGCTCTGGTCAACGGCGTTCTCGTCCTGGCCCGATGCGATTGACCTCAAGGACGGCCGCCTCGTCGCCCGCAACGAGTTCCACACGTGGCTCATCGACCCGCTGACCGGCGCGACCGAAAAGACCTTCGATGCCCCGGCCAAGGCGCCGGGGAAGCCGTAGCCGCCTTACCACAACCGCACGTCGCGCGGCGGGTCTCCGCACCCGCCGCGCAGCCAAAGCAACGCCGGCGGCTCACCCGCCCGTTGACGGCGACATAACGCCGAGTTACGATCTGAATGGAAACAATACGTACAAGTGAATTAGTGAATTAAATTAAATTAGGGACGCTTCCCTATTTCGGCCTTCCCCGCCCCTTAATAGGGAAGCGTCCCTAATTTCCAACTGCACCTGGTCCGACCGGCTCAACTGGATCGTGCCGCCAGTACCCGCGAAGACGCCCGCATTCCCGTACGCTGCCGCCGGAAACACGGCCATCACGAGTATCGCCGCCGCTATGGTTTTCATGTGAACCTTAATTTCCCTCCCCGTCGGTCCTTCAAGACGAAATCGGTATGATGTCCCCCGAAATCCCTAGCGGGTTTCCCTTGCTTGGTCTTTTCGGAGTTTCGAAAACGTGGGTAGCGTCGCCCGGTTCCCGCAGGCTGAATACCCTTACTGCTTATAGAGGGGCACCATTGGGCTAGCGTCGATCTGCGGTGCTCCCCCGGATGAACGGTACACGCCAGGCATGCACTTGGCTCTCTTTGCCGGGTCATCGAAATCGGGTATCATCTTTCTACGGCCATCCATAACCGTCATAGCTCCATCCAGTATAATGAAGTCCTTGGTCTTCGGACCCTGCTTATATTGCCACGTTCCGGATGTCGTGACCACCCTGCCGCTGGATGCGACGGCTATCACCTGCGTGAACTGGCCGTCTTCCCCGAGAACGAGCATCTCCGTGGCAAATCTGTAATTGGCCACATACGTTCCTGGTAGCTCTGTCCGGGCCACCGGCTTGTGCCATCCCGTTACCTCGCCCATGAAGGAACTCACCACCACCAAAATCAGCACGGGGATACTCACGGCCGCCAGAATCAACGAAAACGCTCCGACCACAGCCAAGAGTTTCACGATCACTTTCCACATTGATCTTCATCTCCTGTTGACTAGGGACGCTTCCCTATTTCGGTCTTCCCCGCTCCGCTCATAATAGGAAGCGTCCCTTATTTCACCCACTGCCGCAAGTACGACACCAGCGCCGGCAGGTCGTCCTTCACCGTATCCCAGACGCGATCCGGGTCCATATCAAAGTACCCGTGAATGAGGCGGTTACGCATGCCCACTATGTCCACCCACGGAATCGACGGGCATTCGGCGCGGGCTTCGTCGCTCACCTTGGTTGCCGCTTCTCCAATAATCTCAATGCATTTCACGAGCGAGAGAACCAGCATGCGGTTCGTGTCAAGGTCGGCGCGCTCATGGCCGCCCGCGAAGGCGATGGCTTCCTGCGCCGCGTCAAACATGTGCCGAAGCCGTATGAGGTCATCCCTTCTCATACTGCACCTCGGCCGCGGCCAGGACTTCTTCGCGGAAGTACCGGCTGAGGTCGGCGGGCGTGCGGAGGTCGGCCTTGCGACCGAGCAGGGTCGAAAGTTCCCGCTCCATCCCCGCCAGCCGCAGGAGACCCACGGGGTGACCCGGTTCGAATTCAACCAGAACGTCCACGTCGCTTTCGGGTCCAAAGTCGGGGCGCAGGACCGAGCCGAACAAGGCCAGCTTGCGGATGTGGCAACGCCGGCAAAAATCGGCGATTTTGGGCCGGTCGATAGCTATCGCGGTGGCCATGTTCAACCTCCATACTCTATGTTACTGCATCTGCCGAAAGAAGCAAGGTACAAGCGCGGCGGGTACGGAGACCCGCCGCGCAAAGACTTGAAAGGAACTCCGCTATAATTGGAACCCTGGCTCGCGGCCAGCCGTTGTCGCCGCTAGCCATTGTCGCCCCTACCCCCTCAGCGGCACGCCGGCCCACTGGGCCATGAGTTCGAGCATCGTGCCGAAATCCTCGTCGCCGCGGCCGAGGTTCTTGGCGGCAACGAGCATCTGGCGGACGCCGGCAGTCAGCGGCACGGGCACTTCCATCTGCTTCGCCAGGTCCATCGCGAGGTTCACATCCTTCAATAGATGCTTCAGGTAGAAGTTGGGCCGGCCGCCGGGGTTCACGACCGTTTGCTCGGCCGACCGGAAGAGTTGCGAATCGACGGGGCTCACGTGCAGGACCTCCATCATCGTCTCGAACGGGATGCCGGTCTTGCGGGCCAGCACGAAGAACTCGGCGTAGCCCTGGGCCATCGCGGCGGCCAGGAGGTTCAGCGTGATCTTCATCGTCGTGGCCTTCCCGATCTCGCCGATGTAATGGATATCACTGGCCATGATGCGCAGCACCGCCTCGGCCTTGGCGAAGTCCTCGCGGCTGCCGCCGATGAGCATCTGGAGCTTGCCCTCGCGCGCCGCCTGAACGCTGCGCATGACCGGCGCCTCGAGGTACCGGACCGAGATGCTGCGGAGGGCCGTGGCGGCGCGGTAGCTCATGGCCGGGCTCGTGGTGGAGCAGTTCACGAGGACGGCCCCGCGCTTGAGGCCGCGGCTGAGGCCGCTCTCGCCAAAGAGGACGCTGTCGAGGGCGGCATCGTCGGCCACCATGACGATGACGAAGTCCGCCCCGCGGGCCGCGTCGGTGGCCGTGACCGTTCGGGTGGCCCCGATGGCGGCCAGGGCCTCGGCCTTGTCGGCCGCGCGGTTCCACACCTGCAGCGGGAATCCCGCCTTCACAAGGTTCGTGGCCATGGGGGTGCCCATGAGTCCAAGCCCGACGAAACCGACCTTCGCCCGTTTCTTCGCCATCGTTGTAACCTCCTACCGATGCTCGTCTCGTTCACGCCAGGATGATCGGAATCGCCGCCCCGCACTTCGCGCAGGCTGCGCCATGTAGATTCATCGAAACCATCGAGAGGCCCCGCCGCTCGATCACCTTCGCCCCGCACGACGGGCACGCGGTGTCGCACATCCCCGCCACGTTGCCGCCGTAGACGAACCGGAGGCCCGCGGCGCGCCCGATCTCGACCGCCCGCAGAATCGTCTCCAGCGGCGTGGGCGGCGGCTCGCTCATCTCGAAATCCGGGTGATACCGGCTCACGTGCCACACGAGGTCCGGCGAAAGCGACGCCAGGAACCCCGCGATGCCTTTCAGCTCGTCCGGCGAATCGTTCTCGCCCGTCACGATAAGCGTCGTGACCTCCACGTGGACGCCCGCGGCGTGCATCCGCCGGATCGATTCCTTCACAGGCTCAATGCGGCCCTTACACGTCTTGCGATAAAACTCGTCGCGCCAGGCCTTCAGATCGACGTTGGCGGCGTCCATCACTTCGTAGAACGCCTGCCGGGCCTCGGCCGTGATATAGCCGGAAGTGACCGCCACGGTCTTGATTCCGACCGCGTGGCAGGCCCTGGCGGTGTCGATGGCGTATTCTGCCCAGATGATCGGATCGTTGTANNTTCAGATCGACGTTGGCGGCGTCGAGCCACGTAACGATGTCGTCGAGGGCCTCGGGCGTCATGAACCCGTTCGTCACGAAAACGTTCTTGAGGCCCGCTGCGCGCGCCAGGAGCGCCGTGTCGCGGGCGTACTCGTAAAAGATCGTCGGTTCAGTATACGTATACGAGATCGAGGCACAGGCGTGGCGCCGGGCATCGGCCACGATCTCGGCCGGCGACATCGGCTCGCCCGGCATCTCGCCGGGGGTGCTG
>PMZT01000144.1 GCA_003170085.1 Planctomycetia bacterium | reverse complement strand
GGTGCAAAGCACCCACCCTACGTGTCGCTTGTCACCGCGTGGTCGCCGCGGCGACCACCCTACGCTCACGACTAGTCGTTCGGCACCAAGTCCGGCAGCAGTTCCTTCTTGAGGCGGAACCACTCGTAGGCCGTCTGCTTCTCGCCCTTCGACACGCGCTCGATGATCTCGGCGATGCCGTCGGCCGGAACCTCGCGGCCGCCGATCTGCACGCAGAAGCCGCTCACCGGGATATGCAGGCCCGCGTCGTACAGGACTTCCTTGACCTCGGGCGTCACGACACCGCCGGCGCCGAACGAGCCGCCCTTCTCGATGACCGCGATCTGCTTGGCGCCCCGGAGGGCCGCCAGCAGCGCCGCCCGCGGGAACGGCCGGAACGTCTTGATCCGCACCAGGCCCACCTTCCGGCCCTTGTCGCGGGCCTGGTCGATCACGTCCTTGATCGTGCCGCAGATCGAGCCCTTGGCGATCAGGATCGTATCGGCATCTTTCGACTTGTACTCTTCCAGGTGGCCGCCGGCGTTGCGGCCGAAGGCCTTCAGAAAGTTGGCCGACACCTCCTCGATCACCCCCAGGCTCCTCAAGGCGGCGTCGTGGATCATCCATCGGCCTTCCATGCACTTATCGGGCTCGGTGAAGCAGCCGAACGACATCGGGTTGTCGATGTCGAGCTTGAAGGCCGCCTCGTACTTGCCGAGGAACTTGTCGGTGATCGCCTGGTCCGGCAGCTCGACCGGCTCGAAGACGTGCGTCAGGAGGAAGCCGTCGAGGTTGACCATGACGGGCAGCAGCACGCGCCGGTCCTCGGCCACCTTGAACGCGATGACGTGCTGGTCGCACGCCTCCTGGGCGTCCTCGGCGTAAATCTGGATGACGCCGCAGTCGCGGATGCTCTCGGCATCCTGGTGGTCGCACCAGATCGAGAGCGGGGCGCTGACCGACCGGTTCGCGCACGCCAGCACCACGGGCAGCCGCATGCCGGCCATGTTCCACAGCACCTCGGCCATGAGCATGAGGCCCTGGCTCGAGGTGGCGGTGTAGGCGCGGACGCCGGCGGCCGAGGCGCCGAGGACGACGCTCGCGGCGCCGAACTCGGACTCGACCTTCACGAACTCGGCGTCGAGTTCGCCGTCGGCCACGATCGTCGAGAGTTCCTCGGAGATGTGGGTCTGCGGCGTAATCGGGTAGGCGGCAACGACTTCAGGCCGGCACCGCGCCACGGCGTGGGCCACGGCCGTCGCGCCTTCGAGAATTTCCTGTTTGCCTTGACGGGCCATTACTTCACCTCCGGAACCATGTCAATGTCTTTCACGGGGCACTCGTTCGCGCACATGCCGCAACCCTTGCAGTAATCGGGATCGAAATCGCGGTTGGCGATCTCGCGTTTCTTCTCGCCGGGACTCTTTTCCTTGGAGCTTACCAAGACATGCTTCTCCTGGGGGTTTTCGAAGACGCAGCCTTCCGGACAGACCAGTTCACAGGCGCGGCACCCGATACAGGCGGCGTGCTTGAAGACGGGCCTCATGCTCCGCCAGGCCCCGGTCTTGTAGACCAGGCTGCCGCCGGGCATCGCCACGCAACCCACGGAAAGCTTATCCATGCTCAGTTTCGGGCTCATTTTTTCTCCTTCGCGGCCTGGTAGGCCGTCGCCACGGCCGCGGCGTTCAGGTCGCCGACTTTGCCGCCAAAACGTTCTTTCACGGCGGCCTGCAGGGACTCGAGCGTCACCAGGCCCGTGATCCCGGCAAACGCGCCCACCATGACCATGTTCGCAATCGGCCGGCCGATGACTTCCTGGGCGATGCGCGTGCCGGCGATCGGCTTCAGCACCGCCCCCGCGGGCACCTTCACCTGCTCGGGATGCTCGGAGTTCAGGACGACGATGCCGCCGGGCTTCAGGCCCTCGAACACGTTCACCGTATCCATCAGCGACGGGTCCTGAACGATGCAGAAGTCCGGCGTGTGGATCTCCGACCGGATGCGGATGGGCTTATCCGACACGCGGCAGAACGCACGGACCGGGGCGCCCATGCGCTCCGACCCGAAGGCCGGGAACGCCTGGCTCACAAGGCCGTCCTTGAACGCGGCCTTGGCGAGGACTTCCGCCGCCGTCACGCTGCCCTGCCCGCCACGACCGTGTACGCGAATCTCTATGAACATTGCCGATTGACTCCTCCCACGAGGCTTCACACTGCCTGGGCTTAGCCCTGGTAAAAAGCCCGATGATTCTATTTCGAGGTGCCCCGAACGTCAAGGCAAATCGGTTGGCAAATCGGCTCAAACATTGAGCCCTCAGTTATGGGTGCCGAATCAGCAGCGCGGGTGGCACGGCCTCGTCGAAGACCCGCCGTGGAGGGCGCCTTTGCGTGGCCGTGCTTCGTCCGACGGGGCGCACGGCCACCCCACATCGCCCGCCACGGCGGGTAAACAGTGGCCGTGCCACCCGGCGTCGCCATGACATCAATCGTTATATGACGAATGCAGTGAGGCTACTTGACCGCCAGAATCGTCACGCTCGACGCGGCGCCGGCGAGGGCCTTCGCGGCGGTCCGCGTGATCGGGTCGCCGCCCACGTTCCTGGGCTTGCGGGCGGTGTCGCTCAGGACCTTGACCTTCTTGAAGCCCGCTGCGCGGATCGCCCCGAGGTACTCCGCCCTCAGCAGCGCCCCGGCCAGGCATGAGCTGTACAGCCGCTCGTTCTTCCGCACGCTCTCGGGCAGTTCGCGGTTGAGGACGATGTCGCTTACGACCATGCGGCCGCCGGGCCGGAGGACCCTGAAAATCTCGCGGAAGACCCGCGGCTTATCGGGCGAAAGGTTGATGACGCAGTTCGAGAT
>PMZT01000064.1:17747-17912 GCA_003170085.1 Planctomycetia bacterium | reverse complement strand
GCGCCGGTCGCCGCGCGCGAGCACGCCCTCGAGGATGCTCCGGTCGATGCGATGGACGCGCAGGGCGATCCGTCCCTCGGGCATCGCTTTCCGCAGGATGTCGCGGGCGCGCAGGAGATAATCCTCGCCCGCCATTGCCACGAACTGGAACGGCGTGTGCGGCTT
>PMZT01000064.1:0-17720 GCA_003170085.1 Planctomycetia bacterium | reverse complement strand
GGCCGATCATGAAGTACAGCTTGATGAGGTTCCAGCCGTGGGCCCACGCCTCGCGGGCGCCGGCAAAGAGATGCTCGTCCAGGATGTTCTTGCCGATGACCCGCCTGAGGCGCGTCCCCGCGGCCTCGGGCACCATCGTCAGGCCGCTCTTGCGGACGCTGCCCAGCAGCCGCGGCACGAGTTCGAGTTGGTCGTTCGTGCGGAGGCTCGGCAGGCTCAGACTGACGCCCTTTGGCGCGAACTCGGCGTCGAGGGTCGTCATGATCTCGCGGAGTTGCGGATGATCGCTCGGCGACAGGCTCGCCAGCGAGATCTCCTCCAGCCCCGTGTGGATGTACGTCTCGCGGGCCAGGGCCAGGATCTTCTCCGGGCTGCGGTATCGCACGTGGCCCTTGGTGTGGCCGGACTCGCAGAAGCGGCACAGCCGCGGGCAGCCGCGCATGATCTCGATGTTGATCCGATCGTGCACGATCTCGGTGTTCGGGACGAGCGGCCGCGTCGGGAACGGGGCGTTTTCGAGGTCCGCAGCGCGCGCCGCCAGGGTCAGCGGCGGCAGGCCGTCGACCTTAGGCGTGAGCGCCGCAAGGGTTCCGTCGGGATTCCACGTTGGCTCGATGAGGCCCGGCGCGTAGAGAAAATCGAGCTGCCGCGCGAGGGCGGTGATGATGTCGCCGCGCGCCATGCCGGAATCGCGCAGCTTGCGATACGCGTCGAGGAACTGGGGCAGGGCGTCCTCGGCCTCGCCGACGAGCATGAGATCGAAGAACGGGGCCATCGGCTCGGGGTTATCGACGCCCGGCCCGCCCCCCAGGACCAGCGGGTCGCCTTGCGTGCGATCGGCGGCAAGGAGCGGGATGCCCGCCAGGTCGAGGAGTTCGAGCACATTCGTATAGAGCATCTCGTATTGGAGCGAGATGCCCAGGATGTCGAACTCGCGAACCGGGTGGCGCGATTCCCACGAGAAGAGCGGAATCCGCTGCGACCGCATGCGGTCGGCGGCGTCGATCCACGGGACGTACGTGCGCTCGCACAGCGTGTTGCCGCGGGCGTTCAGCAGGTGGTACAGGATGGCCGAGCCCAGGTGGCTCATGCCGATCGCGTACGTGTCGGGAAACGCCAGGCAGAAGCGGATGGCAACGGAGTCCCACGGCTTGTGGACGACGCCCACCTCGCCGCCGACGTATTGGCCGGGGGCCTTGACGAAAGGCAGCAGTTCGCGCGAGACGAGCGCCGCCAGCGTGTTGTTCGAGGGAGTCATAAGCTGCTCACGGTACATGTTCTTGCGACAAACGTCAAGACCGGCGCGAAAGACCGGCGAGAAAGAAGGCATTCCGGGCGAGTTTAATAGGACAGTGCTACTTTCAAGGATTTGCGCGGCGGGTCTCCGTACCCGCCGCGCTCAGTTGGAATTAAGCGGTGTCCTATTAAGCTCAGGGTACGCCGCAACGCCTATTGCAGCGAACGTAATCATTGCGGTAGAATCATGCCAGTCACAAGGACCCGTCCCTGGGGGAACAGCCATGCGGCTCATGCTTTTGCTTGCGGTGATTGCACTTCTTGCCGGGGTTTGCCCTGCCGCCGACTTCAAGAGCGACGAGGCCAAGAAGGCCCAGGCCGATTACGAGGCCGCGATCAAGGCGGCCAAATTCAAGTATGGACAGGAACTGAAGACATCCGTGGATGCGCTGGCCGAGAAGATGGCGGCTGCCGGCGACAGCCTGGCCAAGGAGGCTTTTCAGAAGGAAGCCGATCTGATGACCGCCGAGCTCGTGAGGCTGCGCGACGAGGTTGCCGGGGCCGCGGCGAGCGAACCCAAGGAACTCAAGGCGGACGCAGCGAAAAAGGCATGGGCCGGGCTCCAGGTGGCCCAGAAGGCCGCGAAGATGAAGTACACCCAAGACCTTGTTGCCGTCCAAAGAGTCCTCCTGGCCAGAAAGGGTGGCGCGGAGAGTGCCGTCAAGCAGGCGTTGCAGCAGGAGTTGGATCTGATCGCCGGCCAACTCAAGCAGTTGCGCGAGGGCGACAGGTCGTCACCGCCGAAGAACGTGGACGAGATTGTGATCGACGCGCTTATAGACGCAGAGTGCCTCCTGCATGTGACGCCGACCGGCCTTTACTGGGAGAATATCCGCTTTTCCAGACCCGGTCGCGAGGGTGGCCGGAATGAACCGACGTGGGTGAATGAGCAGAGTTGGCAGCCGGAGTGGGCGTTGCCTCCCGAGGCTAAAGGACACGACCTGTCAAAGCCGCTGGCCCTGCTGATCGGGAAGGCGGACTTCAAGCTCGAAGTGCTCTCCTGTGGATCGGAGCGCGGCAAGTCAGGAGCCGCCCAAGGCTCGGTCGAATTGCAGGCGGCCGGCGTGAACCAGGTGGTTCACTTCAAAGATCCGGCAAACGGAGCCCATTGGTATCGCATCCGCCTTTTCCGGGTCATGCAGCCGGCGCCGAAGAAGTAGGGGCGTCTTTGGGCTGAGTATGGCGTCACTTACGTGTGCTGGGTGGCACGGCCTCCCGNNCCCGATGTTGGGTGGCCGTGCGCTCCGTCGGACGAAGCACGGCCACGCAAAAGCGCGAGGCCGTGCCACCCGCCGCGAAGTCTCTGCCTCCGCAACTGACACATCGCTCGTGTCAGCCGAAAATGCCTTGACAGGGCCGAAAACAGGGCCTATAAGTGGGGTTTGTACCTCAAACGCTTGGCGCTCCGTGCGCTAAGGGGGCGGTGCGCCAGGGGCGTCTCCGCTCAGAGATCAATCACGGCTAAGGAGGTTCGTGGATGGCTATTAACATCGGGATTAACGGGTTCGGGCGCATCGGCCGTATCGTTTTTCGTGCCATGTGGGCGCGGCGCAAGGAGTTCAACATCGTCGGCATCAACGACTTGACCGATGCCAAGATGCTGGCCCACCTGCTGAAGTATGACAGCGTGTACGGCCGCTTTGACGGCGTAGTGAAGGCCGACGGCACCAATATCGTGGTCGACGGCGTCGCGATCCCCGTCAGCGCCATCAAGGACCCCGCCCAGCTTCCGTGGGCCGCCCTGAAGGTTGACGTGGCCCTCGAGTGCACCGGCGTATTCACGAACAAGGCCGATTGCGCGAAGCACCTGACGGCCGGCGCCAAGAAGGTCATTCTGTCGGCCCCGCCGAAGGACGAGCTCGACGCCATGATCGTCATCGGCGTCAACGATGCCGCCCTGAAGCCCGAGCATAAGATCGTTTCCAACGCATCCTGCACCACGAACTGCCTGGCGCCGGTGGCCAAGGTCCTGCAGGAAACCTTCGGCATCAAGCGCGGCCTGATGACGACCGTCCATGCGTACACCAACGACCAGCGCATCCTCGACATGATCCACAAGGATCCGCACCGCGCCCGCGCCGCCGCCCTCAACATCATTCCGACCACGACCGGCGCCGCCAAGGCCGTTGGCAAGGTTCTGCCGGCCCTCAAGGGCAAGCTGAACGGCTACTCGCTCCGCGTTCCGACCCCGGTCGGCAGCGTGGTGGACCTGACGGTGGAGCTCGAAAAGCCCGCCGGCGCGGACGCCGCGGAGGCCGTCAAGAATATCAATGCGGCCATGAAGAAGGCCGCCGAGGGCGAGCTCAAGGGTGTCCTCGAGTACACCGACGATCCGATCGTCTCCAGCGACGTCATCGGCACGAACTGCTCGAGCCTCTTCGACGGCACGCAGACACAGGCCCTCGATCCGACCTTCGTGAAGGTCCTCTCGTGGTACGACAACGAGTGGGGCTTCTCGAACCGCATGGCCGACCTGGCGAAGAAACTCGCCGGCATGTAAGATTGGACGACCACGTAAACGGGGGCGGGCGCAGGGCTCGCCCCCGATTTTCTGACAGGCCCGAAGGAGGTTGGCCGTGGCCAAGAAAACGCTGGATAAACTTCCGATGAAGGGCAAGCGGGTTCTCGTGCGTGTCGATTTCAACGTGCCGCTGGACGAGAACGCCAACGTGACCGACGACCGCCGCATCCGCATGGCGCTGCCGACGATCAAGTGCGCCATGGCGGCCGGTGCCAGGGTGATCCTGATGAGCCACCTGGGCCGGCCCGACGGGCAAGTCAAGGCGAAGTACAGTATGAAGCCGACGGCTACGGCCCTGGCGAAACTCCTGGGCAGCGAGGTCAAGTTCGCCCCGGATTGCATCGGCCCCGAGGTTGAGAAGATGGTGGCCGCGATGAAGGACGGCGACGTGCTGGTCCTCGAGAACCTGCGCTTCCACGCCGGCGAGGAGAAGAACGATGAGACGTTCGCCAAGGCGTTGCGCGGCCTGGCCGATCTCTACGTGAACGACGCGTTCGGCACCGCGCACCGCAAGCACGCCTCGACGTACGGCGTGCCGGCGCTCATGCCCCAGGGCACGCGGGCCATCGGGTTCCTCATCGAGAAAGAACTGAAGTTCCTGGGCGAGGCGCTCGAGAAGCCGCAGCGGCCGTTCGTGGCCGTCCTTGGCGGCGCGAAGGTCTCGGACAAGATCGCCGTCATCGAAAACCTCCTGACCAAGGTCGATCGCCTGCTCATCGGCGGCGCCATGGCGTACGTGTTCATGGTGGCGCGCGGCGAGAACGTGGGCAAGTCCAAGGTCGAGCGCGAAGTCGTTAAGAAGGACGGCTCGAAGAAGGACATCATCGCCCTGGCCAAGAAGCTCCTCGAAAAGATCAAGACAAGCAAGGCCGAGGTGCTGTTCCCGGTCGATCACCTCGTGGCGAAGGCCTTTGCGGCCGACGCCGAGACCGACGTGCAAGGCCCCGCGATGGAGGACGATTGGATGGGCCTGGACATCGGCCCCGAGACGATCGACCTCTACTGCGAGAAGCTGGCCGACGCCAAGACGGTGCTCTGGAACGGCCCGATGGGCGTGTTCGAGATGGCCCCGTTTGCCGAGGGCAGCAAGAAGATCTGCGACACGATGGCCGATGTGGCGAAGCGCGGCGGCGTCGTCGTGGTGGGCGGCGGCGACACGGCGGCCGCGGTCGAGAAGTTCGGCCTGGCCGAGAAGATGACCCACATCTCGACGGGCGGCGGGGCGAGCCTCGAGTTCCTCGAGGGCAAACCGTTCGAGACCATCGAGATCATCGACGAGGCGTAAGAACGGGCGCACGCCGGGGTTGCCCGGTGCGAACGCGGAAGGGATCGCTTGTCTTGAAACGCTCGTTGACCCAACTGCCGCGCCCGGCCATTGCACCGTCGCTGCTGGCGTCGGACTTCGCTCACCTGGCGGATGAGATCGCGAGGGCCCGCGAGGCCGGGGCCGACCTCCTGCACGTGGACGTCATGGACGGGCACCTCGTGCCGAACATCACGATCGGCCCCGTGGTGGTCGAGAAGGTCCGGGCCTGCACCGACCTGTTCCTCGACGTGCACCTGATGATCGAGGAGCCGGCCCGCTACATCAAGGCGTTTGCCGACGCGGGCGCCGACCACCTGACGTTCCACTCCGAAGTCGTGGTCGACGGGCCGGCGCTCGTGGGGCGCATCCACGACCTCGGATGCACCGCGGGCGTGACGATCAACCCCGACGGCCCGTGGGAGCGGTTCATCGCGACCGTGCCGCACGTCGACATGGTCCTGCTGATGAGCATTTACGCGGGCTTCGGCGGGCAGAAGTTCATGCCCGAAGTGTTGCCGCGGATCCGCCAGATCAAGGCGATGCTGCGGCCGGAGCAGCGGCTGGAGATTGACGGGGGCATCAACCCCGAGACCGTGGCGCCGGCGGCCGAGGCCGGCATCGATACGTTCGTCGCGGGGACGGCGGTGTTTCGCGCCCCTGGCGGCGATTACCGCCGCGCGATTGACGACCTCCGGCGGCGGGCCGCCGAAGCCGCCCGCTGAACGGGCACGGAGCGAAGCGACTTATGGCCATGAACGGCCGGGCCAAGAAGAAGGACATCCCGGAAGGGCTGTGGCTCAAGTGCCCCGGCTGCGAGGAGATGGTCTACCGCAAGCGCGTGGAGGAGAACTTCCACGTGTGCCCGGAATGCCAGTATCACTTCAAGGTGGGCGCGCGGCAGCGGATCGCCCTCCTGGCCGACGCCGACAGCTTCGAGGAGTACCTGCTGAATCTGATGTCGCCCGACCCGCTCGAGTTCGTCGATCGCAAGAGCTACGTCGAGCGTCTGGCCGATGCGCAGCGGCAGACGAACCTGTACGATGCCGCCGTCGTCGGCCGCGCGTACATCAAGGGGCGGCCCGTGATCCTGGGCGTGCTCGATCCGAACTTCATCATGGGGTCGATGGGCTCGGTGGTGGGCGAGAAGATCACGGTGGCCGCCGAGAAGG
Organism: Planctomycetia bacterium; assembly: GCA_003170085.1. Lineage (GTDB taxonomy): Bacteria > Planctomycetota > Phycisphaerae > FEN-1346 > FEN-1346 > FEN-1346. The sequence goes on along the minus strand of PMZT01000064.1, from coordinate 11,428 downwards.
CGACGGAACTCGGCGTACCGCTGGTGATCTGTAGCGCGTCGGGCGGCGCACGCATGATGGAGGGGATCCTCAGCCTGGCGCAGATGTCGAAGACGTCGGCCGCCGTCGCACGGCTGGCACGGGCAGGGGGCCTCTTTATCAGCGTCATGACGAACCCGACGACCGCCGGCGTGGCCGCCAGTTTCGCCTCGCTGGGCGATATCATCATCGCCGAGCCGCGGGCCATGATCGGCTTCACCGGCCCGCGCGTCATTTATCAGACGATGAAGCAGGAACTGCCCGAGGGGTTCCAGACGGCCGAGTTCATGATGGAGCACGGCTTCGTCGATCGCATCGTTGCGAGGTCGAATCTGCGGAGCGAAATTGCGGCCTTGATCGATTACTTTGGCAAGTAAGTTTCCGTAAGCCGCCTTTTTATTCCAGCCGGCCACTCGATCTTCCGATGTTTTCCGCGGGACGTTCGCGAGGGCGAACGGTTTAATTCCTTGAAGAACCTGTTGGCGCCCCGGGGGCCGCTCTGTACAATGAACGTGCATTTCTGATTCGCTTGCGTTCTGCGGGCGCGCGGTGGTCGCATGGAGGGCATGGACCGTGCTGAAACAACTCTTCAACCGATTCCGGGGTGCGCCGTCGATGGAACTGCCGGGCTATGTGGCCATGGGCATGATCCGCGAAGGCAGCATGGCCAAGATCTTCAAGGCGAAGAACCAGGAAACCGGCGAGATCGTGGCGATCAAGGTCCTCAAGCCGACGGCCCACCGCGTGGTGGAGAAACTTGAGGCCCACTTCCGCGATTTCACCGAAGGCCAGATCACGGCCTCGATGGACCACCCGAACGTCATCAAGTGCTTTGACCACGGTCAGTTGGGCGACCTCCCCTACGTCGTGCTGGAATACCTCGACGGAATGACTCTCGGCAGCCTGCTGGGGGGCGACAGCAGCCGCCTCGTGGGCAAGCGTCTTGGGTTTCTGGAGCAGACGGCGGCGGGGCTGGCCCATGTTCACACCCGGCGGTTTGTGCACCACGACTTCTGTGCGAAGAACATCTTCGTGACGACCCAGGGCCGGGTGAAGGTCATCGACTTCGGCCTGGCGACGCCGCTGCTGAGCCAGCCGTCGGTGATCAGCCGCTTGGGAACCGCCGAGATTCTTGCTCCGGAAATCCTGCGGCGCGAACCCAGCGATTACCGCGTCGACATCTTCGCGTTCGGGATTGTCGCCTATGAAGTCCTGACGGGCCACTGGCCGTTCGAGAGTAGCGAAGTTCATCAGACCCCCATGCTGAAGGTGCTGAACGTGAAGCCGGTGCCGGTGGAGAAGCGAGTTCCCGCAGTGCCTGCCGAGGTGGCGACGATGATCATGCGCTGCCTGGAGAAGGAAACGGCCAAGCGCCCGACCAACCTGAACGCCGTTGTCAGCATCCTTGCGAGGCATGGCGGGGCACTCTGACACGCGTCCGATAACGCCCTTCCTGAATTCACCAGTGTGTTAGCCCAAAGAAACTCTATCCGCACCACCCGTTTCTCCGCCGTCCTTGAGTCAAGACCTGGAACTGCGGCCGCCTGTCCAGTGAGCCTGCTGGACAGAGTCCGGCCGTTCTGGCTGACCCCCCATTAGTAGCGGCTCATGGCGCATGACCCGCAATGGGAGGGATTATGTGGCCTTGACTTCGTACGAAGCGTGCTCTTGTGCGATTCGGGCCTCTGGACAGGACACCTGGAGTGCAAGAACCACGGATTTTGTTGTTGACAGGGAATCCCGCGTGAGGTAGTATCTTAGGTAGGCGGGGAAGCGAAAGACACGCTTAGAATCGAGGTGGCTGATGGTCAAGTTCCATCACCCCGAGATGGCGGACCTCGCGAAGCAGTTGGAGTTCGCTCCTGCGAAGGTTCGTCTGGAGCAGATCAACAGGGCAGAGCGGCTCATCTGCCTGATCGAACCCTCCAGGTCGTATCCCTACGAGTTTGTCTGCTATCAAATCACCGGGTATCGGCCGCCTGTCGACCTGGGCAAGACCCTCAAGGGTAGTAGCGTCCGTGAGGACCTCGTTCGCCTGGTCGAGGACGTTTCGGCGAGCCTCAGGATTACGCCGGCCGAAATCGGGGAACAGGTCCTTACGATCGAGGAGGCGTCGAAGCACTTCAACGTCTCGGCCAAGACGATCCAGCGATGGCGGAAGGCGGGCTTGGTGTCTCGCAAGTTTGTGGGGCCCGACGGACGCCTTCGGGTTGGGTTCCTGCTGACGAGCCTCGATCGATTCGCCACCCGCAACCCCGAGCAGGTCAAGGCCGGCGGCGAGTTCAGCCGACTCACGCCCGAGGAGCGGCGCGAAATCGTGCGCCGCGCCCGCCGGCTCAGCCTCTTCTGCCATTGCTGCCTGTTCGAGGTCTCGAAGCGCATCGCCCGCAAGCTTGGCCGCGCGGTTGAGACCGTTCGCCAGACGATCAAGGAATACGATGGCGAGCATCCAGGCGCCAAGCTCTTCCCTGATACGAGCGAACCGCTTCAGGAGGGCGATCGGCGGCTGATTTACCAGACCCACGTGCGCGGCGTGAGCGTCCATACGCTGGCCAAGCGGTTCTGCCGCACGCGGTCCAGCATCTATCGCATCGTGACCGAGGAGCGGGCCAAGGAACTCCTGCTCGAGCCGATCGAGTATATGGCCAGCCCGGAGTTCGAGAAGCCGGGCGCCGATGAGGCGATCCTGCACGATGCCGCCGGCGATGCCGCCCTGGGCGGCGTGGAGAAACGGCCGGCGTCGGCGCCGAAGGGCCTGCCCATCTACCTCAAGAGTCTGTACAAGACGCCCCTGCTGACGAAAGAGCAGGAGCAGTCGGTCTTCCGGCGCTACAACTACCTGAAGTTCAAGGCCGCGAAGGCGCGCGAGCGAATCAAGGCAGGCCGCCTAGCCAAGGTCGAAGACATCGGCGAAATCGAGAAGCTCGTCGAAGAGGCCAATCACGTCAAGAACCGCATCATCCAGGCGAACCTGCGGCTGGTGGTGAACATCGCCAAGCGGCACGTCGGCCCGCAGTCGAACTTCTTCGAGCTCATTTCCGACGGCAACATGAGCCTGATGCGGGCGGTCGATAAGTTCGATTACACCCGCGGCTTCAAGTTCTCGACCTACGCGTCGTGGGCGATCATGAAGAACTTCGCGCGCAGCGTGCCGCAGGAAGGCGTGCGGCGCGACCGCTTCATGACCGGCCGCGATGAACTCCTCGAAATGAGTTCCGACCTGCGCTTCGAGGGCGAAGAGCCGTACCGCGAGCCCGATATCTCGGTCAGGCAGAACATCGAGAAGGTGCTGAGCGAGCTTGAGCCGCGCGAACGCGAGATCGTCATGCGGCGGTTCGGACTGGGCGAACTGCCGGCCCAGACGCTCGAAGAGGTCGGCAAGCACTTCGGCGTGACGAAAGAGCGGATCCGCCAGATCGAGACCCGCGCCCTCAACAAGCTCCGGGCACTCCTTAGCCCGGAGGCGCTGGAAGAAGTCCTGAGTTAGTCCTGCGGCCCGTTTCCCAAATTGGACAGCCTTGACATAATACGCCAATGGCGTATGATGTCACTATGAGGTTCATCGAGACCACGATCTTCACGAGGGAGATCAGGCGGCTGCTGCCGGATGACGAGTACCGGCGGCTGCAAACGGCCCTCATGTTTCGGCCTGGTGCCGGAGATCGGATCCCGGGGGGCGCAGGCCTCCGCAAGGTGCGGTGGAACCTGCCGGGCGCGGGCAAGCGTGGGTCGCTACGGGTGATCTACTACTGGGATCCGCCCGACACGATCTTCATGCTCTTGCCATACAAGAAATCGGACCAGGACGACCTGACGCCCGAGCAACTCAGGCGGCTCGCGGCGGTGGTCAAGGAGTGGCTGAAATGAAAACCAAGGACTTTGAGAACCTGCTGGCCAGCATTCGGGAGGCCGGAGAAATGAAGGCCGGGCGCCGCAAGCCCAGCCGCGCGTGGACAATCAAGCCGCTGGACATCAAGGAGGTCCGCCGCAGGCTGAGGGTGTCGCAGGGCGAGTTTGCCTTGATGATCGGCGTCAGCGCTCGTACGCTTCAGAACTGGGAGCAGGGCCGGCGGCGACCCGAAGGCCCCGCCAATGCCTTGCTGCGCGTTGCGGTGCGCAATCCCAAGGCGGTTCTGGCGGCGCTGCATCAGAACTAGGCCCGTTCCCCTAAGAAGTCGGCAGTGACTTCAGTATCGTCTGAGAGCGGATCCGCCAGATCGAGACCCGCGCCCTCAGCAAACTGCGGGCACTTCTCAGCCCCGAGGCCCTCGAGGAAGTGCTAAGCTGACCGTGCGGCGCGACTGAAGTATTCGGATGTTCGAGGCTGTCCCGTAGCCAGGCCTACTCATCCAGCAAGTGCCCCATCTTTTTTCTCTTGGTGTTGAGATACCGCTCGTTCAGCGGGTTCGATTCGATCACGATCGGCACGCGCTCGACGATCGTGAGGTCGAACCCCTTCAGGGCGACGATCTTGCGGGGATTGTTCGTCATGAGGCGCACCTTGCGGATGCCGAGGTCCGACATGATCTGCGCCCCGATGCCGTAATCGCGCAGGTCGGCCTGGAACCCCAGCCGCTCGTTGGCCTCGACGGTGTCGAGGCCCTCGTCCTGCTGGAGCTGATACGCGCGAATCTTATTGGTCAGGCCGATGCCGCGCCCTTCCTGTCGCATGTAGATAACCGCGCCTCGCCCTTCCTGGGCCACGAGGGCGAGCGCCCGGTTCAGTTGCTGGCCGCAGTCGCACAGCAGGCTTCCGAAGACGTCGCCCGTGAGGCATTCCGAGTGGATGCGCACGAGCACCGGCTCCTCCTCGACGGGCACCTTGCCGTCGGGCCCCGCCACGCCGATGCCGCCGAACGTCAGCGCCACCTGTGCGAAGGAGTCGACGAAACTCTCGTACACGTGCAGGTCGAACAGGCCGTGCGCCGTGGGCAGCTTGGCCTGGGCCACCTTGCGGATCAGTCGCTCCTTGCGGTGGCGGAACTCGATGATCTGGGCCACGGAGCCGATCTTGAGCTTGTGTTCGGCGCAGAACGCGATGAGGTCGGGCAGGCGGGCCATGGTGCCGTCGGGCTTCATGATCTCGCAGATGACGCCCGCGGGCTTCAGGCCGGCCATCCGTGCCAGGTCCACGGTGCCCTCGGTCTGCCCGGCGCGCACCAGAACGCCGCCTTCGCGGGCGCGGATCGGGAAGACGTGCCCCGGCCGCGCCAGGTCCGCCGGCTGCGTGCCCTCGGCGATCGCCAGCAGGATCGTGCGCGCCCGGTCGGCGGCGCTGATGCCCGTGGTAATGCCGGTGCGGGCGTCGACCGAGACCGTAAACGCCGTGCCGAACGCCGCGGTGTTCTCGGCGGTCTGCGGCTGGAGTTGGAGCCGCTCGATGTACTCGTGGGCCATGGGCAGGCAGATCAGGCCGCGCCCATGGACCGCCATGAAGTTGATGATCTCGGGGGTCACCTTTTCGGCGGCGCAAACGAGGTCTCCCTCGTTCTCGCGGTGCTCGTCGTCCACCAGGACGATCATGCGCCCCGCCTTGAGTTCCTCGAGGATCTCCGGAATCGGGCTGAAAGGATTATCCATAGTGGTTCCATGGTATCGCACGAAACGGTCCGAATCAAGGCCGGCAAGGCCGTCAAGATCGGCCGGACAGAGCGAAATCCCCGCCGGCCCGTGCGAACGCCCGTGGGGCAGCGCAGCCGGCGGATTTGTGGGCCGCTCGGCAGGTGCTGGTTTCGTGGCGGGTACCATGGGCGTCTCCTTGTCTCCCCGACATGTACTCGCGGCAAACCGGGGGGTTCACGTATGGATTCTTTCTTGCACACTGACCGACGTGAATTACGCTGAGGGTGGGTGGCATGCCCACGCCGCAGTTCGCGTGGGCATGTTCTGCCCCGGTCACAAAGCATGCCCACGCAACGGACGGCGTGGGCATGCCACCCGTCATGCTTTCGCAACGGCGCGAAAGCATGGCACCCTGGCCGACGTGAAATACGCTAAGGCCGTGTAAAAATCGCCGCACTTTGGAACCCGCCGCGCCCTCGTTTCCTTTTGACGCCCTGCGTATGAAGGGTCTATAATCCGTCCGCATCGCGAAGGGGCGGACCATGCATGACCTCAGCAACATGATATTTGCCACCGGGTGCCAGGCCGTTCCGTGCCTCATGTTCGGTGGGTTCGTTGCCCTGATCATTGTGGGCATCGTCTGGGGGATTATCAGAAACCGCAAGCGGCGCGAGGAGATGAACCGCCTTGCCGCCGAGTTGGGCTTCCGATACTACCCCGATGATCCGTGGGGCCTGCCCACGCGGTACGCCGGCATGGACGTGTTTCAGCAGGGCCACTCGCGCAAGGCGTCGAACATCCTGGCGGGCGAGATGCAGGGCCGGTCGGTGCTCCTTTTCGACTACCAGTACACGACCGGCAGCGGCAAGGACGAGACCACGACGTATTACCTCGTGGGCCTCTTCGAGATGCCGATCCTCGCCCCGCGGCTTTGGCTGCGGCGCGAAAGCATCTTCGACGCCGTGGCCTCGTGGTTCGGGCACGACGACATCGGCTTCGAGAGCACGGAGTTCAGCCGCCGCTACCACGTCAAGTGCGAGGAGCGGAAGTTCGCGTACGACATCTTCCACGCGCGGCTGATCGAGTACCTGCTGGCCTCCGGCGATACGCCGGCGATGGAGATGAACGGGCCGCTGATGGTGCTTTATCAGGGGCTGAAGGGGATCGATCAGATCCGCCGGCTTCTGACCATCGGAACCGAGATCATTCACGGCACGCCCGATTACGTGCTGCACGAGCGCGGCGTTCCAGCCACGAGGGGAGGGTAATTGTGAACTCCGACATGACCGGCGTGATGGCGTACGTGGGCGGGGGCGAGGCTTTTATGGGCCTGCCGTGCTGCGTGGCGATCGGTGTGGTCGCCCTCATCGTGATCCTTGTGCTCGTTGGCATGTACAACAGTCTCGTCAGCGGCCGCAACCACGTCCGCGAGAGCTGGTCGGGCATCGATACCGAGCTCAAGCGCCGCTACGACCTCATTCCGAATCTGGTCGAGACCGTCAAGGGTTACGCGCAGCACGAGCGGCAGGTGCTCCAGCTCGTGATCGAGGCCCGCACCCGCGCGGTGGCGTCGACGGGGTCGCCGGCGGCGCAGGCGGCCGACGAGAACGTCCTCGTGGGGGCACTGAAGCAACTCTTCGCGGTGGCCGAGGCCTACCCGGACCTCAAGGCGAACCAGAGTTTCCTGGCCCTTCAGCACCAATTGTCGGAGACCGAGGACCGCATCCAGGCGGCCCGCCGGTTCTACAACGCGAACGTGCGCGATTACAACAACCGGTGCGAGATGTTCCCGACGAACGTCCTCGCGAGCCTCTTCCAGTTCAAGCCGGCGGAGTTCTTTGAGATCGATTCGGCCGTCGAGCGCCAGGCGCCGAGCGTCGATCTAGGCGGCCGATGAAATGTCGCGCAAGCCATGCCGCGTAAGGGGGAGCCGATGCGAAAGCAATTCGGTCTTGCCGTGGGGATCGCCCTGTAGGTCGGCCTCGCCTGGCCCAGATAATAGCCCATGGCGTGAGCCATGGGTACGCAAAAGTCATATTCACATTCATTCGTTCTCAGCCCCGCCAGGGGCGGCAGAATGTTTTCGCGGCCTTCTGGCGCCCTTTACGGGGCTCACCACAAGAAACGAAAAAGGTCTCGCGCCTCCGTGTCTTCCCACGGCTTACGCCGTGGGCTATTTTCTTGGCGCCCGCTTCGCGGGCTAATCCCCGCGGCCCGTACCATGTAGGGTGGTCGCCGCGGCGACCACGCGGCATCTTTCACACACGGCGGTCGGCGCGACGACCACGCGTATCCTACTTAAACCGCCACTTCGTGTCCTCGGGCGTATCTTCGAGGAGGATGCCGATCTCGTCCAGGCGTTTGCGGATGGCGTCGGCCTGGGCGAAGTTCTTGGCCGCGCGGGCTTCGTTACGCATCTGACTTAGGTACGACACGAGTTTGTCCGAAGACGCCTCTGACACTCGTGATGCGCTCAGGGCTGTCTTGCCGGCTGTTGTCGGAAGGAGACTGACGCCTAGTATTTCGCCGCTGAGTTCCTGGAAGGCACAACGAATGATCTCAAGTGTTGCTGACGTAGGTTGTTTTGGCGCGCGTTGTGCGACGGGATGGACCTTACTTGTAGAGTCAACGTCAATGCTCCTGTAAGACTCCCGGGAAAGGGCGTACAGGCATCCGATTGCTCTTGCGGTGTTGAAGTCGTCATCCATTGCTTCGAAAAAGTCCGCTCTGATTTTTCGCACAGAGCTATCTACTGCTGGATCGGCGTCACCAGGCCCGGCGGTAGCCATCGCAAGCAACAATCTCTCAACGGCCTTGGCTAGGCGCCCATAACCATCGGCTGCCGCTTGAAGCGCCTCGTCGGAAAAGTCCAGCGGGCTCCGGTAATGGCTCTGGAGGATGAACATCCGCAGCACCATCGGGTCCCACTTGCCAGGTTGGTCGCGGGTTCCGATCGCGTCGCGCAGCGTGATGAAGTTGCCGAGACTCTTGCCCATCTTCTGGCCGCCCACGGTCACCATGTTGTTGTGGAGCCAGTATTTGACGAACGGTTTGCCGGTGGCGGCCTCGGCCTGGGCGATCTCGTCCTCGTGGTGGGGGAACTGGTTCTCCATGCCGCCGCCGTGGATGTCGAACGACTCGCCCAGGTACTTCATGCTCATGGCCGAGCACTCGAGGTGCCAGCCGGGGAACCCCATGCCCCACGGGCTGGGCCACTGCATGATGTGGCCGGGCTCGGCCCGTTTCCAGAGGGCGAAGTCGGCGGGGGCACGCTTGTCGGCGGCGCTCTCGATGCGCGTGCCGGAAAGCATCTCGTCAACGCTGCGGCCCGAAAGCTTACCGTACTTCGGCCAGCTCGCGACGTCAAAATACACGTTGCCGCCGGCCTCGTAGGCATGGCCGCCGGCGATGAGGCGCTTGACGAGTTCGATCTGCTCGATGATGTGGCCCGAGGCGAACGGCTGGATGTCGGCCTTGAGCACGTTCAGCCGCGCCATGTCCTCGAAATAGCGCCAGGTGTAGCGCTGGGCGATCTGCATGGGGTGGATGCGCTCGGCCTTGGCCGTGCGCTCGACCTTGTCTTCGCCCTGGTCGGCATCGTCGGTCAGGTGGCCCACGTCGGTGATATTCTGGACGTACGTGACGTTGTACCCCAGGTACCGGAGGTACCGCACGATGACGTCGAACGAGATGTAACTCTTGGCGTGCCCGATGTGGGCGTCGCCGTACACGGTCGGGCCGCAAACGTACATGCCCACGCGCGGCGGGTCGAGCGGCGCGAACAGCTCTTTCGTGCGGGTGAGCGTGTTGTACACGTGCAGGTTATTGGGCCGAAGCGTCATTTGGTACCTCATTACGCGCCCAGCAAGCTGGGCGGCTAAACGTGGCGCATCGCGTAACGCGCCCAGCAAGCTGGGCGGCTAAATGTGGCGCATCGCATAACGCGCCCAGCAAGCTGGGCGGCTAAATGTGGCGCATCGCATAAACGCGCCCAGCAAGCTGAGCGGCTAAATGTGGCGCATCGCATAAACGCGCCCAGCAAGCTGGGCGGCTAAACGTGACAAAGTACGACAACACGGGCGGCTAAACGTGACAAAGCATAACAACAACGTGCGATGCAACGGCGGTACCGTCGCCGATCGGGCCGAGGCCTTCCATCGTCCGGGCCTTGAGGCCGACGGCGTCGGGCGCCAGGGCCAGGAGCCCGGCCAGGCGCTCGCGCATCGCGGCCTTGTGCGGCGCGAGCTTCGGCCGCTCGATGAGCACGTTCACGTCGACGCTCGTCACGGCCCAGCCGGCCCGGGCGACCAAGGCAACGACGCGGCCGAGCAGGGCAGCGCTGTCGGCATCCTTCCACGCCGGATCGCTGTCGGGGAATTGCTCGCCGATGTCGCCCAAGCCGGCGGCGCCCAGCATGGCATCGGCCAGGGCGTGGAGGACGACGTCGCCGTCGCTGTGGGCCAGTTCGCCCAGGGGGTGCGGCACCTCGATGCCCGCGAGCATCAGCCGCCGGCCCTCGACGAGCCGGTGAATGTCGAAACCGATACCGACGCGGCTGGGCGAAGTCATCGTCGTGTACACTCCTTGCAGCGGCACGCCCAAATTCACTCTTACCGCAGTGTATCGGCGGCCGGGGGCGTTTTCAACGGCTAAGAGAACGGGCTGAGGCGGATGCACCCTGCGGCGCCCGACTCAGCCCGTGTCTTTTCGCTCACCGCGGCCCCCAAGACCGTTGGGTGGCCGTATGCAACGCTTACTTGCCCGTCAGTGCCCGGATGCGATCGCGGGACTGGTTCACGAGGTCCTGATCGTTCGACTCGGTCATGGCGCGGTTGTACAGCTCGACGGCCTTGGCACGGTTCTTCAGCTTTTCATCGTAAATCTTCGCGGCGTTGAAGACGGCCGGCAACGGCGTCTTCGGATCCCACTGCCAGCACCGCTCGTAACACTGGACGGCGCGGGCATAATCGTTGAAGTACCAGCCGCCGTAAGTCTCGCCCAGGCGGAACGCGGCGGCCGCGATCTTGTCGCTGTCGGGGTACTTCTCAATGATCGTCTGGAACTTCTCGAGCGACTTCTTCAGGTACACATCCTTGCCGGGGTCGGACATCGGGTAGGGCATGGCCGGATAGTTCTTGTACTGCATGCCCTCTTCGTACAGCTTGTCGGCGGCATCGATGTGGCGCAGCGGCCTGAGTTCCGGCCCGGCGATCTCGGCCACGCCAAGGTACTGGATCTTCGGAACCTTGACGAGCGCGTCGAACTCGGAATTCGCCCAGTCGAGCTTATACGAGTTGCCGCGCGCCGTGTAGTATTCCTTCAGGGCGGTCAGGCCGCGGACGTAGGCCTTGCGGGCGCGGGCGACCTCATCGACGATGCCGATCTCGCCCATGCCGACCAGGTTCTGCGTGGCGACGGGTTCGCTCTGGGCCTCGGCGAGTTCCTTCTGGATCTCTTCGGGCCGCATTTCGCGGCTGGGTTTGGCGAGGGCGCCGCGCGGCTCGCCCCCCCGTGGGCCGGCCAGTTCCGGCGGCATCGGCGGGAGCGGCGGCAGCGGCTCTTCGGCCGGCGGCCTGGCGGCCGGGGCCGGCAACGGCGCCTTCGGCGTCTCGACCAGCGACGGAGCCTTCGCAGGCGCCTTCGGGGCCGTGGTCATCCGGGACGGCGGTGGCGGCGGCAGGGCCGGCACCTCGACGGGCATCTCAATCTTCGGGGCCGTCACGGGTTTTTCGGGAACCGGCGGCGGGGCCGGCGGATCGACCCGCATCTCAATCTTCACAGTTTCCGGCGGCTTCTCGGGAGGCGGCGGCGCGGCCGGCGCCTCGACGGGCATCTCAATCCTCGGGGC
>PMZT01000179.1:7176-9175 GCA_003170085.1 Planctomycetia bacterium | reverse complement strand
TAGTGGGCCAGCTCTTCCTTCTCATGGTTCCGGAGGTGCAGCTTGCTCGACTTCAGGCCGTGCCGCACGTACCACTGATACCGCGCATCGCGCCAGTACTCGTACCACGCGTCGGCGGTGGACTCGTGGCAGAAGAACTCGATCTCCANNCGCGGGTTGATCTCGTTGCGGAACGACTTGCCGACCTGCGCGATGCCGAAGGGCACCCGGATGCGCGTGGTGTCGAGGACGTTCTTGAAGTTCGCAAAAATGCCTTGCGCGGTTTCCGGGCGCAGGTACGCGACGGAGGCGGAATCTTCCATTGCGCCCACGAAGGTCTTAAACATGAGGTTGAACTTGCGGGCTTCGGCAAGCTGTCCTCCGCAACGGGGGCAAACTGATGGGCGCCCACGGCTCTCACGTAGTGGGGACCACCATATTCGCACTGGTTCCAGGCCAAGAGCTTTCCTCTGCTTGGCCGGAAGCGTAGCCAACGCCTTCTCTTTGGCTTCTTCAGGGGTCTCGGCCTCGATTCCCAGGCGCACCGGAGGGTTGAAAACGGTGTTGTCCATCGAGCGAAACAGCCGCTCCTTCGCGTACCTTTCTGCGGAGTCGGGATCCTTCTCGTAGGCTCGCACAGCCTCATCATGTTGTTCAAAGAACTCTAGCGCCTTCACTCGAGGAATGAACGCAACTGTGAAAACCTTATCCGCGCGATAGCGCGACTTGCATAGGGTGCAGTCCACCATCGGATCGCTAAAGCCTGAGACGTGGCCGCTGGCCTCCCACACCTTCGGGTTCATGATGATCGAGCAGTCGAGGCCGACCATCTCGATGGCCTTGCCGTCGGGGCCTTTGGCCGGGCAGCGGACGATGTCCTGCCACCACGCCTCCTTGATGTTGCGCTTGAGTTCGACGCCCAGGGGGCCGTAGTCCCAGAACCCGTTGATGCCGCCGTAGATTTCGCTCGACGGGTAGATGAACCCCCGGCGCTTGGCCAGGGAAACGATCTTCTCCATGAGGTCCTGCTCGCCGCCCTGCGCGGGCTTCTCGTTCGCCATGACTGCTCCTTTGCCCCGGAAACCGTGAGCGAGGCATCATAATGCGGCGGCAGCGTCAGGTCAATGTTCTGTGCGGGGGTGTGCGGGGGTGTCGCTGGTGGATTTCGTAACCGCTCAATTGCGGGTGCGGCATCTCCGCGGCGGGTGCCACCCAGCACCCATGACCGGGCTATGATAGTCGTCATAAAAAAAGAGGCCGGGGTGAGGGACCCGGCCTCGGAGCGGCAAGGGCTTACGCCATTGCCGGGACTCTGTTAACGGCAGTCTAAAGTCCAAAGTTCAAAGTCCAAAGTCAAAGGTCAACAACCACGCGATTCTCACGCTTCCGAAGTCCCCGTCACACGCTCCTGCTTCGGTTGACTTTGGACTTTGGACCTTGGACTTTAGACTCCTTATCTCATTCGCAACTCCGCCATCTTGCTGGCGTCCAGGAAGCCCTCGAGCTTGCGGCTGCGCACCGGGTGCTGGAGCTTGCGGATCGCCTTGGCCTCGATCTGGCGGACGCGTTCGCGCGTGACACGGAAGATGCGGCCCACCTCTTCCAGGGTGTACGTCTGCCCGTCGCCGATGCCGTACCGGAGCTTGATGATCTCGCGTTCGCGGTACGTCAGCGTTTTCAGGACGTGGTCGATCTTGGACTTGAGCATTTCCTGGGTGGCGGCCGTGACCGGCGACTCGGCGGTCTCGTCCTCGATGAAATCGCCGAAGTACGAGTCTTCGCTCTCGCCCACGGGGCGGTCGAGGCTGATCGGGTGGCGGCTGATCTTCATGACGCGCCGCACCTCGGCCACCGGCAGCCGCGCCTCCTCGGCCAGTTCCTCGAGCGTGGGCTCGCGGCCGGTTTCCTGGAGGAACCGCTTCGAGATATTGCGAAGCTTAGACATCGTTTCGATCATGTGGACGGGGATGCGGATCGTCCGCGCCTGGTCGGCGATCGCCCGCGTGATGGCCTGCCGGAT
>PMZT01000179.1:0-7129 GCA_003170085.1 Planctomycetia bacterium | reverse complement strand
TTGCGGTACTTCTTGGCGATCGAGACCACGAGCCGCAGGTTCCCGCCCGAGAGCTTCCGCTTCGCCTCCTCGTACTCGCTGAAGGAGCGCTCGGTGCGCTGGATGCGGGTCGAGAGCTCGGTGGCGCTCTCGCCCACGAGGCGCTCGAAGCCGGCAAGCTCGTCGGTCAGGGCCTCGGCCTCGCCGGCGTCCTCGCGGCTGTCGCCCATTTCCTCCAGGCGCCGCAGGATTTCCTGCTGCTTCTGGTGAATGGCCATCAGCTTCTTCATGACCGACTGGATTTTCGACGTCCGGAGCGACAGCTCCTCCAGCAGGATGACGCACTTCTGGCGGCGCACGCGGATGCGGCGGCGGATGACCTCGCGGGGCTCTTCCTTCAGGTTCGAGACGAGCGACGCCTCGTAATCGGCCCGGTTCAACTCCAGCAGCTTCTCGCTCGTGCGCAGGTTTTCGGGGGCGCGCTTGATGATCGTGCCCTTGGCCAGGTTCTCTGAGATGCAGATCTTCATCGTCCGGTCGAACGGAAGCTCGCCGGACTCGACCTGCCGCAGGATGTCGATCGCCGTGGCGATGGCCATGTCGCTGGCGAGGACCTGGCGGCGGAACTGCTTGCGCGTCAGCTCGATGCGCTTCGCCAGCGAGATCTCTTCGTTGCGCGTCAGCAGCGGAATCTCGCCCATCTGCGTCAGGTACATCCGCACGGGGTCGTCGATGCGCTTCTGGTTCTCGCCGTCGGTCGGCTGGCTGGAGGAGGCGCGGCGGCTGGCCTCGTCGACCTCCCAGCTCACTTCCACTTCGACGGTGCCGTCGGCGACGCGGACGGCCCGCTCGCGCGCCGCCATCTCGCTCTCGTCGATGACTTCGACGCCCATTTCATCCAGCGTGACGAGGATGCGGTCCAGGCGGTCGGGGCTCACCAGGTCGTCGGGCAGATTCGCCTCGACCTCGTCATAGGTCAGATACCCGCGCGTCTTGCCCATCTCGATGAGCGTTTGTATCTGCTTCTCGCCGGTCACTTTCGCTGCTCGTTTCGACTCTGCCATGATCACCTCTGCTCCTGGGCGTTACTTGCCCGGGCCATTCAGGGCTTCGCCATCCGCCCTTCGCCGCGCGGCGGGGGGCGTAAACCCTTGGCGCTGTTTGCGGGCCTCCGCAAAATCGCGGAGCGCCTGCGGATTATCCGTTGTCCCATCCCTGGCGGCACGACCGCGGGCCGCCAGATCCGTCTCGGCCTCCATCCCGTGGAGGGCCGTCAATGACTCCGTGAACATCTGGGCGAGCGGTCCCGGGCCGGTATCGCCCGTTTCGCGGCACGCGCCCACCGACTCGCCGCGCTCGAAAAGCTGCACGGCCAGGCCCGCCAGGGCCTCATCCTCCATGTGCAGCACGATGCTTTCGATGTCGCCATCGCGCCGCCCCGTATTGTCGAGAAGCGCCTCGTACAGGGCGCGAAACTTCGGGTCCTCGATGCGATCGGGCGGCATGGCCGCCAGCGCCTCTTCCAGCCGCGACGGCCGGCACACAAGGGCCATCAGCAGCGCCTGCTCGGCGGCCCAGCGGCGCGCATCCGGCAGGTTCGCGCCCGTCTCGGTGCCCGCCGCCGTGCGACCGGCCGTGCGACGGAGCCGCGAGAACTCCGCCCGCAGCGTTTCCTCGCTGATCCCGAGCGTGCGGCTCATGTGCCCGAGGATCAGGTCACGCTGCAATCGCAAATTTTCCTGCGCCAAAGCAGGGGCCTTGAGGACGCTCGAGAGCATCGCCTCGATAGCCCGCCGCTGCGCCGCGGGGCTGGCGGCCGCGCTGAACTCCAGGCTCACCAGTTCCCACTTGAACGCAAACGCGTCCTTGGCCGCCGCCACCTGCGCCTGGAACGCCTCGCCGCCCTGCTCGCGGCAGTAATCGTACGGGTCCTTCCCCTGCGGCACGACCGTGATAAGAATACGGACGTCCTCGGCGAGGAAAAGTTCCATGCCCCGGTCGGCGGCGCGCTGGCCCGCCAGGTCCGAGTCATAAACGAGGATGACCTCGTCGGCGAACCGTTTCAGTGCCCGCACGTGCTCGTTAGTCAGGGCCGTGCCGAGGGTGGCGACCACGTTGGCCACGCCCACCTGGTGCGGCATGACGACGTCGAAGTACCCCTCGACGACCACCACGCGCCGGTTGGCCTCGATGGCCGTCCGGGCCTGGGGCAGCCCGTACAGTGCTTCTCCCTTGTGAAAGATCGGCGTTTCGGGCGAGTTCAGGTACTTGGGCTGCTGATCGCCCAAGGCCCTGCCGCCGAACGCTACAACCCGGTTCAAGGCATCGAGTATCGGAAATATCACCCGACCGCGGAACCGGTCATAATAGCCCGACCCGTCGTCGCGCTTGACGACGAGGCCGGCGGTGTCCAGAAGCTCCAGGGGCATCCCGTCGCGCCCCGCGGCGCGAATGAGGTTGTCCCATCCCTCGGGGGCGAAACCGATGCGAAAGGCATCGATCGTCGCCGCCGTAATCGCGCGGCTTTCCAGGTACTCGCGCCCCGGCGCCCCCGCCTGCGGGCTTTGCAGGCCCTTCTCGAACATCCGGGCCGCCCATTCCAGGACGTCGCGCACCTGCTTCCGGGTGTTAGCCCCTTGTTCGGCCCCCGCCCGGTCCTTCAGTTCGATACCGGCCCGTTCGGCCAGAATCCGGACGGCCTCGGGGAACGTCACGTTCTCCTTGGCCATCACGAAATTGAAGACACTGCCGCCGCGGCCGCAACCGAAGCACTTGTAAATCTGCTTGCCCGGGCTGACGTTGAAGGAGGGGGTCTTTTCGGCGTGGAACGGGCACAGCGCCTTGTAGTCCTTTCCCGCTTTTTTCAGCGGAAAATACCCCGACACCACCTCAATGATGTCGTTGGCGCGCGCAATCTCGTTCAGAATGTCGTCCGAATAGAGTCCCGTCAATGCGACAGCCCGGACCCCTCACCGTCCTCTGTAAGCCGCCTTGGGCGTCCAACCCAAGTCACGGAAGTATAACGCATAACTGCCCTTCCGTCAAGTAGATGGCACTCCATGCGGAGTGCGGGTCGTGATGGCTTTTCTGGCAGCCCCGTGTGGGAACCCGCGACGACGCGCCTGGCGGTCCTGCAGGTGGAGAAGCACCAAGACCTGACGATCTGGGGCGCGGTGCCGATCCTGGTGTGCGACGTGTGGAAACACGCGTACTACCTGAAGTACCAGAACAAGCGGCCGGACTATGTCGAGGCGTGGATGAAGATCATCGACTGGGAATCGGCCGCGGCGCGGTTCGGAGCGGCGGTGAAGTAACGGCTAAGGCCGCTGCGGCATTCGAGGTTCGGGCGACGGCGCCCCTTTGCTATTTGCGCGGCGGGTCTCCGCACGTGTTTAGCGTTACTGCCTATAGCAGCGTTTGTGACCGCTCCAGGGCACCCACATGGGGGTGCCCCTACGATTCGCGCTGCGTAGGGGCGGCCCCATGTGGCCGCCCGCTGTGTCCGGCCATAACGCTAAACACGTACGGGTCTCCCGACCCGCCGCGCATGAGATGGCATTTAGACAGCGCCCTCGCGCACACACCCCGCTCAGGCGCCGCTCACAGCCGCCGCCTCGCGTTTACCTTGCCTCTGTACCCCCAGCGCCAAGAGGAGAATCCCCACCGGGATAACGTTCCACAGCAAGATGCCTATGACTATGCCCATCAAGCCGGGCGACCCGTGATCGCTGTAATCGTTATACCGGAGTGCGGGTATAGTCGCTTCCCAGATCTGGGTGGCAACGGTGAACAGGATCTGAAGACCGGCGCCGCCGACAAGAACGGGCCAAGCCCAGCGGGCGCCCAGGATCAGGCCCACGCCCCCCACGATGAAGACCATGCCCAGGGCCGCCGCGCCGACGCCTACCGCGGAATTGTGCCAGTAATACTGCGCCACCGTCCCGGCGTCTATCGTCGCATTGTGCCGGGCATACGCCGCAGATGCCCTGGACAGATCGAGGTCATGCATGTAGCAGTATATCACCGCCACAAACAGAAGCAGAAGCCAAAAGGCCACCAGGAGACCGGCCCACATGCGAATCGCGCGCTGCCCCGGCAACCCCGGCGACACATCCGGTTGTGATTCAGTCATAGGGTCCTCCCTTTCGGCTGTCCCATGGTCGCAAGCCATTGGCAACAAGGAATCTACCGCGAGTGCCACCGGCAATCAACATGAAATCATTTCTGGCGGCGCAGCGACTTTCGACGACCGCGTGGGTGCAGAGCACCCACCCTACATGTTGTTGGCCGTTCAATCCGCAATCCGAAATTCGCAAGCCACCTCCGCCGGAGCAGCCTCGGCTGCGGCGGCTGGATCCGCAATCGTTACTTGGTGGTGTCCTTGATCACGCCCGGCGGGAATATCTTCTCCATCCACGTCTCGATATACTTGACCGATTTGTCGGGCGAGACGCGCCAGTAGGTGGGGCATGGCGAGAGGATCTCGACCAGGCTGAACGCCTTCAGCTCGCGCTGGACCCGGAAGCTCTTCTTGATCGCGTTCTTCGTGCGCGTGATCTCCTTGGGCGCGCCCAGGACGGTCCGCTCGAGGTACACGGGCTTTTCGAGCGTCGCCAGAAGCTCGCACACGCGAATGGGGAAGCCCTCGCCGGTCACGCTCCGCCCCTGGGGGGTCGTGGTCGTCTTCTGGCCGGGCACGGTCGTGGGGGCCATCTGGCCGCCGGTCATCCCGTAGATGGCGTTGTTGATGAAGATGACGGAGATAGGCTCGCCGCGGTTGGCCACGTGAATGATCTCACCCATGCCGATGGCTGCCAGGTCGCCGTCGCCCTGGTACGAGAAGACGAGCTTGTCGGGCCGCGCCCGCTTGATGCCGGCGGCCACCTCGGGCGTGCGGCCGTGGGGCGACTCGCACATGTCGATATCGAGGTACTGGTACATGAGGACCGCGCAGCCCACGGGCGCCATGCCGATCGTCTGGCCCCTCAGGCCCCACTCGTCGATGATCTCGGCGATGATGCGGTGGACGACGCCGTGCCCGCACCCCGCGCAGTAGTGCGTCCGGGCCGCCAGGAGCGACCGCGGCCGTCCGATCTTCAGCTTCGCACCGGCAACTTCCATCGTTAGACTCCTTCGTCCGTCAAGCGTGCCCTGCCCCGGCACGTCATTTCCCGGCAAGCCTGCGCACCTGCTCGAAGACCTCGGCCACGTCGGGCACGCCGCCGCCGGCGCGCCAGCACAGATCAACCGGCCGCGGGGTTCCGTACAGCGAGAGCTTGACGTCGTCGATCATCTGGCCCCAGCTCATCTCGACCACCAGGAACCTTGCCCCGCGCTTGGCCGCCGCCACCAACGGCGCCGCCGGGAACGGCCACAGCGTGATCGGCCGCACGAGGCCCGCCCGGATGCCCGCCTCGCGCGCGAGGCCCACGGCATCGCGGGCGATGCGGGCGCTCGTGCCGTACGCCACGAGCACGATCTCGGCGTCGGCGGCGCGGTCCTCTTCCCAGCGCGGGAGCTCGCGCTCCATCTTGATGTACTTCTCTCTCAGACGCTTGTTGAACTCTTCGAGTTCCCCGGGCCGCCAATAAAAACTCTTGACGATGCGCTTGGGCCGGCCGCCCTCGGCCCCCGAGAGTGCCCACGGCAGGTCGCGGACGGCGGGCAGCGTGCTCATCGGGGCCGGCACGACGGGCTCCATCATCTGCCCAAGCTGTTGGTCGGAAAGGATCATGACCGGGCACCGCCACTTCTCGGCCAAGTCGAACGCCTCATACGCCAGGTCGAACGTTTCCTGCACCGTGTGCGGCGCGAGCACCAGGAGGCGATAATCGCCGTGGCCGCCGCCGCGCGTGGCCTGGAAATAATCGGCCTGGCCGCAGCGGACGTCGCCCAGCCCCGGCCCGGCCCGCTGCACGTTGACGATGAGCGCGGGCAGCTCCGACCCGGCCAGGTAGCTGAGCGCCTCCTGCTTGAGGCTGACGCCGGGCGAACTGGAAGAGGTCATCGCTCGCCCGCCGGCCGCCGCCGCCCCGTGCAGGAGCGCCATGGCCGCCAGTTCGCTCTCGGCCTGAACGAACGTGCCGCCGACCGCGGGCATCCGGGCCGACATATACTCCGGCAGGTCGTTCTGCGGCGTGATGGGGTATCCGAAGTAGAAGCGGCACCCGGCGCGGACCGCGCCCTCGGCCGCCGCCACGTTGCCGGTAATCAGGATTTTCTCTTCCGTGGAGGCTTGCGCCACGCGTGACTCCTTCCTGAGACAAAGCGGCCGCTATCTTATGACGCCACGGCGGGGGGTTCAACGCCAAAACCGGCGGGGACGGCAATGCCGGGTGTGCCAACACTTTCTGGCAACGGCTCTTCCGGCGGGTGGCATGCCCACGCCGCTGTTCGCGTGGGCATGTTCTCCGCCGATCATAAAGCATGCCCACGCAACGGACGGCGTGGGCATGCCACCCTGCCATAAAACATTAGGGCTATTTACTTGACGCCACCAAGCCCAAGGGGCTGGGCCGCAGTCCTCGAATTCCGCCCCACGGGTTGGGGTTGGTGGCGTAAAGTGCATAGCCCTATAAAACATTGGCACACCCGCAATGCCTCAGCCCCCGGCATTGCCGGGGGATCGTATCCCCACGCATGCGTTGGGCTTGTGTTTCGGCGGGTAGCTGAGGCATTACTTTAGTACGACAGCGCAAGTTTGCTCATTGCGCGGCGGGTCTCCGTACCCGCCGCGAAGAAGTGCCGCACACTCACGAAGCTTTGCGGCATTTTGTGGCAGTCGNNGAAAGTTGCGCTGTCGTATTAGGGAGGGTCAGCTTTCCCAGATCTCGATCGCGGCGTCGGGGCAGACCTGGTAGCAGAGCGTGCAGCCGGTGCAAGCGGCGTCGGGCTTCGGGCGGGCGGGCCGCACGCCGATGGCCGTGAGTTCGTCGGACATCTCGATCACGCCTTTCGGGCACGCCGAGACGCACAGTTCGCAGCCTTTGCAGTATTCCGTCAGGATACGCACTTGATGAGCCATTTGCGGTCTTTCCGTTCGACCCCGAAGCCAAAGCATCATACGGGCGGGGGGCGGGAACGTCAATACAACGGCGTGCCGCCACGTAATGCAGTCATGCACGCCAGGTGGCATGCCCAGGCCGCTGTA
>PMZT01000302.1 GCA_003170085.1 Planctomycetia bacterium | reverse complement strand
GCCCGCGCCGCCCGCGCCGCCCACCCCCAGGCCGCCGGCGCCGAAGATGTTATTGATAATGGTGGCGATGTCGCGTGCCGAGGCGTTCTTGAGGACGAACGTTTTCAGGATCCGCTCGCCCGGAGGGGACAGGGTACTCGTGTCCATCTCGTCGAGGAGGACCTTGATGCGGCGGATGTTTTCGAGCCGGTCGGTGATGAGGATACCGCGCCCGCGGCCCAGCGGCGCCACCGAACCGAACACCGAGACCACCGGCTGAAGCACGCGGATGGCATCATCGGCCGTCAGGAACGTCAGCGGCAACATCATCGTCACGATCTCGCCCGGTCGAACGTCCTTGGCCGCCTCCATGCCCTTGACGATCTTCAGCGGCGACTTGGTCGCCGTCACGAGCGGAACGACCTCCATGTAGCGCGGCGTCTCGATGAGCGTAAAGCCCTTCATCGCAAGCATCAGGTTCAGCATGTCCACGGCTTCGTCGAAGGTGTACGGCTTGGCATCGAAGAACGTCATCGTGCCGTCAACCTTGGGCTCGCCAAGGAGAGGCTTCTCGGCCATCTGGCAGAACCGGCGGATGATATCGGTATACGGAATCCCATCGAACTGGAACCGGAACTCGCCGTTACGGGCGGACACCGCGGGCGTGGCAACCGCGGGGGTCGCCGGTGCAGCCGGTGCCGCAGGTTTGGCTTCGGGCGCCGCAGGAGCCGTGGGCGCAGGTACGGTTGGCGCAGGCGGCGTCGGAGCAGACGCACTCGGAGCGACGGGCGCAGGCGGCGTGGCAGCCGGCGCGTTATTAGCAGTAGGCGCAGCAGGCGGCGTCGGAGCCGGCGCACTCGGAGCGGCGGGCGCAGGCGGAGTGGCAGGCGCAGCAGGCGCATTATTAGTAGTAGGCGGCGTGGGTACAGGCGGCGTTGCCGCAGACGGCGGTGCAGCCGGCGTATTATTAGTAGTGGGCGCAGCAGGCGTTGAGGGAGCCAGGGCCTTGGTCTCCGGCGCAGCGGGAGCCTTGGTTTCGGGCGCAGCGGGCGGCGTGGGAGCCGGGGCACTCGGAGCGGCGGGCGCAGGTGGAGTGGCAGCCNNGGCGCGGGCGGCGGGGTGGGCTCGGCACCGCCGAGCGTTGACGCTCCCGCTAACAGGCCGGCCAATACGGCGGCAATCATTCCGTAGGTGATGCGCGCGGTTAACATGAGCGCCTCCCCATCACACCATCAGGGTTTCGGGTCATGCGAGTTCATTCCTTTGCCTGGGCCGCCGGGTTTTGCGGGGCGGCCGGCGTTTCGGGCGCTGCTGGAGCGGGCTTCGCGAGTTTCGGAAGCCCCGCCGGCACTTCGTCGGGCCCCAGCGGCCGCTTGTCCGCCAGGCTCTGGCCCAACTCGATGGCATAGTACTCCGAACCGACAACAAACACCACTCGACTTTGCGAGAGAATCTGCGGATTCTTCGGCAGCGGCAGCGGACGATAGTCGACCATGACGATCTTGCCGCCGCCCAGTTCGTCGCCGATGGCCAGGTTCTTGACAACGCCGCCGGCGCCGGTGACCAGGACCTCCGCCTTGCCGCCCCACGTGGGCAGCCCGACGATGCGGACCCGGCCCTCGGGCGACGGAGGCGTCGGCCGTTCCACCGGACCCCGCGGCGGGGCCTCGGGCGGCTTCGGCTGGGCGGGGATGTACGGGCGGAAGAGGTCGCGCGTGGCCACCACTTCGTACTGATGCCGCTCGGGGGTTTCGAGGAGCGTTGCCTCGAGCACGGCGGGAACCTCGTCGGTCACCAGCTTCTCGCCCGACGGCGTTTCGAGGATGAGCGTTGCGTACTTGACCTGGAGTTCCACGTCGGTCGAGTTCGGCACCGGCGTCACGACGACGTTGTCCACCCGGTGCAGGTGCGTCTCCTTGCTCATCAGGAAAAGGAAGCTGACGACTTGCGACAGTTTGCCGCGCGCCCGCACCGTCCACCCGATTTCCTTGTACACGTTGGGCACGCGCGCCCCGGTCAGGGGTTTCAGGGAAAGGTTCTGCTGGCTGAGGCCGCTCAGGGTGAGGATGGTGGTGACGGCGGCGCGGATCTCCTCGAGCACGTGAAGTTCTTCGGTGCCGAACGACTGGCCGGCGAGCTCCCGCAGGTGCGCCTTGTAGGTGGACTCCTTGCCCTTCTCGATCTGCGCGTGGTGGAGCTTGTCCGCCATGTCGGCCGCCTGCTTCTCGCAGTCCGCGGCCGGCATCAGGAAGACGTGGTTGACGGCCAGGTAGGTAACGACGCCGACCGCCGCGAGGCCCATGGCTCCCGCCAGAAGTTTTTCGCGCGTGGTCATGGCTTACGCTTCCCGGTGTACACCGGCAACGGAGGCGCGCCCGGATCCGGCGGCGGTTTTTCCTTCTGCAGCGCCTCGAACTTCTGGATCCACTCCTTGCGGGCCTCGACCTGGGCGGACGGCGGCCTTTCCTTCAACAGCGCCTCGAACCTGACGCGCCAGGCCCGATACGGCGTCTCGACGCCCGGCGCCGGCGCTGCGGCGGGCGCAATGGCCACCCCCGGTTTGCCCGCGGGCGGCTGACCGGCCGCGGCAACGGCGGCGGGCGGTTTCCCGAACTTTTCGGCCGACACGTCGTCTTCGGGCCGCGGCGCCGCGGTGGCGCCGGCCAGATCGACCTTCATGTTCGGCTTGACCATGACCTTGACGCTGGTCGAATACGTATACCCATAAGGATCCGTTCCGGTACTGATCTGGCCCGGACGGAAGTCGTAGCCGGCGCCGGCGAGGCGTTTGCCCAGGTCGTTGATGGCCTCGTTCGACTTCGCCTTGACGGTGAAACTGACGGACCCGTCGGGATTGGTCTTCAGGCCGGTCACGTACGCCTCGGTGCACGACGGGAAGACCTCGCTCAGGTACGCCCACTGCTCGAGCCAGTTGCGCCCGCCGCGCACCCACCCGTCGATCGTCTGGATCCGCTTCGCCAGGGCGGCGACCTTGCGGTTGCCCTCGTTCAACTTGTTGTACTCGTCGCGGAGGGCGTCGAGGCGCGAGCTGGCGGTGTAGTACTTGCCGCCGGCGACCGCGAAGATGCCCGCCAGGAGAACCACGAGCGCCGACACCGCCGTGATGGTCGCGACCCTGCGGAAGTCGCGCAGGACGGGCGGGCGCTTGGGGTTGAGGAAGTCGAACGGCAGCCCCGCCTCGGCCCCCTGCCCCACGGCCAGGCCCAGCGCCGAGATGAAGGCCGACGGCTCGGCGCCCGCCTCCTCGATGCCCAGCGCGTAGGCCGGGTTCACGGTCTCGGTGCGGACCGAGGCGCGCTTCCCGAGTTCCTCCACGATGCGGTGCTCGAGGCCCGTGCCGCCGGCCACGAGGATCGTGTCGATGGCGTGCGCGCGGTCGACGCCCAGGTAACTGTGCAGGCTGCGCGCCACTTCCGTCACGACGGCCTGGACGACCTCGTCGGCGGCCACGCCCTCGGCATGCGCGGGAATCTTGACGACGGCCGAGCGGCTGAACGCGAGCGCCCCGGCGTCGCAGATATCAATTTCCGTTTCATCTGCCGTAATATGAATCAGTGCGACACGGCCGGGCACTTCCTGGCGGGCGTAGGTCTCGACGCACCGCAGGTTGGAGTACGGCCGCAGGCCCAGGCGGAGCAGCGTCGCCCCGGCCGCCGCCGCCACCTGGAGGTAATAGTCCACCAGCCCGCGCTGCACCGCCGCCACGAGAACGTGCTCGCCGGCGGCCTGGTCTTCGACCGTCGACTCGGCGCCGTAGTGGCTCTCGAGGGTGAAGTCGACCACGGCCTCGCCGGGCTTGAAGCTGAGTTCCTTCTCGGCCTGGAACTCGACCATGCTGGCCAGCTCGCCGGTCGTCGCCACGGGCGGAAGGATGAGCGGCTTGAGGACCGCCTGGCCGCGCGGCACGTTCATGAGGAGGCTGGTGCCGCCCAGGTGCATCTCGGCCAGGGTGCTGCCCAGGAAGGCGCCGAACGACGCGGCGTTGGCCACGTCGACGCCCTCGGGCACCGCCGCGGTGGCCAGCTTGAGAATGCGCACGCCACTGCCGCTTTGCTCGGCGTGGACGATGCGCACCTGCCGACTGTCGAAGTCGATGGCGCAGAAACGCCGGCTGCCGCGCCGCCTCAGGCTGGCCAATCGGCTGAACAATGAGGGCCTTGTCACTGGCTGCGCTCCATGGAATCAACGTCCAGGGCAAACGGCAGCCCCAGGCGGCTGATGTCACGCAAATACACGACGCGGGGCGACTTGCCCGACACGTCCACCACGGCCTCGATCACCCGGTACCGGCCGCACGGCACGCCAAAACCGATACACCGCACGGTGTACTGGTAGCTTCGGGCCGTCAGGTACGGCGCTACCGACTTAAACGCGGCAGCATCGAGAAGGTTCTGCGTATATAGCCACGCGATCGAGGCCTTGGCGTCGCTTTCCATGTCGCGCCGGGCGTCCACGATCTGCTGGGCGAGGTTGGGGTCGAGGCCGGGCAGCGCCGCCAGCACCTCCGGCGGGGCCGTGTTGACGTTGACCAGGCCCGTGATGGGCTTCTTCGGGTCGGTGGCGATCGTCAGCCGGTCGAGGACGGTCGCGAGCTCGGCGCCCGTGACCTTCGATTCGATCCAGGACCCCTGCTTCAGGCCCGGTACGTCCTTGGGGGCCTCCTTAAGTTGATACCGCAGTTCCAGGAGTTCGCTCGGATGCTTGAAGGTGTTCCCCTCGGCGCGGTAGAGCTGGATGAACTGGGCCGTCTCCTGCGAGATGCCGGGGATGCTCTTCAGGGCGGCCGCATCGCCGCTGATGTTGACGCGCGCCTTGCCGCTCTTGTCGGTGTTCGGCTCCGACGAGTACACGGTGGCCACGCCGCGCAGGCCCGTGTTCAGGCGGCCGTCGTGATCGTCGGGCGGGAAGGTGGCGTCGCCGTCGTCCTCGTTCGGGTCGAGGATGCCGTTGAAGTTGGCGTCTTCGCCCCACACGGCCGGCGCGTTGAAGCCCTTGACGAGGAACAGTTCCTCGAGCGTGCTCAGCGGTCCCTGGGGAATCACATAGGGAGATGGCAACTGATCGTAATAGTCCTGCTTGGCGCCGTCGGCGCGAGGCTCGGTGCCGCCGCCCCGATAATCCAGCAGGCAGTCGACGAGTTCCGCCGTCATGTTCGGCAGCGCCAGAAGCACCGCCTGGGGCGCCGTGTTCAGGTTGATCTTCGACGCTTCGTCCGTCAGGCCATAGCGCGGCGTCGTCTGCCCCTCGGGCGGATCGGCGTACACCGTGAAGTACCACTTGTTCGACGCGTCATCGGCCACGAGCACGTTCTGGAAGAGGTCGGGGTTGTCGTACCAGAGCTTCGAGTCGCCGGCGCTCGCCTTGAGGACGGTGACGGCCCGTGCGATGCCGCTCAGGGCGGCCTCGGAGGCCTGTTCGCCGCGCGTGTTCGCCGCCGACGCCGCCACTTCCGCGCGCATGCGGAACATGACGCTCGCGGCGATCACCGCCACCAGCGCGGCCACGATCAGCACGGCCACCAGGACCACGCCGCGGCGCCTCATGGGGCCGCCTCCTCGCCGGTCGCCGCCACGGCGGTGCCGGCGCCGCCCGCCTTGGCGCCGCCCGGCAGGTAGATCACGCGGTGAAACGTCGGATACGCATATTGCGATGGGTCGCCACCCTCGGGCAGCGGCTGCTCGCCCAGGATG
The DNA here is from genome assembly GCA_003170085.1 of Planctomycetia bacterium. Classification (GTDB taxonomy): domain Bacteria; phylum Planctomycetota; class Phycisphaerae; order FEN-1346; family FEN-1346; genus FEN-1346. The sequence goes on along the minus strand of PMZT01000302.1, from coordinate 2,530 downwards.
ACCTCGACGGCCCCCGGCAGGTCGCCCCCACCCCAGGCGTCGATCCACGCGTTGCCGTCCCAGTACCGCAGGTACAGGAACTTGAGGCGCGGCGTGAGCAGGGTCACCTGGATTTCCTTGCCCTCTTCGGCGGTACGGGCGGTCACGCTGCGCTGGCACGTGCGCTCGATGCCGGTGATGTACGGCTGCCCCTGGTCGTCCTGCGCCACGCCCAGCCGGTAACCCACGATCTGGACGTCGAACTGCGGCATCGGCACGCGCGTATCGGTCACATTGCGGACGGCCCNNAGGCACGTCCTTGCGCACCATATCAACGCCGTCGAAAATCCCGCGCACAAGACCTGCCACGATTTCGGGATGATCACGGTAGAAATCATTGCGGACGGCCCAGACGTCGGCCCCGGGCAGCGTCGAGGTGGCGAACCGAAGCTGTTCCAGGCCGCCCTCCATGCCAAGCCCGGCCAGGCGGTTCACGAGGGCGCTGCGGAGTTCCAGGGTCAGGAGGTCCATCATGGCCCGCTCGGCGCCGACGATCTCCGCCTGCTCGCCCACGATCGTCCGGATGTCGGCCGCCTGCTTGTAGAAACTGAACAGGGCCACCATAAGCCCCAGCGACAGTGTTACCGCGAGCACGACTTCGAGGAGCGTGAAGGCACGCCGGGGCATCGGCCGGGTCATGGCGCACCCCCCGACATGCTGTCGCTCGACGCCTGCGCCGTTGCCGCGTCGTCTTCGGCCGACGGCAGAAGCTGGTACAGGCGGTACGTAAACCCGGTAGACGTGTGGCCGATGGCGATCTGCACCTGGATGAACTCGACGCCCGGCACCGACGTATCGACGGTCGTCGCAGTAACCTGCCACGTCCAGTCGCCGTCGGGATCGTCGAACGGCGTCGGGCCGGCGTCGGTCGCGGCCACGGCGCCCATCTGGATTTCGGAAAGGACCGTCACGGCGAAGTCGGCCGCCTGGGCGTCCTCCTTGACGTGGCGTGCCGCCCGCATCGAGGCGCTCAGCCCGTCCAGGATCGTGATCGCCACGCCGAAGAAGACCGCCAGGGCCAGCACGACCTCCAGGAGCGCGATCGCGCGCCGGGCGCCTCGGACGCCGGCACGCTCTCGTGGGGTGGTGCGCATGATCGTACCTCGAGTGACCCCCGTGCAGCAGTTACGGCGATGACGCCGCGGCCGCCGCTTGCGACTCCAGATCGGCCAGTTCCTGCGTGCTCAGCATCCGGCTCGTGACGATTCCCGTGAGTCCGTCGAGCTGGATCATCCCGTGGCGCGAGTCGCCGGCGTCGAGCGAGACGAGCTCGATCACGACCGAGTCGCTGGACCCGTCCGGCTCGAACGTGATGGTGGCCGGCAACGTCGCGCCCGACGCGGTCGTCGAGCTGTCGCCGGTCGCGCTCCAGTTGGCAATCTGGTAGATACTGGTGCCGAGGGTGTCGCACCGCTCCACCTGCACCCCGCTCAGCGAGATATAATCATCCCACGTGCAAGCGGTGTGCTCGGTGAACTGCCCGGGCGCCCCGAGCGGATCGACCTCCCAAAGGACCGTCAACTGGATGACGCCGGAGTCGTTCACGTCGAACGACAGGCGTATCCGGCGTCCCAGGTTGGCGGCATCGGCCCGGGCCATCCTGAGGGCGGTGGCCAGGCGCTCGGTTCCCGCATCGAGCGCCTGGCCGCGGCGCCATCCGCCCAGGTCCGTGATCGCCGCGATCAGCAGGACGGCCATGATCGCCAGGGCCAGGAGGATTTCGATCAGCGTAAACCCTCGGCGCAGCGGCGCGAGCGCCGCCGTGGCGGCCGCAGCCCTGGGGGGCGCGACGACCTTACTTCCCGGTGGTCTGATCCGACCAGTTTCTGATATCGTCATCCGTTCCGTCCACGCCGTCCGGTCCGTTGGACCACAGTTTGAAGGGCGTCTGATCGGCCTCGGGCGTGCCCGGCTGCGCCACCTGGTAGTTCAGCTTGTTGTTCCAGGGGTCCTTCGGATCCTGCTTCACGTAGGGGCCGCGCCATTTTTCGGCCAGCGTCTCGTCTGAGAACGAGGGCTTCACCGTCAGAGCGGTCAGGCCGCCCTCCTCGTCCGACGGGTAGTGGCCGATGTTCGCGTTGTAGGCCTCGATCGCATCCGAAACGCTGGCGATCAGGACCTTCGTAACGTCGATCTTGGCGCCCTTGGCCTGTGGCCACATCACGAAGGCCGCCACGCCCGCCATCATGACGATGATGCCCAGGACCAGCAGGATCTCGACCAGCGTAAAGCCGCGCCTTGCCCTCGCACGATTCCTCATTCCGGTACTCCTTCTCATTTCCATGGGTCTCCATCCTTCCTTTTTCTCGCCTCCGGGCCGATGCCCGGCGACGGGCCTTCTTCCACCGTTTCGTTTCCGTTCCTATTACCACAGCGCCACTTGGCGCGGTGGGTCGGGAGACCCACCGCGCAAAGACGCACGTTGCGTGGCAGGCCTACCCGCCCCCGGCCTCGCGCCACTCCCGCAGGAGGTCTTTCCGCTGGCCGCGCT
>PMZT01000034.1 GCA_003170085.1 Planctomycetia bacterium | reverse complement strand
CCGATCCAGGGCGAGGGCGGCGTCAATATGTGCGACGTGGCGTGGCTCAAGGCCCTGCGCGACCTCTGCACCCAGCGCGGCATGATGCTCATCTTCGACGAGGTCCAGACCGGCGTCGGCCGCTGCGGCACGTGGTGGGGTTACCAGGTGCCCGGCGTCGTGCCCGACATCATGACGATGGCCAAGCAACTGGGCGGCGGCACGGCCATTGGCGCCCTATGCGCCAAGCCCGAGGTGGCGGCAAGCCTCGTCCCCGGCACGCACGCGTCAACGTTCGGCGGCAACCCGCTGGCGGCGGCCGCCGGCTGCGCGGTCTTCGAGATCATCGAGAACGAGCACCTGCTGGAGAACGCCCAGAAGATGGGCGCGTACTTGCGGCAGCGGTTTCTGGAGCTCAAGCAGGAGACGCCGCTCATTACCGAGGTGCGCGGCGTGGGCCTCATGATCGGCGTCGAACTGGCGCAGAACGGGGCGGACCTCGTGGCGAAGTGCCTCGAGCGCGGCCTGCACATCAACTGCACGCACGACACGGTGCTGCGCGTCATGCCGCCGCTCAATATCACGCGCGACGTGATCGACGAGGCCCTGAACATCCTGACCGACGCGATCAAGGCCGCGCGCCCGGCGTCGTGATCGCTTAGCACTACAACGCTAAGAGAAGATTTGCGTGGCGGGTGGGGCCGCCCCTACGGCGCGCAAACGTAGGGGCACCCCCGTGTGGGTGCCCTGGAACGGCCACAAACGCCGCTATCGGCAGTAGCGCTAAACTCGTGCTTGCGAAAGCATGATCGTGCGAGCCGGGAAACGCGCCGGGAGGAACGAAATGAGATCTCCGACATTCGGATGGTCATCGCGGGCCGCGGCAGCCCTCGCCCTGGCGGGGCTGGCCCTGGCCGCGGGCGGTTGCGGCGGAGGAATGACGATGATGGGCGGCGCGCCGCAGCGCCAGCTCACGGTCCTCATGGAGGAGTTCAAAGGCCCCGACGCGACCGCCTCGGCGCAGCGGCTCTCGCGCGAGATCTCGAGCCAGGGCCTGCCCGACGTGTTCGTCGTTGACGCCGGCGGCGGCGTGGCCGACGTTTGCGCCGGCCACTTTCCGGTGTTCAAGGACCCCAGGGCCATCGAGATGCTTCACCGCGTCCACCAGATCCGCGACACCGCCGGCCAGTACCCGTTCGCCGGCGTCACGCTCGTGCCGGTGCCGGAAGCGCCGCCGCCTAGCCCGTGGCCGCTCGAGAAGGCCAACGGCTACTTCAGCCTCCACGTCGCAAGCTGGGAAGCCCCCGGCCGCATGGCGAAAGCCCAGGCGTACGCCGCCGAACTGCGGTCGCAAGGCTACGAGGCGTACGTCTTCCACGGGCCGAGCCTGAGCATGGTGACGCTGGGGGCGTGGGGCCTGGAGATCTTCGATCATCCCGCCGCCGTGGGCCAGCCCGGCGCCAAGCCGAAGATCATCAGCCCGAAGACGCTCGACCTGATCCAGAAGTTCCCGCGGATGCGTCTGGAGGACGAGGTCACGCCGCCCGAGGCCCACATCCCGACGCAGCTCGTCAAGGTGCCCGGCCGCGAGCCGCCCAGCGGTGCCGGCATGCCGCTGCCCAAGGTGCTGTACCGCGTGTCGCTCGCCCTGGTCGAGACGGCGACGGGCCTTGAGGAAGAGCGCGGCCGCGCCGACGGCGTGGCCTGGTTCAAGGACGAGATTCCTACGCTCACGAAGGCGCTGCTAAGTCAAATTGTGAAAGCGATCCGATCCGAGCGGCCGCTGCGCGTCGGCATCGTGGGCGTGACGCCGACCGACCCCGGCGCCATCCGCGAGAAGATCGACGCGCTGGCCCTCGACGCGCTCATGGCCGAACTCAGCCGCACGGGCACCAAGGCCATCGGCATCGGCCCGGAAGGCACGCGCCAGATCCTCGCCGCCACGGGCCTCAAGCCGGAAGACGTGCTGCGCGACCCGCGCGCGTGCCGCGGCGTCCAGGGCCTCGACGCGGTCCTCGTGGGCACGGTGACGTCGTTCCCGCGGTAAGATTTCACCGCGGCGGAAAACGGAAGATTTCACCGCAGAGACCGTCGAGAACGCAGAGAAAAACGGAAACGACTTACTGATTGGGAAAAACAGAAAAGGATTGAACCGCAACGCAGAGAACAAAAGAAACGGCTCACGGATTGAGGGGAAACGGAATAAAAGGCCAGGCCGTTTTCTGCTTTTTCTCTTTCCCAATCATTCTGCCGTTTCTGTTTTCTCTGCGTTCTCGGCGGTCTCCGCGGTGAAATGCCTTTTTTGTTTCTAACTCAATGTGTAGGCCGTTTTTGTTTTTCTCCGCGGTCTCTGCGGTGAAATGCCTTTTTTGTTTCTAACTCAATGCATAGGCCGTTTTTGTTTTTCTCCGCGGTCTCTGCGGTGAAAACGAACGTCCAAGGATTCACGGAATGGCAAGAACGCTGGTCGTCGCCACGCGCAACCGCAAGAAGTTCGAGGAGATGGTCGCCCTCCTCCGCGGCACGCCGGTGCGGCTGAAGTCGCTCGACGACTTCGCGCCCGTCGAGCCGGTCGCCGAAACGGGCGACACGTTCGAGGCGAACGCCCGCATGAAGGCCCTCGGTTATGCCCGGGCCACGGGCGAGTGGGCCTTGGCCGACGACTCGGGTCTCGAGATCGACGCCCTCGGCGGCAAGCCCGGCGTAAGGTCCAGCCGCTGGGGCGGCGAGGAAGGCAACGACCGCCTCAACAACGAGACGCTCGTGCGGGCGCTGGCGGGCATTCCCGAGGACGCCCGCACCGCCCGCTATCGCTGCGTGATGGTGCTGGCGACGCCCGACGAGGTCCTTGCCGTGACCGAGGGGGCGTGCGAGGGCCGCCTCGTCGACCGGCCGGCCGGCTCGAACGGGTTCGGCTACGACCCCTATTTCCGGCTGCCCGAGCACGGATGCACCATGGCCCAGCTCGCGCCGGAGGTGAAGAACGGCCTCAGCCACCGGGCGCGGGCGCTGGCCGCGATGAAGAAACGGCTGGAAAAACTCTTGTAGATTCGCGCGGGCGGCGCACAATAAGGCGCAGGTCGTCTCCCGGAACGGCGCGCAGCGGCAGGGCAAGGCATGAAGGGCGTCGCGCGAGCGGCAAGAGGCGGCGAGGGTTGCCGCCACCCAGGGCTCCCGTGGTACGAACAGGAGAACGCCGCAATGGTACCAAAATATGTCTTCTTTACGAATGGCGTGGGCATCCACCGGGACAAGCTGGCCAGCCTCGAGTCGGCGCTGCGCGATGCCGGCATCGAGCGGTACAACCTGGTGCGGGTGTCCAGCATCTTCCCGCCCGGCGCGAAGATCATCACGCCCAAGCGCGGCCGGAGCCTGCTGAGGGCCGGTCAGATCGTGTTCTGCGTCCTGGCCCAAACCGAGGCCAACGAGCCCGGCCGGCAAATGGCCGCCTCGATCGGCCTGGCCATCCCGGCCGACAGCGACCACTACGGCTACCTGTCGGAGCATCACAGCTTTGGCGAGACCGACGAGAAGGCCGGCGATTACGCCGAGGACCTGGCGGCCACGATGCTCGCCACGACCCTGGGCCTGGAGTTCGACTCCGAGTCGGCCTATGACGAACGCAAGCAGATCTATCGCATGAGCCGCAAGATCGTCCGCACCCAGAACATCACCCAGAGCGCCCGCTGCGACAAGAACGGCCGCTGGACCACCTGCGTCGCCGCGGCGGTCTTCGTCGGCCACACGCCCGTGCCGATTACCTGACGCACCCGCGCCGGCCGCAGCGGGAGAGGCGTTGCGCGGCGGGTCTCCCGACCTGCCGCGCATGTCGTGCCTTCGTAACGTCAAAGCCCGATCTGGGCGCGGTGGGTCGGGAGACCCACCGCGCAACCTTTAGGCCGTGGTCTGTGACCTTTCTCGCGTGGGTCCAGAGGACCCACCCTACATGATGGAGGATCACCATGCCCGTCTCCCCTGCCGCTGTCCTTGCATTGCTCACCATCCTGGCATTCGCCTCCGCGGCGCCGGCCGTCTCGACCGACACGCTCTACGACGAGACCTGCCGGCCGCAGTTCCACTTCACGCCGATGAAGAACTGGACGAACGACCCCAACGGCCTCGTCTTCTATAAGGGCGAGTACCACCTGTTCTTCCAGCACAACCCCGCCGCCAACAAGTGGGGCAACATGACGTGGGGCCACGCCGTCAGCCCCGACCTTGTGCGCTGGACGCAGTTGGCCAACGCCATCGAGCCCGACAAGCTGGGCACGATCTTCTCGGGCTCGGCCGTGGTCGATTGGGCCAACACCGCCGGCTTCCAGAAGGGCGACGAGAAGACGATCGTGGCCATCTACACGGCGGCCGGCGGCACGTCGGAGGAATCCAAGGGCCAGCCCTTCACGCAGTGCATCGCGTACTCCAACGACCGCGGCCGCACGTTCACCAAGTACGAGAAGAACCCCGTGCTGCCGCACCTCGTCGGCGGCAATCGCGACCCCAAGGTCGTCTGGTTCGAGCCCACGAAACAGTGGGTGATGGCGCTCTTCAAGGACAAGAACGTGTACGCGTTCTTCGCGTCGCCGGACCTCGAAACGTGGACGCATCTGCAAGACATGGAAACGCCCGGTTGCGGCGAATGCCCGGACTTCTTCGCGATGCCCGTTGACGGCGACAAGGGCAACGTGAAATGGGTCTGGACCGCCGCCAACGGCCACTACCTCGTCGGCACGTTCGACGGCAAGAAGTTCACGCCCGACAGCGCCACGCCCCTCCCGGCCGACTGGGGCAAGAACTACTACGCCGTCCAGTCGTACAGCGACATCCCGGAGTCCGACGGCCGCCGCATCCAGATCGCGTGGATGCGCGGCGGCAAGTACCCCGGCATGCCGTTCAACCAGCAGATGAGCTTCCCGTGCGAGATGCGCCTGCGGACCACGCCCGAGGGCCTCCGGATCTTCCGGATGCCGGTCCGCGAACTCGAGACCCTGCGCAGCCGCCCGCACGAATGGAAGGACGCGCCGCTGGCCCCCGACACGAACCTCTTGTCGGATGTGACGGGCGACCTGTTTGAGATTCGCGCCGAGATCGAGCCGGGCGAGGCCGCCGAGATCGGCTTCAAGATCCGCGGCGAGACCGTGTCATGGACCGCCAAGGACAAACGCCTGGCGTGCCGCGGCGGCGAGACCGCGGCGGGAACCGCCAAGGACAAGCGCCCGGCCGACCTCGATGGAAGCGCCGACCTGCCGCCGGTCGATGGCCGCCTCAAGCTCGTGATCCTGGTCGACCGCACGTCGATCGAAGTCTTTGCCAACGACGGCCGCGCGGCGATGACCTCGTGCTTCCTGCCGAAACCGTCCGACAAGCCGCTGACGATCTACGCCACCGGTGGCGCCGCCAAGCTCGTTTCGCTCCAGGTCTTCGAACTTCGCTCGGCCTGGCCGGCGGGCGAGGCGGGTAAGTAGGTGCCGTTGTCCAACATGTAGGGTGGTCGCCGCGGCGACCACGCGGCTGTTGTACGTGGCCTTCTTGGTAATCGGGTACAATGGTGCTTGAACGCCGTTCGCTTGATGTTACAATGCCGCACTTGGCTGGCGTGCCGCCTCGGGAGTGATAACCCATGGCCAAGATGGATTTCGACTCTAAGGTCAAGGACACGGATGCGTTCAGGGCGGCGATCGCCGAGATATGCGCTCCTCCCGACCATGACACCAAGCGGCGGGCTCTGCTGCGGGCCCTTGAGAAACAGTGGGGAGAGGGTACCAAAGTCATCTCGTACATGGCCAACTCTGCCAGTCCGTTCTCCGGAATTGGGCCAGATGACATTGCTCCAGTAGCATCGGCGCTACAGAAGATCAAGCACGCCAAGCGGCTTCTCTTTCTCATACACAGCGGCGGTGGCGATGGGTACACCGCACAGAAAATCGTCGACGTTTGTCGTTCGCACTGCAAGACTTTCATTGTGCTTGTCCCCAACTGGGCAAAGAGCGCCGCCACGCTGATAGCCCTTGGAGCCGACCAGATTGCGATGGGCTACTTAAGCGAGTTGGGCCCCATCGACCCTCAGGTTCCAGTTACCGTTAGCGGGCAGCGCCATTATGTAAGTGCGAACTCCTTCATTGAGGCCAAGGAGGCTCTGGAGAAAAAGATAACAGAGAAGCATGCAGCTAACCTGCCGACCTTGCCGTATCTGCAGGAGCTCTCGGGGCTAGACGTTGCGTTCGTACGGGAATGCGAGCGGATGACTGAATGGGGACGGCAGTTGGCAGTAAAGTACCTCTCGCAATACATGCTGGCCAAGCCCGGCACTCCTACGGCTACCGCAGTCTCAAAGGCAAAGGCCATTGCAGATGACCTTAGCACGAAGCACTTGCGGCACGGTGAACTGATCGGCCCCGCAGAGTGCCGAAAGTTGGGACTCAATATCCTGGCTTTAAGACGCAATGATCGCCGATGGAAACTGGCGTGGGACTACTTCGTCAGGGCTGCCATCTACTTCACCCTGCCACAAGATGGGGGAAAGACGCACGTAGCGAAGATATTTGAGACCTCTGAAGCGACGCTGGCCGCCAAGGCCCCGTCGTTCTAGACTTTCCGGAACCGGCAGTATAATATAAAAGCAAAGGGGAAAGCGAAGATGAAAACGGGTAAGACAATGCGGAAATGGCGCCCTAGGCGTGCTGAAGCAGCGATAACTAAGAAGGCCGGTATGGACAGTAAGCCTTCAGAGTTGGATATCGTGCGCGCCTTTGCGCGCGAGCGGGGACAGTTAGCCCGGCAGGGTCATGTGTCAGCACTCACGCGAAGTGCCCCGTACAATCTGTGTTCATAACAATTACGCAGTTGGGAGTACGTAAAGACTCTTGGACGCCGCCCTCTGGACGGCGTCCCGTATTTTCTGCCAGACGAGGGCTTATGCTTCTGCCTAACCTAACAGGCCGCTGAGCCCTAGACAGTACCGCAGGCTGCCCCTCGTCGCGCCAATGCCGCCCTATACCCCGGCCGCAACCTTCCTTCCCGATCGGGGTTTAACGTGACGGCGCTACTCTTGCGCATCGCGCGGCGGGTGCGGAGACCCGCCGCGCAAATCGTAATCTGACGTTGTTGTATGGCATTGTCGCATTAACCTCTCGCCCCTCGCACTGTCGAGAAGGTCGAATGCACGTCCGACTAAGAATCCTGGCGATGGCACTCGTGGCGGCCGCGAGCCTTGCGGCGGCGGTGCCGTGCGATGCGCGCGGCACGGGCGGGTGGCTGCGCGAGTGGGTCGCGTGCGGGCCGCTCGAGGGCGCGCAGCTCGATAAGCCGGACCTAGGGCCCGACTTCGCCGCCTATCCCGGCCTTTTTGCCGCGGGCAAGGTCTGGCTGCCGGTCGAGACCGAGCCGGGCGGCCGGCTCGACATCGTGGCCCTCTACCCGAAGACCGACGTCGGCGTGGCGCTCTTCCACACGTACTTCGAGATCCCGGCCGACGCCACCTACCGCCTCCGCGTGGGCAGCGACGACGCCGTGCGCATCGAGATCGACGGCCGGGTCGTCCACCGTAACGACACGCACCGCGCGTGGCAGGCCGACCAGGACAACGTGCCGGTGCACCTTACGAAGGGCTGGCACCGGATGCTCGTACGCATAGTGAACTACGGCGGGGCGTGGGCGATGAGCGTCCGCCTGGCCGACGCCAAGGACCAGCCGGTTGACGTGCGGCAGCAGGCGGCGGCGCCGGAACCGTTCCACCGGCTGTGCGGCCTGTCGGAGCCCAGCACGATGGGCGAACGGGCCGACGCCACGGTTTTCCTGACCGCCGAGATCGCGCAGTTCCAGGGCGAGCTGGCCACGTCGATCCGGCGCCTGGCGGTGATGCCCGAGGGCTACGTGACCTTCGCCGAGTACGAGGGCGCCCGGGCGCAGGGCCTGAAGTTCCTCGAGGCCATGGCCGTCTTCTGGCGCGAGGCGGGCAACGACGAGTGGGACTTCGAGGCCCTGCACGAGGCCCACCGCGCAGCCGTGCTGGCGTCGCGCAGCTTCTCGGAGGTCCTGGCGGCCGACGCCGAGAAGATGGGCACGGCGGTGGTTCGCGCGCACCGCGTGTGGGAGATGCTGGGCGGCGAGGCGGCCACGCGGCGCGAGGTGGCTGCGTCGATTCTGAGCATGGCCGAGCTCCTGGCGCAGGCCCGCCAACTGGCGGCCCGCGTGGAGACCGAGCGCGTGCAGGTGGCGCGGTTCGAGAACGACATCCGCAACTGGCGTCAGCGCGACGTCACGGTGCGAGTGCGCGACGCCGAGGGCGGCCTGGTGCCCGACGCCGACGTCGAGATCGTTCAGACCCGCCACGACTTCCTCTTCGGCTGCAACCTGTTCGCGCTGGGCCGGTGGGAGGACGCGAAGAAGAACGCCCTGTACGAGCGGCGGTTCCGCGACCTTTTCAACCTGGCGGTGGTGCCAACGTACTGGTCGGTGCTTGAGAAGTTCCGCAACCGCGACGAGTTCGAACCGATCGATAACGCCCTGCACTGGTGCCAGGAGAACCACATCCAGGTGCGGGTCCACCCGGTGGTCTGGAGCGAGACCTTCCCGCGGTGGCTGGAGGACCTCGCGCCCAGCCAGGCCTCGAGCGCGCTGGAGACGCACGTGCGGCAGATCGTGGACCGCTATCGCGACACGGTCGAGTGGTGGGACGTCGTTCATCAGCCGCGCGCCGAGATGCACGTCGGCCCGGCCACCGTGGATCCGGCGGAGCCGCTCCGCTGGGCGCACGAGACCAAGCCGCGCGGCCACCTGCTCGTGAGCGGCCCGGACACGGCGGCGCTGGCGGAGCTTGCGCAGCGGATGCGCAGCGGCAACGTGAAGCTCGACGGCGTGGCCCCGTCGGCCCAGCAATACGAGGGCGCGTGGCCCGTGGACCTCATCCGCAAGAAGCTGGCCGAGGCGGCGGCGGCGGAGTTGCCCGTACACGTCTCAGAACTCGCGATCCTGGGCGACCAGGAGAGCGAGGCCGAGCAGGCCGAGGCCGTGCGCCACTTCTACACCGCCGCGTTCGCGCACCCGCGCGTGGCCAGCATCACGTGGTGGGATCTCTCGGACCGCTTCGCGTGGAAGAACGCCCCCGCGGGGCTGCTGCGGGCCGACCTCTCGAGCAAGCCCGCCTACAAGGTCCTCGACCGGCTCATCAACCACCTGTGGCGGACCGACGCCGCCGGCCGCACCGACGGCGAGGGGCAGGTTACCGTCCGCGCGTTCTTCGGGCAGTACAAGATCACCGCGCACCAGGGGAAGCGCAAGGCCACGGTCGAGGTCCACGTGGGCCGCGAGGGGCCGAGCCAGTTCGAGGTCGTCCTGCCGCCGGCGAAGTAAAAGATTTCACCGCAGAGACGCAGAGAACGCAGAGAAAAACAAAAACAACGGACTACTGGGGCAAAACGGAAAAGACAACAGATTTCACCGCAGAGACGCAGAGAAAAACAGAAACGACTTACGGACTGGTGAAAAACGGAAAAGACAACGGATTTCACCGCAGAGACGCAGAGAACGCAGAGAAAAACAGAAACAACGGACTACTGGGGTAAAACGGAAAAGACAAAGACAACAGATTTCACCGCAGAGACGCGGAGAACGCAGAGGAAAAACGCAGAAGAAGATGAGACTGGGTTACAAAAAACACAACAGACCAAGCGCAGAGAAAGCGGAGAAAAGGAACAGAGAAAGAGGATGCTGGGTTACAAGAAACGGGGACGGCGCACATCGGCTAATCGGGGAGTCCATTGACCAGCCTCCTTATGCCGCCCGTGAGCGTCTTCGAGTTGAAGTTGATAAGCAAGCCCACCTTACACCCCGATAGCTTCAGATACGAGAGCAGTTGTGCTTCGTGAATGGGCAGCGTCTGCTCGACGGCTTTCGCTTCCACCACCACGCATTCTTCCACGAGCAGGTCCATGCGGTAACCGCAATCGAGCGAGACTTCCCTGTACTTCAGAGGCAACGCTTTCTGTTGCTCGACCTTCAGCCCGCGTTGAGCGAGCTCGTAGGCCAGGCACGCCTCGTAGGCCGATTCCAGCAGTCCCGGCCCCAGTTCCTTGTGTACCGCCACGGCCGCGCCAATGATCGCCTTCGTAATGCGGTTGTATTCCTCGTGTGTCCTCTGGTTGCTGAGCATAGTGCTGTCCCCCTCTTCCTGCTCTTTCCTCAGTCCTCCGGCTTTTTCCTCGGTCTTCCGTTTTTCGGGCCTTTACCCAATCTTCTGTTTTTCTCTGCGTTCTCTTTTTGTTTTTACCCAGTCTTCCGTCTTTCTCTGCGTTCTCTGCGCCTCTGCGGTGAATCCTTGGTTTGTCGTTTTCCGCGGTAAATCCTTTAGACATCTTTCTCCGGGGCCACGAGGTCGGCGTACGTGCCGCGGCGGCGGATGAGGCGGACCTCGGCGCCCTCGACAAGGATCTCCGGCGGACGCGGGAACGAGTTGTACTCCGACGCCATCGTCATGCCGTAAGCGCCCGCGCTGAAGACCGCCAGCAGGTCGCCGCGCTTGACGGGCGGCAGGTGGCGGTCCTTCGCGAAGAAGTCGGTCGACTCGCAGATCGGCCCGACCACGTCCACGAGTTCCATGCCCTTGAACACCTCGTCGCGCGTCCGCTGGCGGGGCGAGAACTTCGCGCCGGGGTCCACCGGCCAGATGTGATGGTACGACCCGTACAAGGCGGGCCGGATCAGATGGTGCATGCCGCTGTCGCAGAGGACGAACGTGCGGTCGCCGCCGGCCTTGATGTACTGGACCTCGGTCACAAGGATGCCCGAGTTGCCGGCGATGAAGCGGCCGGGCTCCATGATGATCTCGAGGTTCTCGTTCCTCAGGAGCGGCACGAGCGCCTCGGCAAAGACGCCGGCGTCGAGGGCCTGCCCGGCCTCGTAATCAGCGGCAAAACCGCCGCCGAAGTCGACCGCCGTGATCTCAAGGCCCGCGGCGCGCAGCGACCGCACCAGCCCAAGCACTTTGTTCACGGCCTCCACGTACGGCTCGACCGTGGTGATCTGCGACCCGATGTGAATGTGGATGGCCGTGAGCGCCACATGGGCCGCGGCCGGCGACGCCGCAAACTCGCGGAAGACCCGCTCGGCCCGCGCCAGGTCGACGCCGAACTTCGTCTCCTTCCTGCCCGTGGCAATGTAGCGGTGGGTCTTGGGATCGACGTCGGGGTTCACGCGGAGGGCGGCGCGCGGCCGCCGGCCCATATCGGCGGCAAGGCGCGCCAGGTTCTGGAGCTCCGCCTCGCTCTCCACATTAAACATGCGGATGCCCTTCTCAAGGGCGAAGCGGATCTCGGCGTCGGTCTTCGCCACGCCGGCGTAACAGCACGTGCCGGGGTCGCCGCCGGCCTCGATAACGCGGTACAACTCGCCGCCGGAAACGAGGTCGAAGCCGCTGCCCTCCTCGCGCAGAAGCTCGAGGATGTGAACGTTCGAGCAGACCTTGACCGAGTAGCAGATGAGCGGCTTCAGCGGCGCGAACGCCTCGGCCAGGCGGCGGAAGTGGTTCCGCAACGTCCCCGCGCTGTAGATGAACAGCGGCGTGCCGTAGCGGCGCGCGATGTCGGCCACCGGCACCTGCTCGCAATAGAGCCGGCCCTGGCGATACTCAAAAAGGTCCATCGACTCGCCTCCTCTGTGTCCATCCGGGTGTAAGTGCAGCGGGTTAGTCTAGCGGTCTCGGCGGGAGTGTCAAGCGGGCGGAGCGGGCGGACGGGCCGACTCCTCCAGCCGCGCCTTGTGCGACCGGATCAGCATCAGGTTCCGGACGTAGATCACCAGGCCGCCGCCCTGGCCCAGGATGAACACGATGTCGGCCTTGTAGCAGGCATAGGCCAGCAGGATCGCCCCGCCCGCGATGCTGAAGTACCAGAACGCCAGCGGCACGACGCTCTGCTTCTTCCGCTCCGAGGCGATCCACTGGATGAAGAAGCGCATGAAGAACATGACCTGGCCGAACAGGCCCACCGCCGCCCATACGGCCTCAAAGGGCGTGCTGACGTTAAAGCGGGCCATCAGTGCCCAAAACTCTTCCGCCATCGTCTTCCTCCGCAATTCTCAGGGCGCCATCCTAGAGACCGTTGCCGCCGCGGTCAACTCCGCACTGGCAGGGAAGGCGCGGGCGACCCGTAATGGCTCTCACTGAACTCTCATCGGTGGCGGCGTAGCCTATATGTTTCAGCAGCAACGGTCTCTCCCGCGGCAGGCGTCAGGTTGACTTGCCCCGACCGGTCGAATAGGATGCCTTTCTTGCCCGGCCGGTGGGAGCGGCGCTGGATTCCATGAAGCGACTGATCGTCAATGCGGATGATTTTGGGTGGTCGGAGGCCGTTACCAGCGGCATCCTTCAGGGCCATCGCGAGGGCGTCATCACCAGCACGACGCTGATGACGAACCTGCCCGGCGCGGCCGAGGCCCTTGAGCGTGCCCGCCGCGAGGCGCCGAACCTCGCCATCGGCGTCCACCTGAACCTGCTCGAAGGCGAGCCGCTCGCCCCGCGCAGCGACGTGGCGGCGCTGCTGGACGGCGAGGGCCGCCTGCCGTCGTCGCTCGGCGCCCTTTTGCGGAGGCTGAGCTTCTCGGCCGCGGCCGTTGCCGCCGCCGGAAAGGAGATGGAGGCCCAGGTCCGCTGGGCGCGCGACCACGGCATCGAGCCGTCGCACTTGGACGGCCACAAGCACGTGCACCTGTACCCGGCGCTCAGGCCGGCGGTGATCGCGCTCGCCCGGCGACACGGCATACGGGCCATCCGGACGACGGCGGAGCTGCGTCTTGCGGACCTCGGCCAGTGGCTGCCGTGGGGCGTCGTCGATGGGCTGAAGCAGGCGATCCGGGCCGGGATCGGCCGCCGCTGGGGCCTCGCCGGCCAGAAGGCCGCGGGCGAGGCGGGCCTGGCAACGACCGACTGGTTCTTCGGCATCCGCGCCACCGGCGCCGTGTCGGCCGAGATCATTGTGCATTTGCTGAAGAACGCACCGGAAGGCACGGGCGAACTGATGGTCCATCCGGGGCTGCCCGACGTGAAGCGCCCGCGCGGGGGCCGGCTGACCGAGAGCCGCCCGCGCGAGCTCGCGGCCGTGTGCGATGAGCGCGTCCGCCGCGCCGCCGCCGACCTGGGCTGGACCTGGGCCACTTACAAGGACCTGAGCCATGACTAATGAGAGCGACAGCCGCGCCGCGCAGCCGGCACCGGCGTACTCCGTCGTCGTGCCCTTCTACAACGAGGATGCGGTCGTCGAGGAATTGTACCAGCGCATCGTGGCCGTCATGGACGCCCTCGGCAAACCATACGAGATGATTTTCGTGGACGACGGCTCGCGAGACTCGACCGGGCAGATCCTGAGGCGCCTGGCCGAGAACGACGCGCGGGTCACCTTCATCGAACTCCGCCGCAACTTCGGCCAGACGCCCGCGCTGGCGGCCGGCTTCGACAACGCCGTGGGCGACATCGTCATCGCGATGGACGGCGATCTCCAGCACGCGCCGGAAGACATTCCCGCGATGCTGAAACCCCTGGAAGACGGTTACGACCTCGTCAGCGGCTGGCGCAAGCGGCGCGTCGATAACTTCGTCATCCGCCGCCTGCCCTCGGCCATCGCCAACTGGCTGATGAAGAAGATGAGCGGCGTCGATATCCACGACTTCGGCACCACGTTCAAGGTGTACAAGCGCGACCTGCTGAAGCACATCCGCCTGTACGGCGAGCTGCACCGGTTCATCCCGGCGCTGGCGTCGGCGGTGGGCGCGAAGATTTGCGAGGTGCCGATCCAGAACATCGTGCGCCCCAAGGGCAAGTCGAACTACGGCATCGGCCGCACCTTCCGCGTCATGATGGACCTCCTGCTGGTGCGGTTCCTCACCCGGTACTTCACGCGGCCACTGCACTTCATGGCGGCGCCCACGCTGCTCTCATTCGGCGTGGGAGCAGGCATCGAGACATTCCTCTTCTTCGAGAAACTGAACCAGGGTTGGCATACCTTCCACCTCATCGAGAAACGTGGGCCGCTCCTGATCATCGGCGTGTTCCTGATGATGCTGAGCGTCCTCTTTCTCATCACGGGCCTGCTGGGCGAGGTCATCGTCCGCACGTATTACGAATCGCAGGGCAAGCATATCTACTACGTGCGGAGCATTCATCGCAAGGACGGGCCGGCATGAGCGCGACGGGCGGCCAGCACGGGGCGCAAGCGCCGCCGGCGCGCAAAGCCGGGCATGGCTGGGCGGGGTGGCTTCTCCTCCTGGCGATCGCCGCCGCCGGCCCGATAACTATTCCGTGGGACCGCCCGGCCCTGCTGGAACCGGACGAGGCCCGCAGCGCCCTCATCGCCCGCCTCATGGCCGAACGCGGCGACTGGCTCGTGCCGCACCTGCCCGCCGTCTTCCATCACGATTACCCGCACGATCCCGTCGAGGGCGACCTCCTGGCTTACTGGGACAAGCCGCCGCTCTATTTCTGGCTCGCCGCCGCCGCGATGAAAGTGCTCGGGCCGACGGCCCTGGCGGCCCGCTTGCCATCGGTGCTGGCGCAGATCGCGACGGTCCTGCTGATCTACGCCATCGGCCGATCGCTCTGGTCCGGCCGGTCGGCCCTTCTGGCGGCGCTGATTACGGCCCTGGCGCCGCTGGCGGTGGCCATGGGGAACATGGCCCGCATGGACGCGCTGCTGGTGGCCCTGATGACGGCCATGCTCCTGGCGATTCTGCGCCTCCTCGTCGGCCGCGGACGGCCGTGGGTGTGGGTCCTGGTGCTCTACGTTGCCGCCGGTCTCGGCCTCCTGACCAAGGGACCGGAGGCCGTGGTCTTTCCGGCGGCCGCGGTCGGCATAACGGTCCTCGTGACGGGCCGCTGGCGCGACCTCTGGCGCCTCCGCCCGCTCGAGGGCACGATCATCGCCCTGGCCGTGGCGGCGCCTTGGTTCCTGTACATGCACTACCGCTACCCCGCGGCCGCCGACGGCCAGCACGCCGGCTTCGCGTACGAGTTCTTCATCCGGCAGCATCTCGGACGGGCGACGAGCGGCGAGTTGGGCCAGAAGCTGCCGCCGGGGACGCTCGTGGGTATCGTCCTGGCGGGCCTGTTGCCGTGGACGATCTTCCTGCCGGGGGCGTGTGTGCGTTTCGGCCGCGAGATCTGGCGCGACCGCGGGAACAGTTCCGCCACCGTCCTGCTCCTCGTGTGGCCGCTGCTTATCGTGGGCGTCTTCAGCCTCCTCAAGACGGCCATGCTGCACTACGTGGCCCCGGCGATTCCGCCGCTGGCGATCATCACGGCCGCGTACATGACGGAGAAGGTCGCCGGGGCGGCCGCCGACCGGCGCATTCGCACGATGCTTGTGGTCACGCTCATTTTGACTGGCGCAGCGGCGATTGCGATGTCGGTGTTTGACGTCCTGACCCACCCTGGACATCTGGTCCGCTGGGACCTGGCCTTGCTCGTGCTTGCCTTGGGCCTTTTGGCAGGCTACCTCGCCACGATTCGCCGTGGGGTCTGGCAAGCAGAAGGGCACGTCACCCTGCTTCTTGCGTGCTGTATCGGCCTGTTCATGCAGAGTTGCCTATGCAGCTTTTTCTCGGCCGACCCGGCGGGCCTCAACACCCGGTACACCACGCGGCCGGAAATCCTGGCCATGCAGCAAACGTTCGGCCCCGGCGACGCCGTCATCGCGTACCCGTACCAGCCGTACTCCTTTGCGTGGTATCTATGGGGGCAGCCGGTGCTTTACCCGACGCTCGGCGGTTCGCCCGCCGAGGCGCCCAGCGAAGACGTGCTCGTGGCGGAGCTGAATCGCCCGCGCCGCACGTTCTGCCTGCTCCAGAAGCGGGCGACGATCGCGACGCTGCAACCCAGGGTCCGGTGGCCCCTGCGATTGGTTTCCGAAGAGAAGTCCCGGTTCACGCTGATCGTTGCGGATCCGTCCGCTGTGGAGGAAATGCATGAGTAGTAACCCCGTCGTTCCCGCCGCCGCGCCCGAGGGGCGCTGGTGGCCGGCGATCCTCGGCCTCCTGGTCCTCATGGGCGGACTCTTTTTCTTCCGCCTGGGCGACGACATGGCCCTCCAGAGCCACGAGGCCCTGCTTGCAGAGACATCACGCAATATGTATATTGACCGTCCGGCGGTCGTCGACGACGGCTCGCGGCCGAGCCCCTGGCTGGTGCCGAACTTCGGCGATTCGCCGCGCCTCCGCAAAACGCCCCTCCCCTACTGGACCGTGGCCTGCCTGGCGCACCTGACGGGCGGCGTCGACGAGTGGACCGCGCGGTTCCCGAGCGCCGTGGCGGCCCTCGGCACGGTGCTCCTGATCCTGCTGCTGGTGCGGCGCTGGACCGACCGCCCGACGGCCCTCCTGGCGGGGCTTGCGCTGGCGACCAGCGTCGGGTTCGCGATGATCGCGCGGCAGGCGCTGTCGGACATGCCGATGACGTTCTACTCGACGGCGGCGCTCGCGGCCCTCTGGGTGGCCGTGGAGACGCGCGGCCCGAGGCGATTCGTATGGCTCGTGGTCTCGGGCGCGATCGGCGGCCTCGCCATGCTTGCCAAGGGGCCCGCCCCCTTACTCGTGTTCTGGGGGCCGAGCCTGGCTGCGATCTTCCTCATGATCGCGCCACTCGTCAAACCCCGCCGGCCTGGGGAGGGCGGCCGCAAGGAGTGGTTCTGGTGCCTCGCCGGCATCGTCGCCGCGTGCGTCGTGGCCCTGGCCATCATGCTACCGTGGCCCATCTACGTGCTCCTGCAAGTCTCCGAGGCCATCGAGATCTGGCGGATGGAATCCGTCGGCCGGTCCCTCGGCGAGTACGGACACACCAAGGGCGAATCGGTCTTCTTCTATCTGACGCGGCTGCCGGTCCTGCTGGCCCCGTGGATAATCTTCTTCGTGTACGGCGTCGCCCTTGGCGTGAAGCGCCTGCGCCAGGTCGCCACCGACCGTCCGTGGCTCATCTTCCTGGCGTCGTGGCTTGTGCCAACACTGGTTTCATTCAGCCTGGCCGCGGGCAAGCAGGACCACTACATCCTGCCCTTCCTGCCGGCGGCGGCGGTCCTCACGGGCATGGCCATGCGGCGGATGCTGCCGGGGGACGCTCCCGCGGAACCCCAGCGCGACCGTTGGCTGCTGCCGCTGCACGCCATCCTGTCGATCGTGATGGGCGCCGGCGCCGTGATCGTCTACGCCGTGTGGCGTGTGCGGCCCTCCGCGTTCGAGGGAATCAAGGCGGTCGCCCCGTTTGCGACGCCCGAGATTCTGGGGCCCGTGCTCGTCGTGGGCCTCGTGGGAATCGTCGCCGGCCTGGCGGCCTGGGTGCTGGCACGGCGGCGGCCGGGCCTCGGCCTGACAACGCTCGCGGCGGCATTCGCCGGGGTGTTCCTCATCGGATGGTGCCTGCTGTTCGCCCCCACCGACCGGTCGCTCCCGGCCAAACAGTACTCGACTGACGTATGCAGGAAAGTGCCGGCCGATGCGCCGCTTTACGCCTTCATCAGCCCGAACAACGCCGTCCGCTTCTACGTGGCCCGGCCCATGCCGTCGCTACTGGAGGCGAAGGACGTGAACGCCCTGATCGCTTCTGGCCGGCCGTTCTACCTGATCGTGACCGCAAGGTACATGCCTGGCTTGCGAGAGGTGCGGGGCCTGACGACGGTAATCAACACCCTCGACCCCTACCGCAAGGACGAGGGGTTCCTGCTGCTCCAGTACGGCGGGGCGGGCAAGTAGGCGGCGACACTTATGTAGGGTGGGTCCTCTGGACCCACGCGGGAATACGCACCCCGCGCGACCGCGCAACCGCGTGGGTGCATAGCACCCACCCTACATGTTGGCGACGGCGACCACCCTACATATCATAACGACTAGCCTTCGTACACTTCCGCCGGCAACGGCAGGCTGCGCCCCTCGGCGCTCGAGCGTTCGGCGGTCTCGATCACGGCGATCACCTCGCGGGCCTGTTCGGCCGTGACCGCCAGCGGTTCGCCCATCAGCAGGTGGTCGGCCACGTTGCGGTAGTACTCGGCGCAGCCGTACGACGGCTTGCCGGGGACCTTGCCCTCGAACCTGACGCCCGAGGCGAAGCTGGTGACGTCGATCGTCTCGCCGCCGTCGGCCACCAGGCCGCCCAAGGTGCCGAGGATCCGCCACTTCGGCTTCGCGACGGCCGCCAGGCTGGACTGCTGGAGATCAGCCACCTCGCCGCCCTCGAAGCGCAGGATCGCCTGCGTCGCATCTTCATTCGTCACATGGCCCCACAGGCGCTTGTGGAAAAACCCGGTGACCTGCGTCACGCGCTTATCGACGAGCCTGAGAATCCAGTCGGTGAAGTGCGCGCCCCAGTCGTACAGCGCGCCGCCGGAGATCATCTTGTCGCTCCGCCACCAGGGGCCGGGGCGGCTGTAGTTGCCCGTGAATGCCTCGATCTGGAAGACGTCGCCCAGGAGGCCCCGGTCGAGGATGTCGCGGATCGCCAGGTAATCGCCGTCCCAGCGGCGGTTGTGGAACACGCTGAGGCACACGCCCGACTTGCGGGCCGCCCGGATCATCGCGGTCGCCTCCGCGGTCGTGATGCAGAACGGCTTTTCGGAGATCACGTGCTTGCCGGCACGCAGGGCCGCCAGGCTCGTCTCGGCGTGAAGGTGATGCGGCAGGATGTTCACGATAAGGTCCAGGTCCTTCATCTTCAGCATCGCATCGAGCGACGCGAAGGTGCGGAGGCCCGGCAGTTCCTTCTTCGCCGCCGCCGTGCGGGCGGGGTCGATGTCGCAGGCCGCCACGGTCCGCAGGCCCGGCGTCGCGTTGATCCAGTCGCCGTGGCCCTTGCCCATGTTGAACGTCGGCCCGTACCCCAGGAGGCCGCAGCGGACGACCTTACTCGCCCGCGGAAGCTCGGCGCCCGTCGTCCACTCGAGGGCCCTCAGCATGAGCTTCTGGAACTCCGGGTGCCGCCACGACCTCAGGTCATGCCCCAGCGCGAGGTACGCCACGCGGCCCTTCCCGTACGGGCGGACGAAGGCCATCGGCATCTTCTTGCCCTGCCAGAACGTCTCGGCCAGGAGGTGCGACTTCGACGGGTCGTAGCTCTGGAGGTGGTACATCTCGTCGGGGATCGTGAAATCGGGCATGCGGGCCGTCAGGTAATGCGACTTATCGACGATCGTGACCGGGAACTCGTGGAAGTGCGGATGCGTGAGGAACTCGGCGTTGAGCATCTCGACGTACGCGCGGCTGGCACGGAACGAGTCGGCCGCCGAGTGGACGCCGATGAGGCCGCCGCCGTTCTTGACGAACGAGAGAAGGCCCTTCTCGCGCGGCGGCGTGAGGTCGTCGCGGAAGCCGGTCGTGTAGATGATGACGGCCGCATAGTCGCTCGTCGGCAGCGACGCCAGGGCGTCGAGGTCGAACGTGACCGTGAGCTGCCACTTGCCGCCCCATGCCTTGAGGACGTTTTCGAGGACCGCGCCGGCCCGCTCGTTGGCGTGCCACGGGCCGCCGACCAGCATGAGGACCTTCTTCGCGCCGGCCGCCGCCTTCGCGGGGACCGTGCCTGCCGCCTTCGCCGCCTTCTTCGCCATGGCCTGCCCTTTCGTGCGTGGAATGTACGGGGTCACGTCGAGTGAAGCGGAGAGCCTACGCGCGGGGGGCTGGGATTCAAGCAAAATGCGGCTCACACCCATTTAGCCGGCGAGCTTGCT
>PMZT01000281.1 GCA_003170085.1 Planctomycetia bacterium | reverse complement strand
GGCGAGGCGATCATGCACCACACGTTCGCCAAGTACGACAAGGTGCGCGGCTCCATCGCGGGCCGCACGAACGGCGTCATGGTCGCCCTGGAGACCGGCTCGGTCACGGCCTATGCCCTCGACCAGTTCGCCGACCGCGGCGTCATGTTCGTCGAGCCCGGCGACAAGGTCTACGAGGGGCAGGTCGTCGGCGAGCACTGCAAGGACGGCGATATCTGCGTCAACGTCGTCCGGGCCAAGCGCATGTCGAACATGCGGGCCTCGTCGAAGGACTTCACGGTGGTCCTGAAGGCCCCGCGGAAGATGTCGCTGGAGGGGGCCCTGGAATACATCGAGAACGACGAGCTCGTGGAGATCACGCCGACCGCCACGCGCATCCGGAAGCGGTACCTCTCGGAGAACGAGCGCCGCAAGTACGCGCGGAAGCTGGAGGCGGCGGAGGCGTAAAGCAAGTGCGGAGCGCGGAGTGCGGAGTGCGGAGTGAACGGCGACGTTAACAACACGTTTCACCGGAGGCCCTGCTCTCCGTTCGCCCTTGTTCTCAGGCACAAGCGTCTCGGCGACCTCCCACACGCGCCTCGCGACCTTCGGCTTCGTGACCGCTTCCCTTATCGCGAACCATCGCGCCAGCACGCGGACCCCGTTGCCGTCGACGCACGGCATCCGCCGGCCGAACGCGATCGAAAGGACCGCCCCCGCGGTGTACCGTCCGACGCCGGGCAGCGCCGCGAACGCCTCCGGATCGGCCGGCACGCGGCCGCCATGGTCGCGGACGACGGCCCGCGCGGCCGCATGCAGGTTCATCGCGCGGCGATAGTACCCCAGGCCCTGCCAGACCTTGAGAACCGCCTGGTCGGATGCCTTGGCGAGGGCCTCGACGGTCGGGAACCTCGCGAGAAACCGCTCGTAGTACGGGATGACCGTGGCAATCTGCGTCTGCTGGAGCATGACCTCGCAGATCCAGATGCGGTACGGATCGGCCGTTCGCCGCCACGGCAGGTCGCGGCGGGTCCCGCGGAACCACGCGAGCAGCCGGCGCACGAGGGAGCAGCGGGCGGCAGGCGAGAGGCGGGCGAGGTAGCTTGGTCTCATTGTTTAGCCGTCCGCAAGACTGCAAAGGCGTTCACCGCAGAGAACGCGGAGAACGCAGAGAACGGCACGGATTGGCATACGGCAACAACACCAACAAAGTCAACAACGTCAACAGAGAGGACAGATGACAGAGTCAGCAGCGGTCCATGATCCTCTGTTGCGCGAGGGGCCAAACGTCGTCCGACTCGTCTTGCCTTTTCGCCATCCTTGCGTTCCTTTGCGTTCTTCGCGTTCTTTGCGGTTCCCGGCCTCTGTCTGTTTCGTGGTCGCGGCAAGACGGGCAAACACAACTCTGATGACTCTGTTCGTTGTTCTCGCCGTAGCCGTGCCGTTGTTGACCGAATCTTCGCCGTTCTCTGCGTTCTCTGTGATCTCTGCGGTGAATGCCTCTTGGCCTTTACCCGTTCAGCGTCCACCCCTGCCTATACTTCTTCGTGATGAACGCGTCCGCTTCGGGCGCGTTCGTGGCCTTGAGGTTCGCGGCGTCCCACTCGAGCGGCTTCCCGACGCGATACGCCACGAGCGCGAGCAAGTTGTGCTCGATCAGGGCGCCGGAATAGTCGAAGTTGCAGAGGGTCTTCTTGTCGCCCTTGGCGGCCAGGATCCACTCCTGGTGGTGGCCCTTCGACGGCGGGATCAGGTCCTCGGGCTTCGGGGCCTTGTACTGGGTCATGTCGCCGCGCAGGAGCACGTCGCGGTACCCGTAGTCGGCGACGAGGTACCCTTTGTCGCCGGCGAAGAGGTTCCCCTGGAACATCTTGTCGCGGTTGAAGATCTCGGAGGGCATGCCGGGCTTCTTGCCGCCGTCGTACCACGTGACTTCGACGGCCGGCCGCCAGTCGTTCTTCGGGTGCTGCCACTTCGCCGAGAGCCACTGCGGGCACGTGTCCGGATTGAGGGGCGTCCCCTCGGCCTTGCAGGAGGTTGGGAACCTGAGGTCCAGGGCCCAGTAGGCGAGGTCCATGAGGTGGCTGCCCATGTCGCCGATCTGGCCGGAGCCGAAGTCCCAGAACCGGTTCCACGCGAGGCATCCGCCGAAGTACTTGGGATTGTACGGGTGCTCCGGGGCCGGGCCGATCCAGAGGTCGTAGTTGAGGGTCGACGGCGGGGTCCCCTCGGCGGGGAAATAGCTGCCGCCCTCGGGCATGCGGCTGCACCAGACGTGGGCGCTCTTGACGGTGCCGATCGCGCCGGCGCGGATCAGCTCGACGACGCGGCGGAAATTGTCCTCGGCGTGGATCTGCGTGCCCATCTGCGTGGCGACCTTGGCCTTTGCCGCAGCTTCACGAATGATCCGCGCTTCCCAGACGTCGTGCGTCAGCGGCTTCTCGCAGTACACGTTCTTGCCCAGGCCGATGGCCCGCATCGCCGCCGGAAAGTGCGTGTGATCGGGCGTGGCAACGAAGACGGTGTCGATCTCCTTGGCCATCTCGTCGAACATCTTGCGGTAATCGTTGAAGGTCTTGCCGGTGAACGGTTTCTTCTCAGGGCCGTACTTCTTGCCCGCAGCGCCGCCGAGGTGACGGGAATCGACGTCGCACAGGGCCACGAGATTCTCCGTCGCCGCCGGCTCCAGGTGCGCCCCGCCGCGCCCGCCCACGCCGATGCAGGCCACGTTCAGCTTCTCGTTGGCGGCATAGGCGCCGGCCTTGAACGTGCTCGTGAGGACGAGGAGGCCCGCCGCCGTGGCGGTCCCCTGGAGGAAATGGCGACGGGTAAGCATAGTCGAGTCTCCGCGAGCAGGGCTGCCCTTCTCCGTGCGGCACCCGGCAACCGCCGTGCCGCGAACACCCGCCCGGGCCGTCGGGGCAGCGCTCCGCCGCCGGGCGTGCGACCAGTCAACGCATACTCTGTGAAGCGCCCCCAGAGGCCCGTGGTTCCGGCGAAAACAGCGTGCTTGGCCGGGGGCCGGGGGCTGCCTTCAACGGCCGTGGAGGCGCGGTGCGTGGCGTGAACATCGTGGACCGGCGGCGGGACAACCCTGCCGCCCGGGGGCAACGACAACGGCGTTTTGGGCATCATCACGTTACGGGGTCGTCACGAGCCTCCGGCGGCTTCTGAAGCACCAGGTGGAACCCGCCGCCGTCGTCGGGGTGCCAATCCTTGAACGATTCGCCGTGGCCGCGAACCATGTCGCCCGTTTCAAAGGGGTGGTCCGACACGTTGCGGAATCCCTGCTCCAGGAACAGGTTCTCCCACCACGCCCGCGGCCTGAGGGTCAGGTGATAGACGGCGCTCGTGCGGGAGTTAGCTTGTATTTTACGGGGGGGGAATATATCCTATCCGTCCACACGGATGCGGGAGCAGGCCCGCTCTCTGCGGGTGCGGTAGCAGGCTTGTGAACGGGCCGACGGGAGAATACTCCAGTGGCCTTCAGCGTCCGCCGAGGTGCGGAAGATGCTTACGCGATTCATGTACCGACGTTATAGGTGGATGAAGGAGTACTGTATCAAGCACCCGCGCTCGCCGCTGAGCCGGGTGTTTTTCCGGATGTTGGCGGTGGCGAACGTTCTGCTATCGGCGCGATCGCCCAAGTATCAAGACCCGGCTGAGTCGCGGATTTGGAAGGCGGTGTACTTCCAGCGGTGGGGGGAGACGTCGCCGTTCGAGCTTCAAACGGATGCTCCGGTGGCGGCGGACACGGCGGACCACAAGTGGCCGCGAGGGGCCTTGTATGACAACAGCGTCAACCGGCGATTCAACCTGAAACTCTACGATCATTTCCGGCATCGGCGGGATCTGCGGGTGCTGGACCTGGGCTGCTCGGGGGGCGGGTTCGTCAAGAGCCTGATCGAGGACGGGTACGCCGCCGTGGGGGTCGAGGGATCGGACGTGTCGCGGAAGCTTCGCGCCGCGGAGTGGGACACGATCCCGTATCACCTTTTCACCGGCGACATCACCCGCGCATTCCAGATCCTCAACGGGGGCGCATCGCCCGTCCGCTTCCACTGCATCACCGCCTGGGAAGTGTTGGAGCATATTCCGGAGGACAGGGTGCCGGACCTGTTCGAGAATATCCGCCGGCACCTGGAACCGGACGGGATCTTCGTGGCTTCGGTGGCGCTGTTCCCCGATGCCGATCCGCTGACCGGGGCGGTGTACCACGTGACGCTCCACCCCAAGGAGTGGTGGATCGAACGGTTCGCCGCAGCCGGGCTCTGTGAAGTGGAGAGGCATCGCTTTGAGACCGCAGACTACGTCCGCGGGCATGGGATGGGCCTTCGAGATTGGAATCCTGCCGACGGCGATGGGTTTCACGTGGTGCTGCGGCTGAAGGCCCCGACGCCCGTTTGACAGGGACATGCGGGTTATCGTATTCCGGTTTGGCGCGGTGTTTCCCGGTCTGGGGGCCGGTTACGGCTGTTTTCCGATGATGTGAGGTGGCCGATGGCTCGCATGTTGTTCCTTCAGAATCATGACTATGAGTTTCTTGGCCCGATGTACATTTCGGCCGCGGTGAAACAGGCCGGCCACGACTGCCGCCTGTCGATCGGGGCGAAACTCAAAGAGTTTGCCCCGACGATCGAATCGTATCGGCCGGACCTGGTGGCGTTCTCGGTGATGTCGGGAAGTCACTGGTGGGCCATGGAGATGGCGCAGCAGGTCAAGAAGGCCTACGGGATCCGCAGCCTGTTTGGCGGCCCCCATCCGACCTTTTACGAGAAGTTCGCGGAGGAAGAGGCGGTTGACATCGCCGTGCGCGGCCAGGGGGAGGAGGCCGTGGTGGATATTCTGGACCGCATCGCGGCCGGCCAGGACCTCGATGGCATCGCCAACGTGTGCTTCAAGCGGAACGGCCAGTTGATCTCGCACCCCCTGCGGAACCTTCGGGAAGACCTGGACACCCTTCCCTTTGCCGACCGCAATCTCTATCCCACCCTGGGCAGCCGCGCGGACCAGAGCGTGCGCTCCGTGATCGCCAGCCGCGGCTGTCCCTATTCCTGCTCGTTCTGCCAGGAGGACACGCTGCGCCGGCTGTACCTGGGCAAGGGCAAACCAGTGCGGTTCCGCCACATCGAAAGCGTGGTGGCCGAGTGTAAGGAACTCAGGGACAAGTACGGGGCCAAGACCATCCTCTTCTACGACGATACGTTCGGCGTGAATCGCAAGTGGCTCTATGAGTTCCTGAGCGTATACAAGAAGGAGGTGGGGCTGCCGTTCATCTGCGAGGCCCGCGCGGATGTGGTCGCAGCCGACCCGGAATACGCGCCTCGGCTGGCGGCGGGCGGGTGCTGCACCGCGTGCTTCGGCATCGAGAGCGGCAACGAGGACATCCGCAATCGGGTACTGAATAAGCGGCTCTCTGACGAGGAAATCTACCTGGCCGCGGAGCGCCTGCACGCGGCCGGCATCAAGTTCCGCACCTTCAACATGATGGGGTTGCCCGATGAGACGCTGGACGACTGCTTCCTGACGCTGAAGATGAACATCCGGGTCAAGGCGGACTATCCATTCTGCTCGGTCTACAACCCATATCCGGGGACGGTGCTGGCCGACTACTCACGCAAGAAGGGCTATCTCGACCCGAACTTCGATTTCATGTCGCTGCCGCGCTCGCGGCTGGTCTCCTCGCCCCTGAACATGCCCGACATCCGCAGGATGCAGAACCTTCAGAAGTTCTTCCAGACCGGGGTATTCTGTCCCTCGACGCTTCCGCTCATCAAGTGGCTGATCCGCCTTCCTCCGAACCCGCTGTTTACGCTCTGGTTCGGGTTTGTTTTCTTCCTGGTCTACGTTCGCAACGAGAACCGGAGTTTCTGGCAGACACTACGATTTGCCCTGAACAACGCCAAGCATATTCTGAAGAAGTGACCTCGCGATTGAACCTTCGACTCCTGCTGAGGCGGAATTCGGACGATCCCAACACCACCCCATGTGTGTGAGCCGATATAGCTCCCGCTAGCCGGCAACCGCGGCGCCCGGTTCGCCACACGCTACTCCATCGGGTAATTCCGGCGACAGGATTCTCAGATCCCTCCCCTTTGTGGTTTGCGGCCAGGTTACTTCGGCCGCGGCGCCCGACCGGCCCGCGAGAAGTCAATTCAGTATGCCGTGCCCGGAACGGCCCCCTTTCCCGGTTGACGCCGGCGCGCCTCCCGCCGTAGCATGGGGAATCGAGGGAGCCCCGTCATGAGCGACAACACGAGCACGCCTGCCCCGCCGCAGGAGTTCATAGATCCCGTCTGCGGCATGACCGTTACCCCTTCCGACGCCGCCGGGCCGTACGAGTTCCAGGGTCGCGCGTACTATTTCTGCTGCGACGGTTGCCTCGAAAGTTTCCGCGCCGATCCCAAAAAGTTCCTGGCCGGCGATGCCGCCCGCACAAAAGAGGCCGGCGAAAAGGGGACGGTCGCCTTCTCCGGCCTTTCCGAAAACGGGGATGTCCCCACCTCGTCCGCCGTCGGCATCTACACCTGCCCGATGCACCCCGATGTCCGCCAGGACGGCCCCGGCGCGTGCCCCGTCTGCGGCATGGCCCTCGAGACCGCCCTGCCGATGCCCGGAGAGGAAGCGGCCAACCCCGAACTCGCCGACATGTCGCGCCGGTTCTGGATCAGCCTCGTGCTGACCCTGCCGGTGGCCGCCATCGGCATGTCGGACCTCGTGCCGGGCCAGCCGCTGCAGCACGCGGTCCCGGCGGCGGCGCTCAAGTGGATCCAGTTCGCCCTGGCCACGCCGGTGGTGCTCTGGTGCGGCTGGGTGTTTTTCCGGCGGGCGTGGGCGTCGCTCCGGGCGCTCAGCCTCAACATGTTCACGCTCATCGCGTTCGGCACGGGTATCGCGTACGCGTACAGCGTCGTGGCCACCCTTGTGCCGAGGATCTTTCCGGAATCGTTCCGCGGCCACGGCGGCGAGCCGGGCGTGTACTTCGAGGCCGCCGCGGTCATCACCACGCTCGTCCTCGTGGGCCAGGTGCTTGAACTGCGAGCCCGCGCCCGCACATCGGGTGCGATTCGGGCGCTGCTCGGCCTTGCGCCCAAGGAGGTGCGGCGGGTCGAGGCCGACGGCACCGATCGCGACGTGCCGCTCGACGACATCCGCCCCGGCGACCGCCTGCGCGTTCGCCCCGGCGAGCGCGTGCCCGCCGACGGCCGCATCGTCGAGGGCTCGACCGCCATCGACGAATCCATGGTCACCGGCGAGCCGATGCCCGTCGAGAAACACGCGGGCGACGCCGTCACCGGCGGCACGGTCAACCAGACGGGCGGTTTCGTGATGGCGGCCGAGCGCGTGGGGCGCGACACGCTCCTCGCGCACATCGTGCGGATGGTGGGCGAGGCGCAGCGTTCCCGCGCCCCCATCCAGCGGCTGGCCGA
>PMZT01000042.1:15726-15892 GCA_003170085.1 Planctomycetia bacterium | reverse complement strand
CCCCAAGGTGGTCGGCGGCATGGACAAGGCCAGCCTCCAGGTTGCGGTGGCGCTGTACGGCGCAGCCGTGGACCGCGTGGTCCCGGTCTCGAGCTGCGAGGTGGCCGAGGCCACGAAGGTCACCGAGAACATCTACCGTTGCATCAACATCGCGCTGGTGAACGAG
>PMZT01000042.1:0-15680 GCA_003170085.1 Planctomycetia bacterium | reverse complement strand
GGCGGCCACTGCATTCCGATCGACCCGTTCTACCTGACCTGGAAGGCCCGGGCCTACGGCTGCACCACGCGGTTCATCGAGTTGGCGGGCGAGATCAACACCTCGATGCCCGAGTACGTCATCACCAAGCTCATGGTCGCCCTGAACGAGCGCGGCAAGGCCCTCCACGGGGCCAGGGTCTGCGTGCTGGGCCTGGCGTACAAGCCCGACGTGGACGACATGCGCGAGAGCCCCTCGATCGTCATCATCGAGAGGCTCAAGGAACTCGGTGCCAAGGTCGCTTACAATGACCCCTTCATTCCCAAGGCCCCGAAACAGCGCGAGCATAACCTCGGCCTGGTCAGCCAGAAGCTGACCCCTGCGTTCCTGGCGGCGCAGGACGCCGTTATCATCTCGACCAACCACTCCCGCTACGACTACGCCTGGATCGTCAAGCACAGCCGGCTGGTCGTGGATACCCGGAACGCCTGCGTCGCGGTCAAGGTGGGGCGAGCGAAGATCGTGAAGGCGTAATACGACAGCGTACCTTTCCAGGTTTTGCGCGGCGGGTCTCCGTACCCGCCGCGTAGCTTTTGCGTCGGCAAGGCCCCCCAGCGTGCTTTTGGAGGCCATAAAGGCAATAGGGACACTTGGCATTCAGGACGTTTCCCACCGCTCCCGGCGTCCTGAAGCGTGACACGCCGCGGTTACCCGTCCTTGCTGACGCCATCGGCTATGTCGTGGGTCGGCGTGCCCACACTTTTTTGCGTGCGACGGGGCACTACCCATTGTTGACCACGCCCCCGGGCGTTATAATGTTCACGGTTACCAGAGCACAGGGCGAGGGCGAGGAGGCTCCGGGAATGCCGTCGAATCGTTGCCGTCGCGGCTTTACGCTGACCGAGATTCTCCTGGCAGCGGGTATTCTGGGCGTCGGCCTGACCATGGTGGCCTCGGTTTTCCCCATTTCGGTCGATCAGAATCGGCGGAGCGTCGACCTCACCCATTCCGCCATGTGCGCGCGTAACGTGGCGGCTACCCTCCGCGCCCGGCGAACCGCGTATAGCACTGGTAGGGGTGTGGTGGCTTGCATTCGCTACTGCCCGAATTCCAGCGGCACCTCCACTACCCTGGGAACCACTTCGGTACCACTCACCAATGTCATTGCGGTCGGCAACGGTCCCGCCCTGCCCGACGAGTTTTCGGTCTACAACCCCTATTCCTTCCTGTACGAGCAGGGCACCGTCGTCAGTACGACTACTTCGTTCAGCCACATGTACAAGGTAGGCACGTCTACCTTGGTCGGATCGGCGCCGCCGCCCTCGCCTGCCCCCCACCCGTCCCTGGGCGACTACTTTGCGATTGTCTACGCCACGACGCTCTCATCGACGCCTCGCATAGGCCCTTTCCGGCTCACCATCGTCGTTTACCGGTCTTACTACGGCGGGGGCCTACCCCCTACCAACTACTCGTGGGGCGACACCGCCGGCACCGCGACGGCGACGTCAAGCCAAGTCGGTGCGGGCGACTTCATCATTGACCCCAACCCCTACCGGGGCGAGGCCTACATGATCGACGCGATCACCTATGGCAGCACCTCACCCTCCCCAAGCGACCTGACTAATGATCCCCTCTGGTACCAACATCACGCCCTGGTCTGGCTCGCACCGGGTCTGCCGTGCCTCCCGCTCGATGGGACCGCCGCCACCGCCGAACCCAAAGGTGGCCCCGGGACTGGCTCCACTAATGTGTACAATCCGCCAACCTTCTACACCCCCACTGTGGGTACCGGTTCCGCCAAGTGGAAGGTCTTGCCACAGGCCGTCGCCGTCTTTCACACTCTGATCGGAGACTGAGCCGTGAAGCGTCCGCCTCATCCATTCCCGCCGGGTCGCGCGCGAGCCAGGCAGGCCTTTACGCTCGTGGAACTGATCACGGCCACCGCCTTGATGACCGTCATGATGCTGGGCGTGGTCCAGATCTTCGCGATCGTCACGCAGGCGGCCGGCGATGCCCAGGCCATGGAATTCGCGATCCAGCAGCAGCGGGCCTTGTTCGACACCCTGTACAACGATTTCAACGGTCTGACGCGCGAAGGCTATCTGCGCATTGCCAAAGGCTACTTCGACGTCACGACCGCCGTCGGCACCAATGCTCCCCTGGCGGCTTTCCCGACTATCATCCCGACGCTGGCAACGTACAGGAGTGGCACCATGAAGCCGGCGAATACGATTCCTCCGCCCCTGCCGATCACCATCGCCGGAGCGGCGCTGGCCAACTGTGAGTCCTGGTACGGCTGCGACACCCTCCAGTTCGTCAGTATCGGCCAGTTCCGTTCGGTATCGCCAAACCCGCCGTGGAACAACGCCTCCGGCGGGGCCAATGCCACCGCGTCGGGCGCCGCCGAGGTCATGTACACCAACAACGTGCTCACCCCCACCAACTTCCTCTATGTCCAGCCCGGCGGCTCCGAGCCGAATGTATATGTGGATAACCGCAAGGGCGTCCTGATGCGCGCCGCATGGCTGATCGGAACGAGCGGCGCCGCCGGAGCATCCGACGATGACCATGACCCGGCCCTGGCGCCTTGGCTTTCGGAGTTGCAGACCGCGACCCAGACGCGCACCAACACCACGCTTTTCCCGGCACCCAGGAATCGCCAGCTCACGGTCACCCCGTTCGTCCTCGGAGCTCCCACCGGGGCGGTGCAGATCCGGCTGAACCGCGTCATAACCTGCTGCACGAGCGAGTTCTTCGTCGAGTGGTTCGATCCGGGCACGCCCACGACGCCTATCGACAACTGGTTCGGCGCCGTCTCGTGGACAGGCGTGGGGGCTTCGGTCACCCTCGTCTCGACCGACACGAACAAGACGTATGGCAAGATCGATCCCACGACCGGGGGCCAGAAACTCACTTGGCCGCGCGCCGTCCGCGTGACCATGGCCATTCATGATCCGGCCGACAGGACGCCCCTTCAGTCGAACGTCAACCGCTATCGCGGCTATGCCATGCAGGGGGTTTTCTGGATCAAGGATCCGTGAGGCGCCGGCGGCCTCGCGGCAGGCGCGGGCCGCCTGAGAGTGCCTCGCGAGCCGCTGCGCCTGTCGCTCGGGGCGCTCGCCCGACGAAATCAGTCAATCTCAGAAGAAGGGAACGCGCACCATGAAGGGTGAAGGCTCTGTCCTGATCGTCGTCCTGGGCCTTCTGGCCATCCTGGCGATCGTAGGCCTTGCCATGGTCACCATGAGCAATATCGACCGCAACACGGCCGAGAACTTTGCCCTCCAGACCCAGATGAACCTGACCGCCGAAGCCGCCGTGGACTACGTCTCCCACTCCCTCGTCCAGTCGGTGTGGGAGTTGAACTCCACCGGCGGCTACACGGGCAAGCTCCTGACGGGCACGCTCCAGTCGAGCACAGGCCAGAATGGCGCGACCGTGCTGTGGGACCTTCCGAACGGGGGTGTGACGAACGCCAGCGCCTGCCGGCCCTGGCTGGCCCGCCTCACGGACAACGTGACCGATCCCGGCGGCCTCTGTTTCTCTTATCAAGTCCTCGATACCCCCGGCAATACCTCCAACACGCGCTACGGCATCGCGATGCGCACCAGGGCCGTCAACACCACTCAGGGCGACGCGCTCCCGCAGAACCTCGGTTACTACACGAGTGCCGGTGACGGTGTCTGGATCCCGGACCTCGCAACTCCGTTCGAATACGGCATCGTCCGGGCCAGCGTCACGGTCATCGACCATGCTTCCATGATCAACGTGAACGCCCACGGCAACGGTGCCAGAGACACGACCTTTGGTGCCTCAGGTAACACGTATTGTTGGGTCGCCACCACCGGCCAGTCCTACAGTTCGGCCCAGGGTTTCGGCTTCTTCGTAAGCGACGTCAAGCCCTCCTGGTCGGGAACCACCTTAGACCCGACCACCTGGAGGGCCCTCCTGGTCTACGACGGCACGAGCAACTACGGGCGATGGCCGTCGATAGGCGGGCCGACCAACGTCAGGGTGGGTGAAATCCTGATCGAAAACCCCAGCCTCGCCCTCGCCCCGCCGGCCGGGCTGAGTTGGCTCAATAGGACGGGGGGGGCCGATCATCCCTACACCCTCGATGAGGAGTTCGAGCTTCGCAAGCTGAGCGGCACCTATTGGCAAAGCCGCCTCGAACGGGCCTTCCCGACGGCTTTCGATTGCACGCCGGCAACGACTCCAACCCAGACCAAGCAGAACAACCGCATGACCACGACCACGGTCGGCTGGACCGCGCAGGTCCGGGGCGACTTCGGGGCAACTCATGCTATGGTTGTGCCGAACGGCTTCACATCCGCCCAGGCGGGGTGGTCCATGTACAAACCCGACCTGAACATCGATCCGGTGGCGCCCAGTGCCACCATCACGGATTCCAGGACGATCCGCCAGACCCTGCTCGACTGCAGGGTGTTCGCCAGCGAGACCAACCAGATGTCGCAGTTCCTGGCCAACCTCGATGCCTTCCGCGCTCCGGACACGGTCCAGAACCTGTACACCCGTTACACAAGAGCCTCCGATAGCATGGTCTTCGTGGGCGCCCGGCGTCAGCCGATCTTCAATCAGGCCAGCTTTGCCTATGTCACGAATACCGCAAACCAGAAGATCGTGACGATCCAGATTCAGGTCTGTTTTCCCTGGAAGGGTGAAAAGCCCGGGATCACCACCGGCTTCACCTGGCCCTCGACCGTCAACCTCAGGACATCTGCGAATACCACCCTGACGCTGGCCACCACCGCCTCCCCGTTCATGCTCACGTCAAAACCGGTCCTGGGCCAGGGGGGCATCTACTCGGTGACGCTCACCGGCACGTCCACTTCAACGACCCCGACGCCCACGGCCGACCTCAAGACCATACAGATCGAGTACCAAAACGTCTCCATGCTCCCTACCGCCGGCGGGTGGGTCAACAACACCCTCATCCTGGATTGGATCCGCCAGGTAGACGGCGACATGGCCATATGGGACACCTGCGGCAGCGCCTCGGCCCGCTTCATGTATCGGCCGTGCCGCTTTGACATGGACAGGCGCACGGCTAGCCCCACGGGAACCGACGTCGTCATGGATGGTACGCCCAGCATCCTCTACGTGCGGAACTGGAAGGCCTCGCCTCAGCAGTCCTGGCAGACCACGCTCATTACGACCGCGGGCACCACCGATATGCCGATCGTCGATCCCGCGGCGTCACAGGGCACGTCTACGCACCCGGACCGGTTCATCCCGATCCGGTTCCCCAACAGCGCCAATATCAACGGCAACATGAGCAATCCCCCCGCTCCTTACAATGTCAATGTGACCGCCTCTGCCGGCAACCCGGGCAGCTTTCCGCCCGTCGGCAGATTCCAAGACACTGTAACGGGCCAGTACTACTACAAGGCCCTGCCGCGCGTGGGCGACCTGAACCAGGTCCTCTGCCCCTCGGTCAGCTTCAGCATGGCCGGCGGGACCGGGCCTGGGGGGTATTGGCCTTGGCTGCCGCGCCTTGCGAGACTCAGCTCCATAGTTAAAGATACCCCGAGCGACCCAACGCTGACCGAGGCCACCGAGAAGTGGGACTGGGCCGATACGACTGCGCCGATCACCCGCAGTGCGACCCCTCCCACGCTCAACGTCAGCCGCACGAACGCCGCATGGTGTTTCTCCGTGGGCGGCCCCTGGAACGACGGCATTGACAATGACGGCGATGGATACGCGGATCTCACCGGGGTGACCTTCTTTCCGGCAGATACCGGCCAGGATCCGATTGCGAGCCCCCAGAGTGGCGGCCGCTACGGCGGGCCGGAAAACCGCGTCGCCGGCCTGATCAACCTGAACACGGCCACGGCGGCCACCAAGCGTTCCGTCGAAGCGGGGCTCGGACTCACCGCCGGCGACCTGGACGTGTATTTCCCGGCGGCAACGTATCGCCCCTTCATTAGTCCGGCCGAGAATATGCCGGCGATGTTGCGCGCCACCCCCCATTCGATCCTTTCCTACAGCACGGCCATGGGCTCTCTCGAATGTCGCGAAGAGCCGTTCACCCGCCTCACGAACATCCTGACCTGCCGCAGCGATACCTACTCCGTCTACGGCTCGGTCCAGTTCGTGGTGCCGCCTTCGCCGGGCAACCTCGCCGCGCCGCTGAGGGTCGTCAAGACGCGCCGGTTCTGGGCGCTCATCGACCGATCCCCCTCGCTGGCCTACTGCCCTTACGACAGCACTTCGGCCCAGACAAACGCGATCAATAACGTCAGGTTCATTCACCCCCGCGTGCTGAACTTCCAGTGGCTGGATACCTACGTGCCGCATTAGCCGTCATACGCCTGCCGGCACTATGGCGGGTGGCACCCGCCGCGGCGGNNGCGGGTGGCACGGCCTCGCGCTTTTGCGTGGCCGTGCTTGCGTTGACGGGGCGCACGGCCACCCAACATCGCCCGCCGCGGCGGGCATCACCCTTAACTGAGCGGTTACGTACGCCCCAAATTCTGCCATCCCAAATGCCGCGGCAGCCTCTATAATCAGGGCGATGGATTTCCTGCGCCTCGCCAACCCGTGGGTGCTCGCCGCCCTTGCGCCGGCATGGGCCGCCCTCTTCTATTTCGTGTGGCGCGCCCGGCCCCGCCCGAGCGGCGCCGCCGCACGGGGCATCATGGCGGCGATGGCGGCGCTCCTGCTCATCGCGGCGATCGCCGGCCCGCAAGTTCGCGTCTCGCGCCAAGATCAGTGCCCGGTCCTTATCCTCGAGGACGTCTCGCCCAGCATGATGCCCCGCCGCGCGCCGCCCCCGGCCGCCCTGCCGCGCGATCCCGCGGCCGACGCCCTCGCCCCGTACGTCGCCGCCCTCCCCGCCGGCCACGCGGGGCTTATACGCTTTGACGACCGCGCGACGGTGGTCGCCGTGCCCTTCACGCCCGGTGCCGCACGCCTCGCCCTGCCCGACACCTTCCCGCCCCCCGCCGAGGCCGGGCATCCGGAGACCGACATCCAGGCGGCGCTCGAGCAGGCCGCCGCAACCATGCCCTCCGACCGCGGCGTGGCCCTCCTCTACACCGACGCCCGCGAGACCCGCGGTAGCGCCGTCCGCGCCGCCGAGGCCCTGGCCGCCCGCGGCATCCAGGTCCACGCGGTCGTGCCGAAGCTGGCGCCGCGCGACGTCCGCATCGTCGCCGTCTCGTCGCCCGCCGAGGT
Source organism: Planctomycetia bacterium (assembly GCA_003170085.1). Taxonomy (GTDB): domain Bacteria; phylum Planctomycetota; class Phycisphaerae; order FEN-1346; family FEN-1346; genus FEN-1346. The sequence goes on along the minus strand of PMZT01000042.1, from coordinate 8,501 downwards.
GCCGGCCGGCGCCACCGTGCCCGTCGAGGTCCGCCTGGCCGCCACCCTCACGGCCCCGGCCACGGTCCGCGTGGAACGCTCCGCCCCCGGCGGCGCCCCCGCGGCCCGCTGGGAGCGCAAGATCACCATCGACGCTGAGGCCGGCGCCACGCTCCTTTTCGAGGACGCGCCCCCTGCCGCCGGCATCTACCGCTACTGGGCCGAGGTGACCTCCCCCGCCGATGACTGGCCCGAGAACGATCGCGGTTCGTGCCTCGTGCAGGTGGGCGGCACGCGCGAAGTCGCCTGGTTCCACGACGGCCGCCCGCCGGCCCTGCTGGAGCAGGTGCGCGCCCGCCTGCCCGCCGACGTGCGGCTTCGCGCCGCGCCGATTCAGGACCTCACGGTGCCGCTCGACGCGACCGCGGCGGTCGTGCTCGACAACGTGTCGGCATGGGCGATCGGGCGCGACGCGGCCGCCGAGATCGCCCGTCAGGTCACCGACGGCGGACTCGGCCTGCTGGTCCTCGGCGGCGACGCGGCCTTTGCCGCCGGCGGCTACGGCGACTCGCCCCTCGAGGCCGTCCTGCCCGTCACCAGCCGCACGGGTGAGCGGCCGCCGCTGGAGATGGCGATCGTCCTCGATTCCAGCGGCTCGATGAACGAACTCCTCGGCGCCCGTACGAAGCTGGCGCTCGCAAAGGTTGCCGTGACCGAGCTTCGCGCGGCCCTCGCCGACGCCGACCGCGCGGCCGTCATCGCCTTCGCCGGCGAGCCGATGATCGTCTCGCCGCTCGTCCCCATATCGCAGTGGGAGGCGCTGCGGCAGCGCCTGCTGGCGGTCGAGGCCGGCGGCGGCACGCGCCTCACGCCCGCGGTAACGGCGGCCCTGGACCTCTTCGCCCCGCCGCCCAGCGCAAAGATTCGCCGCCACATCCTGCTCCTTACCGACGGGCGCAGCCAGGACTTCGACATCGCCGCGCTCACCGACCGCTGCCGCCGCGACCGCGTAACGATCTCGGCCGTGGCCACGGGCGCCGACGCCGATCTCGACCGCCTGGGCCGCCTCGCCCGCGACACGGGCGGACGGCTGTACGCCGGCGGCGACCTGGAGCACCTCGCCGAAACATTCCTCAAGGACCTGGCGTGGGCACGCGGCGAGGGCCTTATCCGCCAGGCCCGGCCCGCACGGTGGGTGCGGCCGGAACCGATCTGGCCCGGCCTCGGCCCGCCGCTGCCCGCGGTCGATGCCTTCAACGTGACAGGCGCGAAGGCCGGCGCCGACGTCCTCTGGGCCGCGCCCGCTACGAACGGTGTCGCGGCGGCGCCGCTCCTTGCGGCGTGGCAACGGGGCCTCGGCAAGGTGGCCGCGATGCCGTGGCCCGCCGGCGCCGCGCCGCCGGCGTGGGGCGAGAAGGACGCCCTCGGCGGATACATCGCCGACGTGCTCGCATGGCTGGCCGCGCAGCCGCAGCCCGCCGACTGGTCGGCCCGGCTGGTCGAGCGCAACGGCGCGTGGCGGGTCCGCGTGGAGGTCCGCACGGGCGCGCTGGAGAGGTTCGCCGGCGGGTTCTCGGCCTCCGTCTTCGCCTGGGCGGCGGAGACTCGTCGCGTTGAGTTGACGCAAGTGGCGCCGGGGATATACGAGGGGCTTGCCAGCCCGCGCGCGCCCGCCACGGCCCTCCACGGCGGGTCTTCGACGGGTCTTCGACACGGCACCGCCCTCGTAGCCGTACGCGGCAAGGACGCGGCGGCGGGCCTCGCGCGGCTGTCGGTGCCAAGTCTGCCGGAGCGCGAGTACGAGCGGTTCGGCGTTGACCGAGCTCGCCTGGAGGCGATCGTCCGAGCCGGCGGCGGCCGGATTCACACGACGCCGTCAACGCTGGCCGAGATCGTGCGCGCAACCGAGGTGCGGGATTTTCTGCCGGTGGGGATCTACCTCGTGTTCGCCGCGCTGGCCGTTGCGGTACTTCAGGCGGTGCTGCGATTGCTGGGCCGGCTGTAGGTTACAGCGTGGGGTCGAGCAGGCGGTTCGAGAAGTCGTTTTCGAAGATGACGACGATGACGCTCCGCCACTCGCCCATGACGCTGACGCGGCGAACCTCGCCATGAAGCTTCACGATCCGCGTCCGCGGCCCGGTACCGCGCACGGTGGGCAGCGTCAGTTCGACCCAGACCGGCTGCCCCTCGTGAAGCGGCAGGCCGCCCTCGCCGATGACCCGGATACCGCCGGGCGATACATCGGCGGCGCGCCCCTTCAGGACGGTCCGACCGGACTGGTCCTTGAGGACCACCGGACACGTCAGGGACTCCCGTTTATGACGCCGCCGTTCAAGGAGACGAGGCATACCACCCTCTGCCGCAAAGGGGAAACACGTTTGCCGGCCCGCCAGACTGTGTGTAGCCGCATCTAGATTATCGACAGACTCGCCGAAAGGCTTAACCCGAAACCGGCCGCGAGGGGCCTCGGGCGTCCACCGCCACCCTCCCTGGGGTGGCCGCCCCGCTACTTCGCCTGCGGGGCCTTTGAATCGACGTACTCCGAGGCGGTCATGAACGGGCAACCCTGCTCCTTAAGGAAGTTCACGATCTTGGTAAAGTCCTCGAACCGCTTGTCGTCCCACTGGTTCGGATGGCCCTGGAGGACAAGGTACGGCAGTTCCTTCCCGCGTTTCTCGAAATCGGCCTTGACCTTCTCGAAATTCGGAACGAAGGTGGGTTGCTCGAGGTTGATAGTACGCTTCAGGCTGACCTGCTTGCCTTTCGGGTTTTCGGGGCCGAAGAACCATATCTTGATCTCCGGGATAGCGGCAAGGGCCGCTTCGGTCGTTTCGTCGGTCGGACTCCAATGCACACCGAACGCCTTGAGCGTGATCCCGAGCTTCTCGCGGGCCAGCCGCTGGGTCTTCTCGAGTGCCCCCTTCTGCTCCTCGAGCGAGGTGCCCTTGAACCGGTCCGCCGCATTCTCATAACAGTGGTTCCAGAACTCGAAGGACCCCTTTTCGTTCAGATCCTTGATCCATTTGAAATAGGCCGGCGCATCGCCTTCAAGCGAGGACCCGATGATGCCCAGCGACGCCTTCACGTGCTCCTTTTCGAGAAAATCGACGCACTTCTGCCAGCGCGGCGAGACCGGGTCCTGGCCGTGGGCACCGTCGCGGGTAACGTCGTCGAGCTTCAGGATGACGACCGGCGCCGCGGGCTTCGTGGCCGGCTTCTCGGCCGGGTCGGCGGCGCGGGCGGCAGCCGCCAGAACAAGGCCGGCAAGCGCAGCGGTGGACACCAGAATGAGCGTTTGAGGCAACATGCAACATCTCCTTTCGTGCGGTACGCGATCAGTAGGACAGCGCTACCTTACCTTTTTGCGCAGCGGGTACGGAGACCCGCCGCGCTCTGTTTGAATCTGGCACTGTCATATTAGTAACCCATGAGCGGAACGTAGTAGTTGTTGGGATCGGGCATCGACGCCTTCAGGTCCTCCGGAAGCTCCGGGATGGCGCGCTTGCCGGTGCCGTAGAAATCGCCGCGCTGGAAGGCCGGGATGTCGAGGTTCGCCCCGACGGGTTTCTTGTCGCGGCCGGCGGTGAGGGCCGGGCTGCCGTCGCGCGGCCGCAGGTCGAGCACGATGGCGGCGGCGTTCTTCCAGTTCCACACGAAGGCGTCGCGGAAGGTGCGAATCGGCAGCGGCGGATCGAACTGGAGGTTGTCGGTGCCGACGGCCGTGACGCGGCGGAGGCGGCCGTCGCCGTTGATCTCGATCCGGTCGCCCACCTGGAAGTCGGCCATGCTGACGTTGGCGGCGCCCACGCGGATGGCCACGCGGTCGGGGGTGTTGATTTCACTCGTGGACACGATCGCCTGGCAGGCGGGGGCGCTGCGGAACATCGCATCGGCCCGCTGCGAGTGCTGCTCCTGCCCGGTGGCCGCGGCCACTTCGGCGGGGGTCAGGAACCGGGTCCACTTGGGCTTCGACACGAGGCACATCGGGTGCGTATCCCGGGCCATGCTGAAGAGGTTGTAGTCGCTGGTCAGAGCCTCCATCTCGGCCAGCGTGCCGTTCCAGAAGATGTTGTTCTGGAAGCGGTAGTCCTTGCCGTCCATGAGGAAGAGGCCCCAGCCGCCGAGGCCGACGACGGAGTTCTCGACCGTCCAATCGTTGGAGTTCCCGTGGCCGAAGATCACGGCGTTGGCCCCCGTGCCCACGATAATGCTGTTGCGCACGGTGCCGCCGTCGATCTCCTCGGTCATAAGCCCCTGCCCGCCCAGGAGTTGCACGTTGTCTTCAAGGACGAGGTTCTTCACGAATCGATAGACCTGGATGTTATCCGGATGGCTGAACATGTAGTGGTGGTGAACGTAGTTGCGGCGCACGGTGATGTTGGAAGAGGTAGGCTCGCCGTCGGGCCGGCCCGAGACGTTGCCGGCGATGTCGATGCCGTCGCCCCCGTTGAAGCAAACCTCGTTGCCCTCCACCAGGCAGTCCTGGCCGGAACAGACGCCCAGGCCGAAGGCGTTGCCGAAGATGATGTTGTTCTTGAACGTCACGTGGTTACTCCGCCGCGACGACGCGCCGCTGTTCGCGTTGTGATGGACGATGCAGCGGGTCACGGTCACGTTGTCGCAACCGCCCACCTGAAGGCCGGCGCGGGTGGCGCCGCAGATCTCGAGGCCCTCGACCCGGATGTTCGAGGCCGTCTGCTTCCCCGCGCCCGTCACGTTGAGAACCACAGCGGCCTTGGGGTACTGCGTGCGGGCCAGGTCGGCGGGGGCAGCGGGATGGAAGTACACGCGGGTCTGGCGGTCGTCGATCTTCTCGAACGCCCACTGGCCGGGCTTGCCGATCAGGCCGTGATGGTTGGCGAACTGGTAACGGTCTCCTTTGCCGGTGAGCTGGGCGTTCCACTTGCCCAGGCTGACGGTGCGCGTCGCCAGGTCGACCTTCGTGATCGGCTCCGTGCCATAAGCGTTCGAGCGGCTGACGTAAAGGAACGCCATGGCCGATTTCGGGGCGGCGGCCAGGTCCCTGAGGCAGGGCACGTCGGGCAGCGCCGCGGCGTCCTGAAACGTGGCGGCCTTGGCATCGACACTGCCGAGGGGCCGCATCGGCTGGTCGAGATCGGGCCAGCGGGCCACGGGCTGGGGCATGTAGCCCACGTAGAGCGCGAGGATCGGGCCGTCGACGGTCGCACTGTAGATGCCGCCGGCCTCGGGCCGCCAGCCGGTGACCGGGGCGAAACCCGAGAGGACCACGCGCTGGCCCTCGGCGGCGCGAAGGACGGTCGGCTGCGCAGCCGTGCCGGAAACGCCCAGCGTGACCGCCTCACGGTAAACGCCCTGGCGCAGGGTGATCGTGTCGCCGGGCTTGGCGGCCTTGACCGCCTCGCCGACGGTCGCGTACGGGGTCTGCGACGAGCCGTTGCCCCCCGCGGCGGCCTTCGCATCAACCCAGAGTTCGCCGGCGCCGGCCGGGACGGAACCCAGGATCGCGGCGGCGCCGATCGCCAGAACCGCCATGCCACATACGTCTCGCCATATCTTGTTGCTCATAGCGCTTATGCTCCCTGGTAGCTTCGGCGCCCGCTGCACGGGCCGCCCGATGGATGAACCTGGAGTTCCCTCATTTCCGCTATTTCGGCGACCAGAACGGATCGCCCGCGGCAATGAACTGGATGGGCACCTCCGTTACGAACCCCTTGAGCCATTCCGCGCAGTACTCCATGCCGGCCTCTTCCGAATTCGCATGGCCCAGGAGGACAAGCGCCTTCGATTTGCCGGCCGCAGCGGCGTCGCGGACGTACTCCACGGTCTCCCACTCCGGCGTTTCGCCCGCCAGCACCACGTCGACGTCATCGCGCTGGAGCATCTTGATCTGCCCGGCCGAGCCGCCCGCCCCGGGGCACATCGCCACCTTCGACACCTTCATCGGCGGCTTGCCCACCACGCGGACGACCGAGGCGTGGAGCTTCGTCTTCAGCTCGCCGGCCAGGGCTTGCAGCGTGGTTTCGGGCACGTCGAAGACGGCCGCCTCGCCCGGGCGGAGGCACTTCTCCCAGCCGAGTTTCCGGGCCACGCCCTCGATGATCCCGTCCGGCTTCCGGGCGTGCCAATGATCGTGGAATCGCCACACGACCATGCCATGCTTCTCGATGAACGCCTGCTTCTCGGCCAGCACCTTGTCGCCTTCGAGCCCGGCGGTCTTGTCCCAGTGATTGTAGAAAGTGGGCTCGTGCGTGATGACGAAGTTCCTGCCCGCGGCGGCCGCCTGCTGGAGCACGTCCAGGCTGGCCATGAACGTGACGGCCACGCCGGCGACCTCGACATCGGGATTGCCGGCCTTGAACGTGTCCACCGTGGTAGCGGCCCACGGGCAGCCGACATTCTGCTTGATGCGTTCGACGATCTGGCGCGCGGTGACGTGGGCGGGCGCCACCTTGCCCTGCTCCGCGGCGCCGGGTTTCGCGCCGGGCGGCTCGGCCGGATTGTCAGCCGCACCCGCCGCTGCCGCAGCCGCCAGAAGGATGAACGTGAAGACCAACGGGGTTGTCATGATCGTCTCCTCACCGCCCTGCCGCGTCGAAGACCCGACGAGGCGGGCCACGCCCAGGCGGCGCCGTCACACCTATTTCGCCGTCTCCATGGGTTTCATGCTATCGACAAGAATCCACAGCCGCTTCTCGACGTAGACGGCCGTGCCGGTCACCTGGCAGGCGCCCTTGAGTTGCCCGGCGGCCACCTTCTCAAGAAGGGCCTTGGCGTCGGCCCCGGCCGTATCGGAAGGCTTGAGGCGGAACTGCGTCTCCTGCACCAGCAGGCGCGGGACCTTCTGTGCGGTTGCCGCCACCGTGCCGCTCCAGGTGCCTTGCGAGGGCACCTTGGCCGGCCATCCCGCCGGCGCGACGGCCGGGGGAAGCGCGGCCGCCTTCAGCGAACCGGGATCGCTCCGTTTCTGGGCGAACAGCCACGGCAGGAGTTCCGGCTCCTTGAATGCGTTCGTCCAACTGTTGTGGCCCACGCCGGGATACTCCGTGTACTTGGGCTTGCCGCCGGCCTTCTGGATGGCAGCCACCATCTCCTGCGCCAGCTTCGGAAGAACCGTCGGGTCGGCGCCGCCCTGGAACACCCAGACCGGAATGTCTTTCACCAGTGCCGCGCGGGGCTGCGGTCCGCCACCGCAGATGGGAAAGGCCGCCGCAAAGTATTCGGGATAGCGCGAGATGAGATCCCACGTTCCAAAGCCGCCCATCGACAGGCCGCCGATGTACAACCGCTGGCCATCGATGCTGAACTCCTTCTGCAACGCCTGGATAACATCGAGCAGCCTGCGCGAGGCGCCGGTGGGGCCGGATTCCGGATACGCGGGGGGGCTCCAACTATCGTCCGGCGGGCACTGGGGAACCAGGGCGAAACAGGGGTACTTCGCCCGTGCCTCGGCTGAGCCAACGAACTCCTTGACGCCGTTCTTGAGCTGCGCAGCGTTATCCGTTCCGCGCTCGCCCGAGCCGTGCAGGAAAACGACCAGCGGATACTTCTTGCCCGAGTCGTAATCCGCCGGCTTCATAAGTTGATACGCAAGTTGGCCGCCCGACGCATCGCGGTAAACCCGCGCCTCAAAGACGGCCGCCGCCGGATCGGTCGCCTCGGCAGCCCGCACCTCGGCCGCGGCAGCCAGCGCCGCCGCTATGGCCAGCGATGTGATCCACACCTTGTCCATCGTCCCGCCCTCCTCATTGCACTGCCCGGCGGCGGCGTCACGTCGCGCCCGCCTACTTGCCCGCCGGCGCCTCCTGGCGCTGGTAGACGCGAACGTAATCGATCAGGTACTTCTGCGGGAAGATCGAGTCGTCGATCTTTCCGCCCCAACTCCCGCCGAGTGCCAGGTTGATCATCAGATACTCCGGCTTGCGGAAGGCGTTGTCGCCGTTCTCGTCGGTCTGGCTGAGCGGGAAGGTGTGATACTTCTGGTCGTCGAAGTAGAAGTCCATGTGGTCGGGGAACCATTCCACGGCGTAGACGTGAAAGCTGTCCCACGGCTTGTCCACGGCGATCTTGCTGCCCGAGGACGCGTGCTTCCCGTCCTTCTTGAAGTGGACGGTGGCGTGCACGAAACCCGGCATTTTGCCGACGAACTCCATGATGTCGATCTCGCCACAGGCCGGCCAGCCGACCTTCGATTCGCTTGTGCCGAGCATCCAGATGGCAGGCCAGACGCCTTGGCCCTGGGGCAGCTTCGCGCGGGCCTCGATCCGGCCGAATTTCCAGTCGGCCTTATGGCGGGTGATCAGGCTGGCGGCGGTGTAATCGGCCTCGCGCTTGGCGCCGCCCCTGCCGCCTGGGGGGATCGCGAACTTCTCGTGGCGGCCCTCGATCACCAGCATGCCGTTCTCAACGCGGGCATTCTCCTTGCGGGCGCGGGTATAGTATTGGGCCTCGTTGTTGCGGACGAAGCCCTCTTCGTAATCCCACTTCTTCGGATCGGGCAGGCCCTCGTAGTCGAACTCGTCGGCCCAGACGAGCTTCCACTC
>PMZT01000005.1 GCA_003170085.1 Planctomycetia bacterium | reverse complement strand
ACGTCCTTCCGCTCGGCGATCCATGCGACGGACTCCACATGGAGCGGATGCAAGGCGAAGAGTGCCGCGACGAATGCGCTTGGTCCTAACCGGCCGGTTGTGTATCGAAGCAGCCAGAGTAGTAAAAGCGTGTTCAATACGTGGAAACCGAGATTGACGTCATGGTGGCCGCCCGCCCAGGCACCAAACAGACTCACGTCGGCCATGTGGCTCAGCCAGGTGAGCGGGTGCCAGTTCTGCGCGTGCCGCGAAGTCATCGCCCACTGGACACCACTCCACGACAGGCCACCCAGGACCGGACGGTTGTCGGTCACGTAATCGCCATCATCAAGGCCCAGGAAGCCGTTCTCGCCCAGGTTGAAGTACGCCGAGACCACGGCGAACACCAGCACCAATGAGACGAGCAACAGGGGCCAGTCGAAGGAGCGAGCAGCGCTCGGTCGCGTCTCGGGCGACGCGTGCGAGCGCCGCGCGCGAATGTCGGGTCCGGCCGCTCGATGTCGTGATGTCTTCTTTCTCATGACCTGTTCAGTCTGCGGATCTTACCGCAACACGGCCGGCCATGGCCGATTGGGGGCTGTTCCTGAAGGCAGAGCCGGCCCCGCCATCGAGAGGCCACGCGGAGCGGATTGGGACGTGCGGGAGCCCTCGGAGGGACACTGGTGCGAGAGCCTCGGAGCGGAGCGGAATGGCGCGCCCGCCGGGCTCAGCAGTAACGCGGCTCTTGCGATCCCGCCGGAGCAGGCTGGGTCTACCCTGGCGGCTGCTGGCTGGCCGCCGCGGACGACGCCGCGGCGGCCAGTAGGAAGATCGAGAGAACGGCGGTCCTCCGGAAGGCGTGCGAGCAACCGGCTACCGACCTCGGATTACTGCCCCTTCGGAGGCAGGCTCACGTTGACGGGCGCGGTCTCGCCGTTGCGGACCTTCACCGTCGTCGAGAACGGCACGTAGCCTTCCTTGCGGACCTCGACCCGGTGCGAGCCCTCGGAGACCTGGACCACCAGGCGCTCGGAGCCCTCGGGTCCCTGCCACCGCTCGCCGTCGATCACCACGTCGGCGCCGGCCGGCTGCACGCGGATGACCAGCGAGCCGAATCCCTGTCCCTGTTCGGCCATGGTGTCGGGCGGCGGCGGAGCCGAAGGCTCAGCAGGCGCCGGCGGTCTCGCCGTTCTCGGCGGCCTGGCCGGGCGCTGCGGCGGCCCGGGCTGCCCAGGCTGCACCGCGGTGTCCGGCGGCTGACCATCCTGTCCAGCAGCCGTTGCGGTGTTTCCGTCAGGGCAACCATGAAAGGTATTGTAACCCCTGCCGCACATTCCACAAGGGCCGGGCAGGGGCGCGCACTGGAGCGGCGGGCGATTGCTTGGCATGTGGCACAGCCGCCCTCGGCAGTGTCCCGCCGGAGGCGGGAAACCGGCTGCTGTGCGGCCGGCCACGGAGGGCGGGCGTGCCACACGAGCAATCATCGTCGCGGTTGAATCACCGTGTGAGATTCCGCGACAGGGCCTTATGGAGTGCGGGTTACGGTCAATACGGTTCAGTTAAGCATGACGACAGCCTTGTCAAAAGTCTTAGCCGGTTGCGGAGGCCGATAGTGTTCCGGGCGTTTTTTCAACCACTTGGACATCTTCCGCTTGATTACCCGCGGATTGATCCGGCCGTCACGGGGCGGCAGGCGGCATTGGCCGATCAGCGTGAGCATGCCCTTATAAAGAATCGGCAACTGCTCGGGGCGGGCGTTGCGCATGTCGGCCACGGTGTCGCGGATGATCCGCAGCGAGTCCAAGAAGCTCAGCCGGCGGGGGTCGATCTGCTCGGCCAACGCCGCCTCGTGCATCAGGCCACGCACCGCATTATAGGCCAGCAGGACGCCGTAGATTTCCTGGCGGACGCCGCCCGGCGTGCGGCTGCGAAGGTCCACCAGCCGGGCCAGTTGATGGGTCTTCAATTCGTCGTTGGCAATTTCAATTTCCCATCGTTCGTGGTAGAGGCAGATCAGTTCGAGAGCCGGATATTCGTTCTCGTCCAGCAACGTGGTGACCAGCCGGTGGCGCTTGCCGTGCCCGGTGCGGGCCGGGTCGTCGAAGGTGTATTCCAGGACCCGCACGGTCCGGCCGTCGCGGTCTTTGTCGCGGGCATATTGGGACGGGTAGATTTTGGCCAGATACGATCCGTCGGACAGCCGCTTGATCGGCCGGAGCACCACGCCCGACGGGACCGGGCCGAGCACGTGAACGCCCTGGTCCATTGCTTGGGCCAGCAACTTATAACTGTAAAACCCGCTGTCCCACAGCAGCAGATCGCCAGGCGGGACCTGTTTGAGCAGCCAGCGGGCCGCGGGCTTTTCGTTGCTGTTGCACGGGCGGATGACCAGGTCCTGTATGGCGTGCGTTCCAGTCTCGCACAGGTAGACCACCAACACCTGCGGGTAGCCGCCGGCCACCGCTTCGCCGTTGCGGCTGGTGCTGGGCCGGCCGAACGCGGCGGCGTTCGCCGGGGTGTCGATAGCCGTCAGATGCACGCCGTCGATGGCTCTCATCCGCATGCCCTTGTAAAACGCCCCGAGGGTCTGGCCGGTGGCGATTGGCCGGGCCGCCAGCCGGAACAGCCGGCGCATCGGGGCGGCGCCCAACCGCTGGCGGGCCTGGCTGAACGCCGACCTGACCGGCGGCCGTTTCCGATCCAACGCGGCGAACAGGGCCCGCAACGTCCCGCCCAGCCGACGCCAGATGGTCGGGATGCTGTCCTGACACCACACGCCAAAACAGATCACCAACCAGACGACCGCGACGGCCGGCAGCCGGCGAATCCGTCGTTTCTTCCGCCCGCTGCTCGCCAGCACCGCGTCGATCTGCTCCGGACGAATCGTCCGAGTCAACGCCTCCAGAACAACCGATTCCTTTGGCCAGCAAAAATTCGCTGGACCCGACGGTCTTCCTTGACCGATAGATTCCATGGTTCAGCCTCCGAGTCGATAGATGGCGCTTTGAACACTCCTTCTATCGTCAATCGGAGGCTTGTTTTATGTACCTTAACTGAACCGTATTGGCCTTAAGGCCATTGTTACAGAGGGAACCGCGCTAAAGCGCGGTCAATCCTAAGGGGCTGTGGATCGCAACCCGGCCTGAAAGGCCGGGCCTAAACGCGCCTTCGGCGCGGAAAGGGCCGTGAACGGCCCTGAATTAGGCGACATCCACCCGAGCTTCGCAGACTTGGCCAGGTATCCTTTCTCTTCTCTCCGCTTGAGGTCCGGCCGGCGGAAGTGTAGGATGCTGGCGGCTGATTCCTTTCTCGGGGATTTGACATGAACAGGCCGATCGTCATGACAGCAGTGCTGGCGGTTCTGCTTGTGGGGTGGGCGGGGTGCCAGAAGTCCGAAGAACGCGGGTCTGGCGAGAACCATCGAGCCGGCTCGAATCCGCCCGTCATTGCTTCGATGATCCCTACGAATCCCGCCTCGCGTTCATCCGACCCGACCACCCAGGCAACCAGCCAGCCGGCCAGTCCGCACGACATCGAGCTGGACCTGGGCAATGGCGTGACGATGAAACTCGTGCTGATCCCCGCGGGCAAATTCCTGATGGGCAGTCCCGAGCGCGAGGACGATCGGCTGGCTGACGAAACCCAGCACGAAGTGACGATCACTCAGCCGTTCTACATGGGCGTGAACCTCGTCACGCAGGAGCAGTGGAAGGCGGTGATGGGGACCGAGCCGTGGGCGGGCAAGAGCTTCGGCCGAGAGGGCAAGGACCTGGCGGCGAGCTACATCAGCGGGCACGATGCGATCGCGTTTTGCGAAAAGCTGTCCGCGAAGACCGGCCGGTCCGCCCGACTGCCGACCGAGGCCCAGTGGGAATACG
>PMZT01000008.1 GCA_003170085.1 Planctomycetia bacterium | reverse complement strand
TCGAAGTGATCGAGCCCGAGTTCCTCCTTCAATTGCTGGTAGCCTTGCTCGATGGTCCAGCGCTGGTGCGCCAGGCGGACCAACTCGGCCAGCGGAGTGTCCGGCGGCAGATTGGACAGGTGATACTTGAACGTGCAATCGCCGAGCTGTTCGAGCAGCAACCAGCGAGGCGCGCCGGGCTGGCGAAACCGCACCCGGCGCTGCGAGGCCTGCACCCGCAAGGCCACCGCCCGCACTGAGGCGCCGTCGGCCCGGGGCAGACGCACTGTCGCCCAGCGCCGCGGCTCAGTGAGCAAACGGTCGCGCCACTCGATGGCCTGCAGTGGCTGCATCCGCCGGTCGTTGACCCGGGCATGTTTGCGGGGACGACCCGTGGCTGGGCCCTTCAGCGTCGCCACGGCGTCGGCGGGCCAGGCCGCCACGTTGCTGGGGATCTGGGCGATATACGGTTCGCCCCTTTTTTCCAGTTCCGCCAACAACGGCAACACCACCCCATAGCCGGCGTCGAACACGATCGCCCGATAGGCCGGCAGCTGCGGCTTCATCCCGTCGAGCAGGGCCAGGCCGATCCGCCACTTCTCCTGAAAACGCTGTGCTTCGGCCGGCACGCCCGCCCGCGCCATCCGGGCCGGATCCTCGGTCCAAACACTGGGCAGGTACAGCTGCGCGGCCAACGGCCAATGGACCGCCGGGCCCGCCCAATGCCAGGTCACCACGCTCTGGCAGTTGGCGATCTTGCCCAGGGCCCCGCAGTACTGCCGGGCGACCCCGACCGAATGTCGTCCCTGTTTCGGCAGACTGGTGTCATCCAGCACCAAAACGGCCTCCGCCGACGTCCGCCGCGCAAACATCTGGCGGCGCAGGGCGAACAAGACCGCCTCGTGATCCCAGGGGCTTTGGTTGACGAACTGCTGCATGGCCTGGTCGTCCCCGCCCACCCGGGCGGCCATCGGCTCGATGGATTTGCGTTCCCCCTCCCGCAGCAGGCCCTCCAGATACTTGCCGCACCAGTGCCGGCGCTCGCTGCGCCCCAGTTCAGGGCCGAAGCTCTCCACGAACGCCCGCAACTGCTGCCGAATCCCCGCGACTTGTTTGGCGGTCATCATGCCCGCCCACGATGCCGATCCGCCGACGATCGGCAATCAATTACTTAACGGAGTAGTGCTAGAGCACTTTCTAGTTAGATAGTCCCATAACGGGCGTGACGAAAGAAGCCCTGGCAGTGCGACGGCGTGAAGCGGTCCAGGCTGCGGGCGGTGGCCGCCAGCAGCGCCTGCCTCGTGCGGGCGGCGGCGGCGCGCAGATGGGCTTTGAGTTTGGCGAGGGCTTGTTCGATGGGGGTGAGGTCCGGGCTGTAGGCGGGCAGGTAGCGAACGCTCGCCCCTCGGGCCGCGATCAGCCGAGAAACCGCCGGTGCCTTGTGGATGCACAAGTTGTCGAGGATGACGACGTCTGCCTCCTGCAGTTCCGGGCACAGCACCTTCTCCACGTAGGCGACGAAGACTTCCATGTTGGCCGAGCCTTCGATCAGGAATGGGGCCTCAATGCGATTGAAGCGCAGGGCGGCGATAAACGTCGAAGTCTGCCAATGGCCATGAGGGACCGCGCTCACGCAACGTCGGCCTTTGGCACTGCGTCCATAGAGCCGGGCCATCTTCGTATTGAGCGCCGTTTCATCGATGAACACCAGGCGCCGCTGATCCCATTCCGGCTGACGCTGGCGCCACTCGGCCCGCTTCGCCGCCACGTCAGGCCGGTCCTGCTCGGCGGCGTGCGTCGTTTTTTTTATAGCTCAGGCCCAGACGATCCAGTCGGTGCCAGAGGGCATTGATCCCGATGCGCACACCCAGTTCCTCCAGGCAGCGCTCCTTCATCTCGACCAGGGTCATGTCTGCTTTCTGGGTGATCCAGCGCTTCAGTTGCCCTTCGTGTTTTTCCAACCTCGAGCGCCGGTAACCCCCGATTTGCTTTGGCTTCACATGGCCGCTCAGCGAATAGAGCTTCCAGAAGCGTGCGACACTCTTGCGGCTGACGCGGAAGCGTTCGCTCACCTCGCCGGTGCCCTCGCCAGCCTCGCGCGCTTTGATGATCCGACGTCGCAAATCCTCACTGAGCGGTCTCATGGGTGTTCCTCCATGGACCGCCACAGTAGCACACCAAAGCCTCTGAGACTATCTAAATCGAAAATGCTCTAGTGACCGCGGGCTGGTTCATGCTGGTGTCGCTCTTCTTCTCCCAAGTGCGGGTGCGGGCGGGTTTCCTGCGCTGCGGGCACTGGTTCGAGCGCACCATGGGCGTCATCCTGCTCGCCCTCGGCGTGCGCCTCGCGCTGGCCACGGCCCGCTGACGCGTCGGCCGGGCCGTCGACCGCTCAGGGCGAGGGTCACACGTACACGCCGCCGCCAAGCAGGCGTTCGCCGTCGTAGAGGGCCAGGATCTGGCCGGGGGCGAGGCCGCGTTGCGGCTGGTCAAACTTCACGGTGGCCGTGCCGCCGTCCTCCGGCATGAACTCCAGCGGCACGCGCGGATCGCGGTAGCGCACCCGGCCCTCGAGCGGCCGTGACATTGTCACCGGCTGGCCGATCCAGCTCAGCGCCTGCACCCGGATCTCGCTGACGAAAAGGCCGGGCGCGTCGGGCGCGTCGAAGGCGACGAGCAGGGCGTTGTCGCCGGC